>NZ_JAIWYL010000010.1:0-260742 GCF_020515535.1 Pseudomonas sp. MWU16-30322
GAAACCCCAATTGCGAAAGCAGTTGGGGTTTTGTTTTGCCCGCAGGAAAGTATTTTTGCTTAGCCAGCGAACAATTTTGCACAGTTATTTTCGAATCAGAACACTAGAATAGCCCCCATCTTTTTCGGAGCCAGAGCCTTTATGTCAGATCCGGTTGACGCCCCAGGGCTGTCAGATTTACCGCTGGAAGACTTGGTGGCCTGTCATGAGTGCGACCTCCTGATGCGCAAGCCCAAGCTTGCTCATGGCGAGAAAGCGCTCTGCCCGCGCTGCGGTTACGAGTTGTATGCCCATCGTCACAATGTTGTGCAACGCAGCCTGGCCCTGGTCATTGCCGCACTGTTGCTCTACGTGCCGGCGAACTTTTTACCGATCATGAAGCTCAATGTACTCGGGCAGTCTTCGCAGGACACGGTCTGGACTGGTGTTGTCGGGTTGTTCAATACCGACATGCGCGGCGTTTCGGTGGTTGTGTTCCTCTGCAGCATGGCGATTCCACTGCTCAAGCTGTTGTGTCAGCTCATGGTATTGCTGTCGATCCGTTTTGATATCGGCCGTAGTTACGGCTTGCTGCTCTACCGCATTTATCACCACCTCAAAGACTGGGGAATGCTCGAGGTCTACCTCATGGGCGTCCTCGTGGCGATCGTCAAACTGGCGGACATGGCGGCCATCACCGTCGGCCTCGGTCTGGCGTGTTTCATCGGTTTGTTGTTGGTTCAGGTCTGGCTGGAAGTGGTGATGTCACCGCACCAGATCTGGCAGGCGTTATCAGGAGAGGATGCCCATGCGGGCGATTGATGCGGGCATTCTGATCTGTACCGAATGCCATGAATTGAACAAACAGGATGCGGACACTGACGAGCAGACCTGCACCCGCTGCGGTGCGCTGGTTCACGCTCGTCGCCCGAACAGTCTGGCCCGCACCTGGGCCCTGCTGATCACGGCTGCGATTATCTATATCCCGGCCAATGTGTTGCCGATCATGACGGTCAGCTCGTTGGGTCAGGGCGATCCGAGCACCATCATGTCCGGCGTGATCCAGTTGGTACAACACGGCATGATCCCGATTGCCGCCGTGGTGTTCATCGCCAGTATTCTGGTGCCGACCTTCAAACTCGTGGGCATCGCGCTGCTGCTGTTTTCGGTGCAGCGACGTCAGCCGTTGTCGGCGCGGCAGCGAATCTGGATGTACCGCTTTATCGAGTTCATCGGTCGCTGGTCGATGCTCGATATCTTTGTGATCGCCATTCTGGTGGCGGTCGTCAATTTCGGCCGGCTTGCCAGTGTCGAAGCCAATCTTGGCGCCATCGCTTTCGCCAGTGTGGTGATTCTGACGATACTTGCCGCAGTAACTTTCGATCCCCGACTGATTTGGGATAACACGGAGTCGGACGACGACCATGACTGATTTGCCTGTAGCGAAAACCCGACCGGCCTCCAACTGGTCTGCCATTTGGGTACTGCCTCTGATTGCCCTGATCATTGGCGGCTGGCTCGGCTGGCGTGCCTACAACGAAACCGGCATCGAGATTCAGGTGCGTTTCGAAAGCGGTGAAGGCATCCAGGCCAACAAGACCGAAGTGGTCTACAAGGGCATGCCGGTGGGTAAGGTGAAGACGCTCAAGCTTGATGACGAGGGCAACTCCAAAGGGGTGATTGCCACCGTCGAGATGAACAAGGACGTCGAGCAATACCTCAAGACCAGCACTCGCTTCTGGTTGGTGAAACCGAGCGTGACGCTGGCCGGTATCACCGGTCTGGAAACCCTGGTTTCGGGTAACTACGTGGCTATCAGCCCCGGCGAAGGCGAGCCCACCCGCAAGTTCAAGGCGCTGGCCGAAGAGCCGCCGCTGTCGGACTCCAAGCCGGGTCTGCACCTGACCATCAAGGCCGATCGCCTCGGTTCGCTGAACCGTGGCAGCCCGGTGTTCTACAAGCAGATCAAAGTCGGTCAGATCAAAAGCTACGTGCTGTCTGAAGACCAGAGTACCGTTGAGCTCAAAGTGTTCATCGAGCCGACCTACGCCAAACTGGTGCGCAAACACACGCGTTTCTGGAATGCCAGCGGCATCAGCATCGACGCCAACCTGTCCGGGGTGAAAGTACGCAGCGAGTCTCTGGCGAGCATCGTCGCCGGCGGCATCGCCTTCGCCACACCAGAGAATCGCAAGGACAGTCCGCCCACCGATCCAAGCCTGCCGTTCCGTCTCTATGAAGACTTCGACGCCGCCGCTGCCGGCATTCGGGTCAAGGTCAAACTCAGTGACTTCGAAGGTCTGCAGGCCGGCCGTACGCCGGTGATGTACAAGGGCATTCAGGTTGGCAACATGAAAGCGTTGAAAATCGATCCGGATCTGAACAGCGCCACGGCCGAGCTGACGCTCGATCCTCTGGCGGAAGACTATCTGGTCGAGGGCACGCAGTTCTGGGTGGTCAAACCGTCGATTTCCCTGGCCGGTATCACCGGGCTCGAAGCGCTGGTCAAAGGTAACTACATCGCCGTGCGTCCGGGCGACAAAGGTGCCGCGCCGAAACGCGAATTCGAGGCACGGCCAAAAGCGCCACCGCTGGATCTGCGTTCACCTGGGCTGCACCTGGTGCTGTTCACCGATGTTCTGGGTTCGATCGAAGTCGGCAGTCCGATTCTGTACAAACAGGTCAAGGTCGGTTCGGTACAGAGCTATCAGTTCTCCAAGACCAAAAAACAAATCGTCATCGGCGTGCATATCGAGAAGGAATACGAAAACCTGGTCAACGCGTCGACACGCTTCTGGAATGTCAGCGGCATCACCCTCACCGGTGGTCTGACGGGCGGGATTCAAGTGAAGAGCGAGTCGTTGCAGACGTTGATGGCCGGCGGCATTGCCTTTGAAACACCGCAAGCCAAGGCGCCGCTGCAAAAGCGTATTCCGCGCTTCCGTCTTTTCGCCAACCACGATGAGGCGAACCAGAAAGGCACATTAGTGACGATCAAGGTTGATCGCGCCGATGGCCTGCGCAGCGGTACCCCGGTTCGATTCAAGGGGCTGGACGTCGGCAAGATCGAAAGCGTTGATCTGGCTGATGACTTGCAATCGGTGCTGCTCACTGCGCGCATCACCGAAGTGCCGGAGCGCATTGCGCGGGTCGGTAGTCAGTTCTGGGTGGTCAAGCCTGAGTTGGGTCTGATGAAGACTTCCAACCTGGAAACCCTGGTCACCGGGCAGTATGTGGAAGTGCAGCCGGCGGCGAAAAATCTTGGACCGCAGAAGAACTTCGTCGCACTGGCCAATCCGCCGGAAGTGAGCAAGCAAGAAGCCGGCTTGAGTCTGGTCTTGAGCGCCGCGCGCCGTGGCTCGCTGAAACCGGGTGTGCCCGTGACCTACCGCGAAATCACCGTGGGCAAGGTCACCGGTTATGAACTGGGGCAGACGGCTGACCGGGTGTTGGTGCACATTTTGATCGAACCGAAATACGCGCCGTTGGTGCGTAGCGGCAGCCGCTTCTGGAACACCAGCGGCGTCGGTTTCGACATCGGCCTGTTCAATGGCCTGACGGTGCGCACGGAGTCGCTGGAGACGGCGATTCAGGGTGGCATCGCCTTCGCTACGCCTGACGGTGAGCGCATGGGCAACCCGGCACGGCCTGAGCAGACGTTCCCGCTGTTCGACAAGTTCGAGGATGAGTGGCTGACCTGGGCGCCGAAGATTTCGCTCGGTAAGTAATTCTGTAGTGTCTGTAGTGGCGCCATCGCGAGCAGGCTCACTCCTACAGGGGAACGCGTTCCAAATGGTCGGAGTGAGCCTGCTCGCGATAGGGCACTAAAAGTCCGCACAAATCCAAAGCCATAAAAAAGGGCCGCGATCCCAACAGATCGCGGCCCTTTTTGGTTTTCAGCTAAAGCCGGTCAAACTTCATCCAGTTCCGGCTCATCGGCTTGCACATTGACGGTGGCTTTCACCACGTCATGGCGGCGGATGTACTTCCAGTCCGCCTCGTCGATGTAGATCCCCGCCGGGCCGCTGCCGCCTTCCAGGTCGATGGCGACACTGGCGCAGACCTGCGGCTTCACACTCGCCAGAATCGGCACGAAGCCCAATTGCAGGCTGGTTTCCAGCAGCGCTGCCTGGTTCTTCTCGTCGATGTCCGCCGCCTCATCGAGGTAGTACGGCAGGCGTACGCGGCCGGCCAGATCGCGATCCATCAAATGCAGCAACAAGTACATGTTGGTCAGCGCCTTGATGGTCATGGTGGTGCCGTTGGACGCCGCGCCGTCGATGTCGGTGTGGATCACTGGCTGGCCGTTGACCTTGGTGATCTCGAACGCCAGTTCGAACAAGTCCTTGAGGCCGAGCTGGTTGTGGTTCGCCGCCACCAGCCGCGCCAGGTATTCCTTGGCCTCTTCGTTCTTGTTGTCCTGTTCGGCGCTCTGGCTCAGGTCGAACACCGACAGGGTTTCGCCTTCTTCGTATTGACCGGCGCTGTGGATGATCTGGTCGATGTGCTTGAGCGCTTCCTTGTTCGGCGCCAGGACGATGCGGAAGCTCTGCAGGTTGGAGACCTGACGCTTGTTGATCTCGCGGTTGAACAGCGCCAGTTGATGCTCGAGGCTGTCGTAGTCGCTGCGGATGTTGCGCAGGGTTCGGGCGATGTCGGTGACCGCCGCACGCCGCGCCTTGCCCAACGTCAGGGCTTCGTCGGTACGGTGCGCGTAAGCGTTGATCAGCAACGACAGACGGCGCTCCATGTCGTCTTCGCTGTCGAACTTGGCCACGCCTTTGAGGCGCACTTGCGCGTACAGCGCTTCGATCTGCCCGTCAGCGCGCAGCAAGCCTTGCCAGCTGTCCTGATAGTCGTTGAGCAGCGGCAGCAGGTTGTCCATCGAATCGTCGACCGGATCCATGAACGGCGTACCGAACGGCAGGTCCGCCGGCAGCAACTGACGACGGCGCAGGGCGTCGTCGAGGGTGCGCTGCTTGGCTTCCATATCCGCGATCTGCCGACCGACCAGTTGCAGCTTGGCCGACAGTTGCTGGACGCGCTCGGTGAACGCATCGCTGGAACGCTTGAGTTCGTCTTGCGCGGCTTCCATCTGCGCCAGTTGCTCGAGCTTGTCGCCTTCTTCGGCGCTCAGGGTCTGGGTGCGACGGAAATCTTCCAGGGCTTTCTGCGCATCCAGCACTTGCTGGTACAGCGCTTCGGTCTGGGTCTTGCTCGCGGCGCGGTCGGCGGCCACGGCTTGCTGGGTCTTGAGTTGCTTGAGCTCTTTTTCCAGACGTTCTTTCTGGTCACGCAGCGCGGCGCGGTCGGCCAGCGCTTGCAGAGCCGGCGGCTCGATATGCGAGATGTCGATCGACAGGCCCGGCACTTCGAAGCGCTCGCCCTTGAAGCCATCGAGGATCAGCTCGACCGATTTGACCCACTCGCCATCCTCGTCGAGAGTGATGCCGTGTTCGCCCAGCGGCAGGCTGAACAGCGCGCTGTTGAACAGACGCATCAGACGCTCGACGTCCTGCTGCGAGAACTCCTCACGCAGGCGGGCGTAGCTGTTGTTATCGGCGTGATCGAGTTGCTGCTTCACCGACTTCAGGCGTTTTTCCAGATCGCGCAGACGTTCTTCCAGATCCTCGGCGCTGAACTGCCGGGACTGTGCCAGCGCACCGGCCAGTTCGTCGTGCGCGTCCTTGGCGGCGAGCAGTTGCTGCTCCAGCACCTTGACGTCATCGACCAGCGCGAAGCGGTTCTTCAGCACCGACAACTCACCGAGCCAGCGCTGGATGCCGGAGATTTCCCGCTCCAGACGCATCAGTTCCTGGGTGCCACCGCGCTGATCGTTTTGCAGATCGTCCTGCTCGCGACGGTAGTGTTCGGCCTGGATCGTCAGCTCTTCCTTGCGCGCCGTGGCGTAGTCCGACCAGGTGCCGAGCAACGAATCGAGCAGCGGCGACAGGCGATGCAGTTTGCCGCGCAGCACATCGCGCTGCTTCACGCCGTTGGCCAAGGCTTCGACCAGCGGCCCGGCGGCGACCAGCGAGTTGTAGTCCTGCTCCATCCGGCGTACATCGCGGAAGGCTTCTTCGCACGCGGCGATGTAGTCGACGCTGCCGGAACGCAGGCTGTGCTCGAAGGCATCGAGGAACAGTTGCTTCAACTTGGCCGCGGTGATTTCGCGCATGTGCAGCAGGTTGATGAACAGCGCGCGGAAGGTCTTCAGGCTCTGCTCGCTGGTGGAGCGCAGCGGGATCAGGGTCAGGTCGAGCGGGATCGACGTGTGCCCGCCGACCAGCAAGCGACGCAATTCGTCCGGCTTGAGTTCGTAGGCTTTCAGGCCTTCCTTCTCAAGGTTGCTGAACAGCTCTTTCTGCCGCAGGCAGGTGTCGTTCTTCTGGTAATGCGCCAGGTCGAGCTTGCCGGCGTAAGCGAAGAACTGGTGACCGAAACCACCACCCGGGCCACGACCGACCACGCCGATCACGTGTGGACCGTGGGGCAGATTGACTTCGACGAGGATGTAACTGGTGTCGGAGGCGAAGTAGAAACGCCGCGATTGTTCTAGGCTGTACTTGCCGAAACTCATGTCCGACATGCGCGCGAGAATCGGGAACTGCAAGGCGTTGATCGACGCCGATTTCCCGAGGTTGTTCGCGCCGTAGACCGACAACGGTTCTTCCAGCGGGAACAGGCCGAGGCTGTAACCGGCGGTGTTCAAAAGGGCAAAGCGGCGGATGCCGTAGCGTTCCTGGCTCATGCGTCGGACTCCTGTTCTTCGGCAATGGCTCTAGCCAGTGCGTCTTCTTCGCTCTCTTCTTCGCTCTCTTCCTCAAATTCGCTGAGATCAAGCGGATCGTCGGTTTCGAGGAATTTGGCTTCGGCGGCTTCGTCGATCAGCACCGGTGCCGGCAGCGGCAGCACGCTGTGCACGCTGGCCGCCAGATCGCGGTCCTGCTGCACCGACAGGCACACATCGAGGAAGCGGTGCATCGGCGGCAGGAAACGGTACACGCCGTTTTCTTCACCGGCGAAACCGAGCTGGGTCATGCGGCGCATGATTTTTTCTTCCAGCTCTTCAACGGTCTGCACTTCGGCCTGGATGAACAGGTCGCGGTATTTCTCCAGCAGCGATGGCAGCTCTTCGCGGCCGAGGCTGCCGCCGTCGAGCACGGCAATCGGGTCGCGGCCCTGATCGGCCAGATGCTCAACGAGGATGAAGGTGAACAGCGCCAGACGCTGGGCCGTCTTGTTCACCGCCGCCGCCGCCATGTCCGGCACGAAGTAGTAGAAACCACGGGTGTCGCAGACCAGCTCGAACCCCAGCGCCTTGAACAGCGTGCGGTATTGATCCTGGAAGTTCGACAGTTGCGCGTACAGTTCCGGGTCGCGGCGGCTGACGTGATAGCCCTTGAACAGCTCGCGGAAGATCGGCGCCAGTTGGGACAGTTCGGATAGATCAAGATGCATTGGGGATGCTCGCAGAATCCTCGGCGGCGGAGTCGCGGGCCGAGAGCAGGGCGAAGGAGCGCAGGCTGACCTGGTGCTCGTGAGTGTGGTATTCGCGGCGTTCCAGACGCTCGCGCTTGAAGCGTTTTTCCCGCGATAGACGCGAGAACCAGTAGAGCAATTCGTCGGTAGCGCCGTCCGGTTCCTGCTCCAGCAGCCAGGTCATCAGATCCGGCATTGGCAGGGACTCTTCGCAACGCTCGACCATCTCGCGCACGGTGCGCGGTGCACGCGGGGCATCGCCGGACTTCTGGGTTTTGTGCGCCTTCGGGAAACGCGCCGGTTTCGGTTCGAAACGCGCCAGAGCGTAGACGTAAGCCTCGACCTGACTGGCGCTGCCGAGGAAGGTGCTTTGCGGCCGGGTGAACAGCGGCATCGCCGCTTGCGGCACGGCATCGATGCCTTTACGGCGAATCGCCGCCAGCGCCAGCGCGGCACCACGGGTCACGGCGTTGTGGCGGCGTGCTTCTTCACGCAGCGGCAGCAGCAGTTCACGGGCGTGACGCAGGGTCAACTGGGCGCTGGTCTGCATTTCGAGGATGCGCGCGTGGGTGCGCAGCAGCATGTCGTCGTCGACCAGATGGCCGAGGCGCTGCTGTTCGCTGAGCATCTTCAACAGCACGGTTTCAACCTTGCGCACACCTTGTTCGAAGGCGCCGTCGGCGTTCACCAGATCGATCATCGGCTCGACGTATTCGTCCCAGGTCGCCAGGACTTCAGCGTAACGCTGACGCAGCGGAATCTGCCGGTCGCTGGTCTTGGCCCGTTCGGCGACGGCCACCAGCGCCTGTTCGTCGTTGTCGAGTTTCTTCAGCACGTCGCGCACGCGCATGTCGAGCAAACGCAGCTGACGGGCGAGATCGTTGCCGTCGCGAACGTCGAACGCGTCCTGAATGTAGCCGGCCAGCCGTTCGAGGTGGCGCAGATAGGCTTCGATTTCCAGGCACAGGCCCAGACGGTGCTCACGGCGCAGGTAGGCGAGGAAGTCGTGGATCTGCGCGTTCAGCTCGAAACGGTTCGGGCTCTTCGCCACGGGCACCAGAATGTCGAGGCGAATCCACACGTCGAGCAGGCTGGTGATGTCCTGCGGCGTGCTGTCCAGTTGTTGGGCGGCCAGTTGCGTGCGCAGTTCGTTGAGGCTCAGGGTGCCTTGGTCGAAGTGCTCGCACAGTGGCTCCAGAAGTGCCCAGTGTTCAGCGAGGGCGCGCAAGACGCGCTTGGGTTCGATCATCGGAATGGCCGGCTGGTTGGCGATTAAAAGCCGCGATTGTACTGCATCAGGAGGGATGCGATTCACTCTCGGGACGGGCTGTCGCTTTTTCCCGGATTAAAGACGGGATCAAGACTATCGATCAACAACGGGCGATCTTGAGCGAAGGGCGGTAGAATCAGCACACTTTCAGTTATCCACAAGTGGCCGACCTTTGCTTATCGAGTCCCGCCGCCGCGCCTATTTGAACGCCATGCAGGTGGTCAACTGGCTGCCGCGCACCGAATTGCCTTTCGCCGCCCCATCGCGGCCCGAGCTGCTGGACATGCCCGAGCCTGAGCCAGAGGTGGCGGCGGTGCCGGTTGTTCAGGCCGAAGCCCCGGTGCAGAGTGCACCGCGCCCGGTCGAACGGCCGAAAATCGAAGTGCCGCGCCCGTCGCTCGCCAGTACCCGTACCGGTGCCAAACCGGTGGCAGAGGTCGAAGAGGCGCCAGTGGTGGTCAAACCCGCCCCCGTGCCGCCACCGCGGTTTGCCCTGCAACTGCTGCGCGCCGGGGCTTGCCTGCTGCTGGTCGAGTTACCCACAGGCGAGGCCTTCCAGAGCCGCGATCCGGCTTATCTGTTGCTCAAGGACATGTTGCGCGCCGCCGGTCTGCCGGATGCGCCGCAGATCGTCGGCGAGCCGGTGCGCTGGCCGTGGCTGAACCGCGGCACCCTGGATCAGGGCCCGGAAGCGGCACGCGACTTCGTTCAGGGTTTTCTCTCGGTACAAATGGAAGCGGCGCCTTGCGCCTGCCTGTGGCTGATCGGCCTGCCGGCGGTGCGTTTTGCCGGTGAAGCGGACGCCGAAGCGTTCAATAGTGAATTGCAGATCGAAGGCCTGGGCCTGGCCTGGGCCATCCCCGGTCTGGAATTGTTAATGGAAGAGCCACAGCGCAAAGCTGCTGTGTGGCAAGCCATGCGTCGGCTGATGGCGCGCTGGAAACCATCGAATGAGTGAAGCTGTATCGTTCCGCCCGATGACCGAGGCGGACCTGGACGCGGTATTGAAGATCGAATACGCGGCGTACAGCCATCCCTGGACCCGCGGGATTTTTCTCGACGGGCTGGGCAAATACCAGATCTGGCTGATGTTCGAAGGTCAGCAACAGGTCGGCCACGGGGTGGTGCAGATCATTCTCGACGAGGCGCACCTGCTGAACATCACGGTCAAACCGGAGAATCAGGGGCGTGGACTGGGGCTGGCGCTGCTTGAACATCTGATGTCGCGGGCATACGCGGCCTCGGCGCGGGAGTGTTTCCTGGAAGTGCGCGACAGCAATACTGCAGCGTTCAGGTTGTACGAGCGCTATGGCTTCAACGAGATCGGCCGGCGGCGGGATTACTATCCGGCGGTGGGCGGGCGTGAAGATGCCGTAGTGATGGCCTGCACCCTGGTCGACTGAACTTATTTGAAAGCTTCGCGAGCAAGCCCGCTCCCACATTGGTTTTGAGTCGTGTCTCAATTCCCTGTGGGAGCGGGCTTGCTCGCGAAGGCATCCTTACAGGCAATACAGATCAGCGATTGCCATCCAGCGGATCACGCCGCGCCAGCTCCGCCTCATCCAGGCCGTTACCCCCGCCAATGTCGTCCTCGTCGACAATGCTCAGATCCCAATCCGCCTGATTGCCTTCGCCAGCCTCCTCGGCATCGCGTGCACCGTCCTCATGAATCAGGGTTTCCGGGCTCAGGTCATCGTCGGTCGGTTCATGGTCAGCGGTTGATGCGCCGGTAAAACCCGCCTCGCGCACCCGTTCGTCGGGCATCAGTTGCTCGCGCTCGCGCTCGGGAATCTCGTCGCCGATTTTTGCGCTGGGTTCGTCTTCATCGAAATCCAGCTCATGCACCGAGCCCATGCGGTCTTCGTTATCATCGATGGGTTCCGGTTGCACCGCATCGAACGGACGTCGTGAATCAGTCATGGCAAATCCTCATACTGTGGGCCTTACTGAGGTGGACACACCGGGCACACGAGAATTCCAACGAAAACACTTGCGATCCTTGCGTGACCCCGACGGGCGGTCGTTTGTCATACCTGCGCATCTTTCTTGAGGCCTTAACCATGCACGACTTACAAGACCTGATTGATAACAACGAGCGCTGGGCTGACGCGATCACCAAGGAAGACCCGGATTTCTTCGCCAAGCTGGCGCGCCAGCAGACCCCGGAATATCTGTGGATCGGCTGCTCCGACGCACGGGTGCCGGCCAACGAGATCGTCGGCATGCTGCCGGGCGATCTGTTCGTCCACCGTAACGTCGCCAACGTGGTGCTGCACACCGACCTCAATTGCCTGTCGGTGATTCAGTACGCGGTCGACGTGCTCAAGGTCAAACATATCCTCGTTACCGGCCACTATGGCTGCGGCGGTGTGCGCGCGTCGATGCAGGATCGCCAGTTCGGCCTGATCGATGGCTGGCTGCGCTCGATCCGTGACCTGTATTACGAAAAACGTGAAGAACTGGCCAAGCTGCCGACCGAGGAAGAGCAGGTCGACCGCCTCTGCGAGCTCAACGTCGTCCAGCAAGTGGCCAACGTCGCCCACACCAGCATCATCCAGAACGCCTGGCATCGCGGCCAGAGCCTGTCGATTCACGGCTGCATCTACGGCATCAAGGACGGTCGCTGGAAAAGCCTGAACACCACCATCAGCGGTTTCGAGCAACTGCCGCCGCAATATCGTCTGCGTCCGGTCGGCGCGTTGTAATCCCGATCAGTGCGCACCTCGCCAGCACTGCAAAAAGTGCTGGCCCTTGATCGTGGGTGGTTCATCGTAACCGGTGATCCATCCACGACAGCGCGGCGAGCCGCAGTCGCAGGCAAACTGCTGCAGCAAGCGGTCTTCGGTGGAGGCGAAGTCGATGCTCAGGCGTTCACCCGGCTGAATGTCGCGCAGCGCCCACAGCCACAGTTCACTCATGTCCAGAAACACATTCGGATCGCAGGCATGTTCGAGCAACCCGCAAAAGCGCGGGTCGTAGATATGGATGCCGCTTAGCAACTGACGGGTCTGGCGACAGCGATAGGGTAGCAGTTGCCCGGAAATCCGGCACATTCGGGTAATGCGCAAGAACGCCCGGCGCGCCATCACCGCCGCGCGGCCATGTGCGTCCTGAACGATTTCGAAATCGGCAGTCGACGGGAATCCCAGACGTACCGGCAACCCGGCAAACGGGTAGATACCGGGTGCGTCGCGGGGGATGTGGTGCTGCTGTGCCTGGTTGTTCATAACAATCCCTGTCGGCAAATGCTGCGACTTCCCTGGTCTGACGTCCTGTCAGCGCTGCAACATGTTTGGATCCGATGTTCCGCTTTATCACTCCAACCGTCTACTGTCAGATCTGACAGGCGTGATTGGCTGCTTCCCGCGTCAGCGTTGACTGACACAGGAAGCAATTTCCGCGAATCAAAGATGCGGCGCGGGTACGGCGGTATCCGGCAATTCGCCCTGAAGCTGTTGCAACTGGGCCTTGATCGGCGTGGTCGAGCATTTGGCGGCAGCCTGAGCCGGGGTCAGGTTGCGGATCGAGGTGTAGAACAGCTCGCAGGTCTTGACCTTTTGCGTCACTTGCCAGGTCTGCGTACAGCTGTTGAGCAGGGTTTTCGCATCGGTGCCGGGTTTGCTGCCCATTCCGGCTTGCCAGCAAGCAGCGCTCAAGTCCTGACCCATGACCTTCAAACCGGCGGCATCGGCTTTCGCTTCATCGCCGCCGTAGCTGGCCGGGTCGGCGGCGTACCAGATGTAGCTCGGATGGTTCGAACCCAGCACCGGCACGTTCACCCCTGCGCTCGGGCTGATGGTCGCCAGACCCAATACGGCTACGGTCGGGCCGTATTGCTGCTTGATCCAGTTACGCACCGGTGCACCGAAGGCGACCATCGGCAGGGTGGTGCCGGCGCTGGTCTGGCTGAACTGCTTGACCAGCGTGGTCTGGTAGTCCTTGAAGTAGTCGTAGACGCCTTCCAGATCACTGCCGGCGTTGGATGGCGCGGCGATTGGCGCAATGTCGATGATGGTCTGATAGGCCGGCGTCTGGTCGGTCGGGATGCCGTTGACGGTCAGCAGGGTGGCCCAGCGATCGGTGGTGTTCGAGCGCAGATAATCCTGGGCCTGGGTCAGCGAGTAATCCGGCGGGAAGTGCAGCAGTTCGACGCTCTTGCGGTTTTCCAGGGCCATGCCCAGCGGCAGGAACAGATACCAGCTGTACGCCCATTTGCCATCGGCATTGAGTTTGCTGGCGCCGGTATAGGCCAGGTCACCGGCATCCAGCAGCGCCGACAGCGGTTTGTCGTAGCCTTCGGGTACGCCGCTGATCTCGGCGTAAACCTGCCCGTTATCGTTCTTCACCAGGACTTTGGCGTTTGTGTAGCCATCGCGCTGCACGCTCTGGCTCAGGTAATGGGCGACGGTCTGCTCCAGCGACCAGTTGCGATAGCAGATCACACTGCAGTTGTTGGGGTAGGCGAAGAGGCGAGTGACGCGCTCGGTGCTGCCCAGCTTCAGGTCGACATCGGCGTGGGCAGCCGCGCTCAGGGTGAGCGCGGCGAGGGTAAGAATTGCGGGGGTAAATCCTGCGAGTTTGAACATGCTCAGATCCTTTTCAGCGTGGGTTCCCCGGGGTTTCGGGGCGCTTCATAGTGGATCAGCCGTGTTGCACAGAGAAGCCGTCATTCACGGATTTTTGCGTCAGCCCGCAGAACTCATTTTTCAGACCTGAAAATGCAGGGCGTTGGTCAGATCGCCCATGGGTTTCTGGCCGCGAGCGATCATCGCTTCATCGCGCTGCTTGAGGCCGTCGAGGGTTTCCAGTTGGAACACTCGGGTGATCAGGCGCAGGATTGACGCCGTGTCGTAGACCGTGTGATCCACCGTGCCTTTGCGGGCGAATGGCGACACCACCAGCGCCGGCACCCGCGACCCCGGGCCCCAGCGATCACCCTTGGGTGGTGCCACGTGGTCCCACCAGCCGCCGTTTTCATCGACGGTGACGATCACCACCATGTTTTTCCACTGCGGGCTTTCGCGCAGCACCTTCAGGGCGCGCACGATGTGCCGGTCACCGGAGGCGACGTCGGCATAACCGGCGTGCATGTTCAGGTTGCCCTGGGGCTTGTAGAACGTCACCGCCGGCAACTTGCCGGCCTCGGCATCGGCGAAGAACTTGTTGGTGCTTGATTCATCGCCCAGACCGGCATCGCGCAGGCGTTTGTTGCGCTCGTCCGGGTTTTCCGGGCCTTGCTGCTTGAAGTAGTTGAACGGCTGGTGGTGATACTGGAAGTTGGGGATTTTCGGAATGCCGCCCGAATCCTTGTACTGCTCCAGCGTCGCCTGCCAGGCGCCAGCGTACCAGGCCCAGTCGACGTTCCTCTTCGACAGCTTGTCGCCAATGTGCTCGTGGGTCTGCGGCACCATGACGTTCGGCAGATCGGCCTTGGAATATTCCGGACGTTCCGGATCGCGAATCCACGTCGGCCAGTACGGCGGAGCGAGGGTGTTGACGCCGAAGCCGTCCGGGGTCAGCGCACTCGGGCCGAACTGCGGCGGGCCGGTCATGGCGCTGGCGGGTGACTGTTCCAGTGGCTTGAGGCGCGGGTCAGTCGGATCATCGCTTTGCAGGGCGGCAATCTGTGACTTGGCCACCGAATTGGCTACGTCCGGATAGAACGGCGGGGTGGCGCTGATCAGGTACTGATGGTTGAGGAACGAGCCGCCGAAGGCACCCTGGAAGAAGTTGTCGCACAGCACGAATTCCTGCGCCACATCCCACAGGCGCAGCGAGTAGCGGCTCTGGGCGTAGTGCCCCATGGTCAAACCACCGGAGTCGGCCCAGGCGACAAAACCATCGTTCTTGCCGCCATTGATCTGCATCTGGTTCTGATAGAACACGTGCCACAAATCGCGGGTCACCAGACCGAACGGCAAGTCTTCGGCATTCGGGCCCTTGAGGGCGAAAGGCGCGTTGGGCAGGTTTTCCTGAAACTGCGTGGCGCTGGGGTAGGTCACGCCATCAAGCGTTTGCGGGCCGATCTGCAGCACGCCACCCCAGACTGGCGGCAGCGTCTGCAGCAGGCTGCCGTCGCGGTCACGTTGCTGGTAATCGGCAGGCTTGAGCGCCGACAGCGGTTTCTCGACACCGGGGAAATCACCGAACAGGTTGTTGAAGCTGCGGTTCTCGGCGTAGATCACCACCACGGTTTTCACCTGATCGCGCAGGGCCTTGTCCAGCTCGGTCGGGGTCAGCGGGCGCTCGACTGGTTTGCCCGGTTGATCGCTGGCGTTGCCGCAGCCGGCCAGGGTCGCGCCCACGCCGAGGACGGCGACACCGCCGAGAAAGCGGCGGCGACTGGTGTCGGTGGGGTTGTCGGATTCAGGTGCGTCAGTGCCGTCTGTCTCGTCTTTCATCTGTCAGCCCGTTCTGCTTAATTGTTTCAGTTTGTTTCGGGCGGACGCTAGCAAGGCACTGTGACAGTTGGGTGACACTTTCAGGTGCAGCAAAACAAATGTGGGAGCGACCAGGTCAGCTCCCACAACGATTCACTCGATTACAACAGGCGCAACGCAAGCTCGCTGCTGTTCTAGCCGGGCATCAGCGAGTGCAAGGAATAGCCGAGCCTGCTGGCCGCCGTTATCGCGGTCATCACCACCAGAAACAGCAGTTGCAGCGGACTGAAGTGCGCCCAGTGCAGCGCGGTCAGCCAAGGGTGGTTATTGCTCAACTGCGGGTCGAGCGAGCCGATTCGTCGTTTGTGCACCAGTCCGATCAGGATCACGCCCACGTAAGTGAGCGCGCCCAGTGGCCCGAGCAGCAGCGAAAACAGCAGCACCATGACCACCTGCGGTAGCCCGTGGCGTATTACCAGCCAGCGGGTGTCAGGGTTCCATCGGCGCGGAATCAGCCCTTCGGTGAGCCAAAGATCCGCAACGATCACGTGAGACGTCAGCACCACCCACCAACTCAGCGCAAAACGAAAAAACCACACCGGCACACACGCTAACCCCAGCGGAATGAAGGCCAGGGTTGCCGCATCTTTTTGTGGCGAAGCCAGATAGAACAGGAACAGCGCCAAGACAATGGCCGTCCATACCCGCACCCAGGTTTCGTCGGCGATGGGCCGTGGCAAAAACCGCCGCCAGTAAAAAACGTCGGCGTAGGGCAATCGCGCGAGCAGCTCCGGGAAGCGCCATTTGAGCTTTTCCGACAGATCGTGGCAGGCCTGCCATTCATTCTGACCAAAGCCGTCGATGATCTTCTTCTGCTGCATCGGTTTGAGCGGGTTGATCAACAGATGCGCTGCCTGCACATCGGCCGCCCACGTACGATCGCTTTCAGCCTTGGCCCGCAGGTTGTCGTAGAAACTTTCCTGATTGCAGCGTTCGATCAACCTTTCCCAGAGCCAGTCCGGTTGCGGGTGCAGACCTTTGGTGTGATCCCAGCCGAACAATTGGCCGATACGGTCGAACAGCGGCACGCTCCACTCATGCTCGTTGAGCAGATGCAGCAGATTTTGTTGCCATTGCTCGCGGCGATCGAATACCTGCAGCCACGGCTGGCCGCTGTAGTGTTTGAGCAAGTTGAGGAATTCGCGCTCGCTCTGGCTTTCGAGCAGCGCCTGCAAGGCGTTTCGATAGTCGGACATCAGGCTCTCGGCGAGCATGTCGCGCTGGCGATCATTCATCAGCACTTCTTGCCAGGGGCCCAACCATCCCAACTGCTCGACGGCCCAGTGCAGTACCGGGCCGCGCAGTTGTGGATGCTCAAAACATAATTGCAGCAACAGCCTTTCGAATGCCTTGGCGCAGCCTTGTTGTTGCGCCTGCTCCCAGCGCTCGCCGAGGTTGTCGGGCGACAGATCTTCAAGCAGTTGCCATGCGGCGTGCGCTTCAAGACTCTGCGCGTCGGCGCCCGCGTCCGCCGCCAGCGGCTCGACACGCAGGGCGTCGTCCTTCGATGGCGGCACAAACGGCTCCGGGGCTGCCGGACTGACGGGCGAAACCTCCAGAGAGGCGAAATCCCACGCCTGGTTTTGCGCCTGGCTGGAGCTGTTGGCCAGGGCATTATCGAGCGCCAGCGCAGCAAAGGCGCTGGACGCCGTGGCGACAGCGACGTCGGCGTCCTGCTCGTCTTCCTGTTCGGCGTTTTCCAGGCGCCATTGGGCAATCGCCAGCGCGCGTTCGTAGGCTTCGCGCAAGCGCTGGAAGCCTTCGGGATCTTCATCGGGCCTGAAGGTTTTCAGCAGGCGTGCATAGCTGCGCTTGATATCGCGGACGTCAGCGTCATCGGGCAGGTGCAGGACGGACCAGCAATCCATGTCAGCGCTCCCTTATTGCCACGGTGTGCGATCAAGTTCGCTCAGGTGCCTGCTCAGCTCGGTGCGCACTTCACGAATCTGGCGCTCGTCCTGCGAGTCGAGCGCGATCTGGAATTGCTTGGCCCAATGGCCAATCTGATCGCGCAGGTCGCCCAGGCTTTCCTGGTAGAGCCGTTCGAGACGGGCACTGAGCAGCGTGTTGACCTGTTGCTCGCGCGGATGAATCTTGAGCTGAGCGAGGTTCTGCAAGCGTTGCTGAATCTCTTCAGGCGTGAGCACGCCGGGGTTGTTTTCGATGACCAGCGAATGTTGTTGCCCGGTCAGCGGAATATTCACCTGGGCCTCCAGCAGGCCGTTGTTGTCATAGGTGAAACGGACATCGAGGGACACTTCGCCGGCCTTGCGTTTCGGCACCTTGATCGCCAGTTCGCCAAGCGCGACGTTGTCTTTTACCAGACGGCTTTCGCCCTGGAAGATCCGCACGACCACCTGCTCCTGATTGTCCTGCAAGGTGTACACGGTCTTGACCCGGCTGACCGGGACGATGCTGTTGCGCTCGATGATGGGCAGGTAGTGACCGGCCTCATAATTGCGGCCAATCTGAGTCGAAGTTTCGATGCCCAGCGTGTAGGAGCAGACGTCGGTCAGTACCACTTCTTCAAGTGCGGCCGAGCGGGCCTTGAGTGCTGCCTGAATGGCTGCGCCTTGCGCCACCACCTGATCCGGATCGAGGGTGATCGACGGAAAGCGGCCGAACAACCCGGCGGCAAGTTTGCGCACCAGCGGCATCCGGGTAGTACCGCCGACCAGCAGAATCTCATCGAGGTCGCTGACCCGGATGCGTGCGTCGCGCAGAGCCCGTTCGATCGGCGCGCGCAGGCGCTCGAGCAGTGGCATGTAAAGCGTCGCCAATTCTTGCTGGGTGATGGTGTGGCTCCAGTGGCGGTCACCCAGTTGCAGCCGGAACTCGGCGCTGCTGTCCTGACCCAGGGCCTTGCGCACGCGCTCAGCCTCGCGGCGCAGGGGCTGGATGACGCTGTTGCGATCAGGAAAGTCGGCGACCGAGCGGTGCTGGTCGATAAAGTGTTCCAGCAGCACGCTGTCGAAGTCTTCACCACCGAGGAAGTTGTCGCCGGCGCTGGCGCGGACCTCCATGACCCCTTCGAACAACTCCAGAATCGACACGTCGAACGTGCCGCCCCCGAGGTCGAACACCAGGAACGAGGTTTCCTTGTCGCGTTGGTGCAGCCCATAAGCGAGGGCGGCGGCAGTCGGTTCGTTGATCAGCTTCTCGACTTTCAGCCCGGCCAACTCGCCGGCGATCCGCGTGGCTTTGCGCTGGGCGTCGCTGAAGTAGGCCGGGACGCTGATCACCGCTTCAGTTACGGTTTCGCCATAAGCCCGTTCGACGTCTTCTTTCAGACTTTTGAGCACCAGCGCGGACAGCTCTTCCGGACGAAACGCCTTGTCGGCCAGATAGACTTCCGTGGCGCTGCCCATGTGACGCTTGAACAGCGACGCAGTCAGGCGCGGATGGGTGTGCAGACGCTCGCGCGCAGCCTGGCCGACCAGAATCCGGCCCTGATCATCCAGCCCCACCACGCTCGGTGTCAGGAACTGACCGAGGGCATTGGGCACCAATTCGGAGGATTCGCCACGCCAGACGGCGACGAGGCTGTTGGTGGTTCCCAGGTCAATCCCTACGATCATTGCAACAACTCCCTTGGCGCTTGGCAAAAAAATGAAACATATTTTCGGCGCGCAAGGATATTACCGAGGCGGTAATGCGGTAAAGGACGATGATGGCGCTGAGCCATTATTTGCGACAGAAAGCCATGTCGGCCTCAACACAGCGCTGTCAGGAAGGGAAAGGCGGGGCGTCGGCCGATTGACCGCGCCCCGCACTGACTCAAGGAATGACCGGCGGTGTATACGCCAATGTCGTTCCCAGCACCCACAGCAAGAACAGCACCAGCGGCGTGTGCACCAGCAATTGCACGAACGAGAAGCCGATCAGGTCGCGCGCCTTCAGGCCAAGCACGCCCAGCAGCGGCAACATGTAGAACGGGTTGATCAGGTTCGGCAGGGCTTCGGCGGCGTTATAGATCTGTACCGCCCAGCCGAGGTGGTATTGCAGATCGTTGGCGACTTGCATCACGTACGGCGCTTCGATGATCCACTTGCCGCCGCCGGACGGGATGAAGAAGCCGAGAATCGCCGAGTACACGCCCATCAGCAACGCGTAGGTGTCGTGGGAGGCGATGCTGACGAAGAAGGTCGAGATGTGATGCGCCAGGGTCTGTGCGTCGGCACCTTTGACCGTGGTCAGCAGCGCAGCGATCGAGCCGTACAGCGGGAACTGGATCAGCACGCCAGTGGTGGTCGGCACCGCCCGGGCCACCGCATCGAGGAAGCTGCGTGGCCGCCAGTGCAGCAGGGCGCCGAGCATGATGAACAGGAAGTTATAGGTGTTGAGCCCGGAAATCGCGGTGATCGCCGGTTTGGTCGAAAACTCGTGGAACAGCCAGCCGGCGGCCAGCAGCACCAGCAAGATAATCAGCAGCGGACTGTGCTCCAGCCATTCGCCGGGCCGGGTGCGCGGTTGCAGTGGTGGCAGGTTGAACGCCGGGTCGATGCCACAATCCTTGGCATCGCGCGCAGAGTTCGGGCCGGGTGCGGTGGCGTAGGCGACGATGATCGAAATCACGATCAGCGCCAGCAGCATGGCGCCGGACTGCCAGAGGAAGATGGTTTGGGTGAACGGAATCACCCCGGTGATCGACAGGATCGCCGGCGGCAGGCTGGCCGGGTTGGCCTGCAACTGCGCCGCCGATGATGACAGGCCCAGCGCCCAGACCGCGCCCAGGCCCAGATACGCCGCCGCACCGGCCGCGCGGTAATCCATTTTCAGATCGGTGCGGCGGGCGAGGGCGCGCACCAGCAAACCGCCGAACACCAGCGACAGGCCCCAGTTCAACAGCGAGGCGACCATCGAGATCAGCGCGACCCAGGCCACGGCAGAACGGCCGTTTTTCGGGATGCGCGCCAGTTTGTCGATCAGCTTGACCGCCGGCGGCGAACTGGCGACGACGTAGCCGCCAATCACCACGAAAGCCATTTGCATGGTGAACGGGATCAGGCTCCAGAATCCGTCGCCGAAGGCCATCGCGGCATCGGTGGGTTTGGCGCCCATGGCCAAAGTGGCCAGCGCGACAATGATCACCGCCAGGGCAGCGAACACCCAGGAATCGGGGAACCAGCGTTCGGCAAAGCTTGAACAGCGCAAGGCAAAGCGCGCGGAGCGGCTATCTTCGATATCAACGGCCACAGGGAGTACCTCGATTTTTATGGTTATTTTCAGGTCTGCAGCACGCTGAGTGCTTTGGGTGGGAGCGGGCTTGCTCGCGAATGCGGTGTGTCAGTCGACGCTGATTTGGCTGACACACCGCATTCGCGAGCAAGCCCGCTCCCACAGGTTTTCACTGGACTGTGGCTGCAGACAAGCCTCAACAGTAAATCAACCGCCGCCATTTTGTGAGCAGGTTTTGCCCATCCGGGACTATGGTCTAACGGGTTGTCCCCAAGTGGATTTGCGTAGACCATGAGCGCCTTGGTTTTTTGCCTGCCAGAGTTCTTTGCCATGACTGCCCAATCCACAGCGCGACCGGCGCCGTTCAGCCGTTCCGACTACAAGACCCTCGGCCTTGCGGCCCTCGGCGGGGCGCTGGAGATCTACGATTTCATCATTTTCGTGTTCTTCGCCCTGACCCTCAGCCAATTGTTCTTCCCACCGGAAATGCCCGAGTGGCTGCGTCTGCTGCAAAGCTTCGGGATCTTCGTCACCGGTTATCTGGCGCGCCCGCTGGGCGGAATTCTGATGGCGCATTTCGCCGATCGCCTGGGCCGAAAAAAGGTTTTCAGCCTGAGCATCCTGATGATGGCGCTGCCGTGCCTGCTGATCGGGATCATGCCGACTTATGCCCAGATCGGCTATTTCGCGCCGCTGCTGTTGCTGGCGCTGCGCATCCTGCAAGGCGCGGCGGTCGGCGGCGAAGTCCCGAGCGCCTGGGTGTTCGTCGCCGAGCACGCGCCTGCCGGGCATCGCGGTTACGCGCTGGGCTTTTTGCAGGCGGGGCTGACCTTCGGTTACTTGATTGGCGCGCTGACCGCGACGTTCCTCGCGCAGGTGTTTACCCCGGCAGAAATCCTCGATTACGCCTGGCGTTATCCGTTCCTGCTCGGCGGTGTGTTCGGCGTGATCGGCGTGTACTTGCGCCGCTGGTTGAGCGAAACCCCGGTGTTCATGGCCATGGAAGCCCAGCGTGAAGCGCGGGTCGAACTGCCGCTGCGCACGGTGCTGCGCGAGCATCGTCTGGCAATGTTGCCAGCGATGCTGCTGACCTGCGTGCTGACGTCGGCGGTGGTGGTGTTCGTGGTTATCACCCCGACCATGATGCAGAAAACCTTCGGCATGAGCGCCAGCCACACCTTTGCCCTGAGCGCGTTGGGCATTGTCTTCCTCAACGTCGGCTGTGTGATTGCCGGGCTGCTGGTCGATCGCATCGGTGCCTGGCGCACGGTCATGCTTTATAGCCTGCTGCTGCCATTGGGCGTTGGCGTGCTTTACAGCTGTTTGATCACGGGCGGCAACTGGGTGGGCCTGGCATACGCCATCGCCGGTCTGGCCTGCGGTGTGGTCGGCGCGGTGCCGTCGGTGATGGTCGGATTGTTTCCGGCGCGGATTCGCGTGTCGGGCATCTCCTTCACCTACAACATTGCCTACGCCGCGTGGGCGAGCATCACCCCGCTGTTGCTGATCGGTCTGATGCCGTGGAGCCCATGGATCTGCGTGATGTTCTGTGCGGTGATGGGTGCTGTCGGCATTGTCAGTGCAGCGTATTTCGGTTCGCGCATGAGCGCTGTCGGACGCCAATCCGTGGCGCCCTGTTCCTGACGAGTGTCAGGTCAGCCAGTGCCACCACAGCAACGTCCCGACCAGTCCCACCACCGAGACAATGGTTTGCAGGATCGACCAGACCCAGATCGTCTGTTTGAGCTGCAAGCCAAAGTACTCGCGAACCATCCAGAAGCCGGCGTCGTTCACGTGGCAGAAGAACACTGAGCCGGCGCCAATCGCCAGCGCCACCAACGAGCTCTGCGTCGCGGCGAGTCCGGCCATCATCGGCGCCAGAATCCCCGCCGTCGTCGTGGTCGCGACTGTCGCCGAACCCGTAGCCTGACGCAGTGCCACGGCAATCAGCCAGGCCAGCAACAGGTACGGCATGTGCGCACCTTCGGCGACTTTGCTGATGGTCTGGCTGACGCCGGCATCCAGCAAGGTTTGCTTCAAGCCGCCGCCGGCACCAATCGTCAGCAGCAACACGGCAATCGGCGCCAGGCTTTTGCGCAGCGTGCCGCCGACTTGCTCGCGCGGCATGCCGTTGGCCCAACCAAGGCAGATCACCGCCGCCATCACCGCAATGCCCAGCGCCACCAACGGTTCGCCGAGGAACTTCAGGGTCAGGGCGACGTTGCTTTCCGGACTCATCGCGACTTTCGCCAGGGTGCTGCCGAGCATCAGCAGCACTGGCAACAGAATGATCAGCAGCGACATGCCGAAACTCGGCTGGCGCGGCGCTTTCGGTGGGGCGCTGAACAGTGCGCCGAGCTCTGCCGGTTCCTCGACGTGCATGCGTTTCGACAGCCAGTTGCCGTACAGCGGCCCCGCCAGAATCACCGCCGGAATCGCGATGCTGAAGCCCAGCAACATGGTCAGCCCAAGGTCGGCATGCAACGCGCTGACCGCGATCAGCGGCCCGGGGTGCGGCGGCATCAGGGCGTGCAGGGTGGTCATCCCGGCCAGTGCCGGAATCGCGATTTTCAACAGTGGCTGACCCGAACGACGGGCCATGACAAAGATGATCGGCACCATCATCACCAGGCCCACTTCGAAGAACAGCGGCAGGCCGATCACCATCGCCACCAGCGCCATGACCCACGGCAGGGACTTGCCTTTACCCAGGCCGAGCAAGGTTGAAGCGATGCGGTCGGCAGCGCCGGACTCGGCCATCAGTGCGCCGAGCATCGAGCCCAGGGCAATGATGATCCCGGCCTCACCGAGAATCGCCCCCGCGCCTTTGCTGAACGCCTTGGCCACGTCTTCCGGGGGCAAACCGGCGCCGACACCGGCAATAAAAGTGCCGATCAGGATCGAGAGAAAGGGCGGAAGTTTGGTGGCGCTGATCAACACGATAATTGTGGCAATCGCCAACAGGCAGCAGAGAATCAGACGGGTGTCGTGAACCATCCAGGCAGCGGTCGATAAATCCAAAACGGGACTCCTTATCGGGCAGTTACCGGCAACATGTTGTTTCAATTTGCCCTGAGAATACCTGAAGTGACCGGGCCAGAGCGGCCGCTTTTGTAACCGTGTTGCGGGGTGACGGTTTAGACCAATGGCCTATTGAGATTATTTTTGACTGACCAGTCTCAATAGCTCTTC
This sequence comes from Pseudomonas sp. MWU16-30322, assembly GCF_020515535.1. NCBI lineage: Bacteria > Pseudomonadati > Pseudomonadota > Gammaproteobacteria > Pseudomonadales > Pseudomonadaceae > Pseudomonas > Pseudomonas sp. MWU16-30322. Next base: position 23,542 of record NZ_JAIWYL010000010.1, read on the forward strand.
AGAAAAGTTTTCCAAGGCCGATGGTTAGGCTGCATCCCGCTTTCTACCCTGCCTATCGGTACTTTCCCATGTTCAACAAACGCCTCAAGCAAGAGCTGGCCACTCTTCGTGAAGAACTCTCCAGCCTGCTGCAGGTGAAGGAAAGCCTGGAAAGCGAGATGCTGGTGCTGACCCTGGAGGCCGATGGGCGGATCCAGTCGGTCAACCAGAACTTCCTGACCGAGATGCTCTACAAGAGCCAGGACCTGGTGGGGCGTGCCATTGAAGACATCGTCCCGGCGCATGTGAAGTCCGACGAATTCCATCATCGCTTCAAGGCCGCACTGACGCGGGGCGAGCATTTCGCCGGGGCCGTGCGCCTCTCGCGCGGTAATGGCGAAGAGGCGTGGCTGCGCTCCATCGTGCAACCGGTGCGTTCCTCGGACGGGCGGATCAGGCATTTCTCGATTTTCTCCAGCGACCTGACCCGCACCATCGAAGCCTCTCGCGAACACGAAAACCTGATCGGTGCGCTGGTGCGCTCGACGGCGGTGATCGAGTTCGACCTCAATGGCAACGTGTTGAATGCCAACGAGCGCTTTCTGCATGGCATGGGTTACAGCCTGGCGCAGATCAAAGGCAAACATCACCGGATGTTCTGCACACCCGAGGAGTACAACAGCGCCGAGTACCAGAATTTCTGGCGTCGCCTGAACAACGGTGAGTTTGTCGCCGAACGCTTCAAGCGGGTCGACAGCCATGGTCGTACGGTGTGGCTGGAGGCGTCCTACAACCCGGTGGTCGATGCCAACAACAAACTGTACAAAGTGGTGAAATTCGCCACGGTGATCACCGATCAGGTCAACCGCGAACAAGCGGTTGCCGACGCGGCGAGCATTGCCTACAGCACTTCGCAGCAAACCGACAACACCGCGCAACGGGGCACCACGGTGGTCACCGAGGCGGTGAATGTGATGCGTGATCTGTCGCGCCACATGCAGGCGGCCGGTGAGGGCATTGAGGCGCTGAACGAGCAGTCGCAGGTGATCGGCACCATCGTCAAAACCATCAGCGGCATTGCCGAGCAAACCAACCTGCTGGCGCTCAACGCCGCCATTGAGGCGGCTCGCGCTGGTGAACAGGGGCGAGGTTTTGCGGTGGTGGCCGACGAAGTGCGGCAACTGGCCTCGCGCACCAGTCAGGCGACCGAAGAGATCGTCACCGTGGTGCGACAGAACCAGGAGATGGCGCGCAATGCTGTGGCGCTGATGACCGACGGCAAGCTGCAGGCCGAGCAAGGCCTGGCGCTAGCGGCGGAAGCGGGCACGGTGATTGTCGAGATTCAGGACGGCGCGCAGAAAGTGGTGGATGCGGTCGGTCAGTTTGCCAATCAACTGTCTAACTGACCTGTACTAAACCCTGTAGGAGTGAGCCTGCTCGCGATCGCAATAGATCAATCAACATGGATATTGAATGTCAGACCGTTATCGCGAGCAGGCTCACTCCTACAGGTGCAGGTGGCGCTACAATCTGTTCCTTTTCCCCGGAGCAGATCCCCATGAGTGCTTCTCACCGCCGCCCGGTGCCCTTGAACAAAGCCTATCGTCTGCTCAATCACGGGCCGACCGTGCTGGTCAGCGCTGCCCATGACGGCCAGCGCAACATCATGGCCGCCGCCTGGGCGATGCCGCTGGATTTCGAACCGCCGAAAGTCGCCGTCGTCCTCGACAAGTCCACCTGGACGCGCCAGTTGCTCGAAGCGTCCGGCACGTTTGTGCTCAACGTGCCGTGCGTCAATCAGGCTGACATCGTGCAAACCGTCGGCAATACCTCGGGGCTGGAGATCCAGCAGAATCAGGGGCAGGACAAGTTTCAGGCTTATGGCCTGCAAACCTTCGCCGGTGAAGCCGTCGAGGCGCCTCTGCTTGAAGGCTGCGTGGCCTGGCTCGAATGCCGCTTGCTGCCCGAACCGCGCAACCACGAGCAGTACGACCTGTTCCTCGCCGAAGTCATCGCCGCCCAGGCCGATGAGCGGGTGTTCAGCGACGGCCGCTGGCATTTCGAAGGGCATGATGGCTTGCGCACGCTGCACCACGTGGCCGGCGGGCATTTCCTGACGATTGGCGATGCGGTGGACGGTAAAACCCTGCCGCTGTGACCTGCATCTGATGGAAAACACGCGCCGGATGTAGCAAGGTGTGGGGCATTGTCGAACCAATCAGGCGCTCGCCCCATGGACCTTTCGCTTTCCAGCTATCTCGCCCCGTTGCTGTCGCTGGCGCTGTTGTGGACGGTCGCGGTGGTCACCCCCGGCCCGAACTTCTTCAACATCGCCCAACTGGCGGTCAGCCGTTCCCGACGCCATGGCGTGGTCGCGGCGCTGGGCGTCGCCACCGGCACCGTGTTGTGGGGCCTGGCCGGCGGTTTGGGGATTCAGACCTTGTTCAGCGCGGCGCCAACCCTGTACCTGAGCTTCAAGATCGCCGGTGGCTGCTACCTGATCTACCTCGGCCTCAAGCAGTTCAAACGCAAAGCACCGATTGCCGCCGGTACGCTGGATGAGTCGCAACAGACCCTGCTCGGCGCCTACGGGCGGGGCTTTCTGGGCAACATGACCAACCCCAAGTCGGCACTGTTCGTCGCCACCATCTTCGCCACCGCAATGCCGGCCCACGTCCCGCCGCTACTGCTGACACTGGCCGTGCTGACCATGGCCACGCTGTCGTTCAGTTGGTATTGCAGCGTCGCGCTGTTCTTCGCCAGCCGCCGGATCGCGAGTGTTTACGAGCGTTCACGGCAATGGCTGGATCGCATGGCCGGTGGTTGTTATCTGCTGTTTGGGGCGCATCTGGTGGCTAATCGCTGAGCCGTAGTTCCTGGATGGGAAAACTGTTTGGCCTCGTAAGCTTCGATAAGGCTGATCATGCTGTCAAAGTGATCACCTTCAGGAGTACCCGGTACTGGCTCGTTGTCGAAAAGTGCAGACACGTCTTTGAGCGCCGCACGATAGTCTTCTTCGTTATGAATTGGGCGTGCGTTCATGGATTACTTCACTTCAAAGTGGGGGGCTGCCTCTAGGGCAATAAGGCACGCCAGGTCTATTCTGGACAACGCCAGGAATTAAGAATCCGATGCCTGCCCGGCATCGGATTTTTTATGCATTGCGATAACTACGCGACCGGCTGAACGTTATCCAGCGCCTGATTCACCGCCAGCTCACTGAGCATGACGATTTGCGCGATGCCTAGCGCGGTCTTGCGGTGCGAGGTGTCCAGTACGGCGGCGAAGTTGTTTAGCATCTCGGTGACCGAGCCTAGTGTTTCACTGGCATTGGCCAATAGGGATTCGGTGTCATACACCGGGTTGGCAAGGTACATCGGTTCGTAACTGCGCGTGGACGCCATGATGTGGGCGGCCGGTTTGAGGTAATGATCAAGGGCACGGTCGGCGGCTTCGTGGAGCTTTTTGCTGTCGATGGAGGCGTAAGGAGAGGTTGGGTCGATATCTGTTTCGGGGGGATTGGGTGTTGGCTTTTTCATGGTGCTCTCCGATCAGGATTGGAGCTGACCCATTCGGTTTCCGAACGAAAGGGTGGCAGCTGTACGCAGGTTGGAAACCCGGGGAACGGAGAACCCGGTTGACCCGAAGGTCTCCCGCGCACAGCCGCCATAACGGAGTGCACACATTGAAGTGCGCAAGGATACGTTATGAAAGGAGCTTGTGCGCTCGGTTCTACTCGGGGTTTCCAATCCCGGCCGCTGAATTGGCAGCGACGTTCACAGGCTAGAGAGCTGACGTCCGACGGACAACCTGAAAACCTTGTGGGACGGTTCTGCGTTTGCTTGGCCGCTATTAAACATCCCGATTTGAAATACGCAGTGTGTTGCGTAAAAGGCCTGCCTTGCGGCAGGCCTTTTCTTCAACCCTTGTCGCCTCAATCCCCCAACGCTTCCCCTTCACGCCGCGGATCCGCGCCCCCCTCCAAAGACGCTTTACCCTGCGCATCCTTGACCCTAACGATCGCCTGGGTGCCGCTGGTCATGTCGATTTCATTGACTGTGTGGCCCTTGTCTTTCAGCGCCTGAATCAATGCCGGGCTGAACTGGCCTTGTTCCAGTTCGGTCGGGCCGTTGCGGCTGCCGAAGTTGGGCAGGCTGATGGCGCTTTGCGGATCGAGGTTCCAGTCGAGCAGGCCGACGGTGGTCTTGGCCACGTATTCGATGATCTGCGAACCGCCCGGCGAGCCGACGCTGGCGAGGAATTCGCCGCTGTTGCGGTCGAAGATCAGCGTCGGCGCCATCGACGAGCGTGGGCGTTTGCCGGGTTCGACGCGGTTGGCGACTTTCTGCCCGTGCTCTTCGGGGATGAACGAGAAGTCGGTCATCTGGTTGTTCAGCAAAAAGCCCTGCACCATCAGGTGCGAGCCGAACGCCGCTTCGATGGTGGTGGTCATTGACACCGCACCGCCCAAGTCATCCACGGCAACGACTTGCGAGGTGGAAATGCGCAGTGGCGAACGATCCGGCGCGTAGGCCACTTGCACGCCCGGCGGGGTGCCCGGTTGGGCGCTGCCCATGCTGCGTTCGCCGATCAGGCTGGCGCGGCTGGCCAGATAACCCGGGTCGACCAGACCTTTGACCGGTACCGGAACGAAATCGGTGTCGGCGACGTATTGCGCACGGTCGGCGTAGGCCAGGCGTTCGGCTTCGGCGATCAGGTGCACCGCTTGGGGATCGGGTTCGATACCGGCCGGTTTGTTGGTTTTCACGGGTTTGAGCGGCGTCAGCGACAGGCGCGGGTCGCGGCTTTCCAGCGCCTGCAAGGTGCCGAGAGTCTGCGCCACGGCGATCCCGCCCGATGACGGCGGCGGCATGCCGCAGACCTGCCAGCGCTTGTAGTCGGTGCACAGCGGTGCGCGTTCCTTGGCCTGATAGCGCTGAAGATCATTCAGCGACAGGCTGCCGGGGTTAGCGTGGCCCTGCACCTTGGCGACGATCTCCTCGGCAATCGGACCTTTGTACAGCGCGTCCGGGCCTTCGTTGGCGATGCGCTTGAGCACGGCGGCCAATGCCGGATTCTGCAGACGGGTGCCGATGGCTTTGACGCTGCCGTCGCGGTTGAGGAAGTAGGCGGCCATGTCCGGTGATTTACGGATCACCGGGTCGGATTCCAGCAGCGAATGCAGGCGCGGCGAAATCGCGAAACCCTGCTCGGCGAGTTTGATCGCCGGCTCGAACAGCGTGGCCCATGGCAGGCGACCGTGTTGCTTGTGTGCCATTTCCAGCGCACGCAGCACGCCCGGAGTACCCACCGACCGACCGCCGATCTGCGCCTGCGGGAATGGCATCGGTTTGCCGTCGGCCTGCAGGAACAGCTTCTCGGTGGCACCCGCCGGGGCGGTTTCGCGTCCGTCGTAGGTGCGCACCTGTTTGCCGTCCCACAACACGATCATCGCACCGCCACCGATCCCGGAGGATTGCGGTTCTACCAGAGTCAGCACCGCTTGCATGGCAATCGCCGCGTCGATGGCCGAACCACCCTTGCGCAACATCTCGCGACCGGCCTCGGCGGCCAGTGGGTTGGCGGCAGCGGCCATGTGTTGACTGGCGTGGCGAGTCTGCAGGTCGGTGCGGTAGCCGGAAGCGGCTTCCGGCGCCAGTGGCAAGGTCGAGGAGGGCGGGGCGTTGCACGCGGTGAGGGTCAGGGCGCTGATGATCAGCGTCAGGGCAGGCAGGCGAAAGCGGCTCAGGGGCAGGGCTGGAAACACGTGGGGCTCTCCGTCCGTGGGATGAAAGGTCTGACGGACTTTATCGACCGGTCGGTCGCGACGCAAACCGGTGGGCATTTTTGTCTTTCTTTTCGGGGCGGATGTTCGCTAGGGTCAACCGCAATTGATCGGACGCATACGATCCCTTGTAGGAGTGAGCCTGCTCGCGATAGCGTCAGTACATTCAACATCATTGCTGACTGACCCACCGCTATCGCGAGCAGGCTCACTCCTACACAGGTCAAGCCATAAAAATCACAAGAGGCCGATATGCACAGCGAGTTTCCAACCGAGTCCAGTTACCGCGATCAACGCGAACAGTTTCTGACCGCCGCACAAGCTGCCGGAGCCACGCTCACCTCCTACGCACATCCGCGTTGCGGCCCTTTTGGCGAACCGCTGAGCACCGATGTCGCGGTGCTCGGAGACCCGCAAGCCAAACGCCGGCTGGTCGCACTCAGCGGCACCCATGGGGTCGAGGGCTATTACGGTTCGGAATGTCAGATCGACTGGCTGCAGGCTTTCGTTCCCGGCTCGCTGCCAAAGGATGTCGCAGTGGTGATGATCCACCTGATCAACCCATGGGGCACCGCGTGGCTGCGCCGGGTCAACGAAGACAACATCGACCTCAACCGCAATCATCTGGATTTCACCGCCCCGTTGCCGGACAACCGCGCTTACGCGGCCTTGCACGATATTTACGCCTGCACCGATTTGCACGGCCCGGAGCGCGCGCGGGCCGATGCCTTGCTCGATGCGCAGATTGCCGAACACGGCTGGCCGGCGGTGATGTCGATAGTCGAGGGCGGTCAGCACAGTCACCCCGATGGTCTGTTCTACGGCGGCCGCGCGCCGAGCTGGTCGAATCGCACGCTGCACCAGATCATCGACGCGCATCTGGCGGGCGCGGAAACCGTGATGTGTTTCGACCTGCACACCGGCGCCGGCGAATACGGCCATCCAATGTTGCTGACCATCACCGAAGCGCCTTACCGGGCACTGGCCCAGGCGCAATCGATCTACGGCCCGTGGCTGTACACCTTGCACACCGGTGCCGAAACGCTGAGCGAAACCGGTGTCGCAGCGACGGCTACCGGCTACACCTCACAGGCATTGCTCGATGCGTTGCCGGGCGTGCAACTGATGCCATTCGTGATCGAGTGCGGAACGTACCCGGGGCCGCAGGTGCATCGTTATTTGCGTGATGACCATTGGCTGCATCTGCATGGCGATCCGCTGGATGCGACGGGGCGGGCGATCAAGTTGAAACTGCTGGAACAGTTCTATCCGGCTGATCCGGACTGGCGGGCGATGGTCGGGTTGCGCACTCGGCAGATCTGGGCGAGGGGGTTGATGGCCTTGTCGGCAGAGCAGCCTGAATAGGTCAGGTTTGGCATTGTGGTGAGGAGATAAAGCCCCTCACCACAGATGATGTTTTTTCGAGGCATAAAAAAACGGCCTACCTTTCGGTAAGCCGTTTTTAGTACTTGGTGGCTACACAGGGACTTGAACCCCGGACCCCAGCATTATGAATGCTATGCTCTAACCAACTGAGCTATGTAGCCAAGTGGCGCGCATTATTCCCCTGAAATGGAAAAGCGTCAAGCGTAAATTTAAAAATTTTTTCTACGCTTTCAACCGTTTATCAAAATCATTGGCCGAGCAGCGGTGAAGGACAGCGTTCGAACCAGCGGCTGGCCTGTTCATACGCGTGCGCCAGTTGCAGAACCGCGAAGTCTGCCTGATGCCGGCCGATGATCTGCAGCCCCATCGGCAACCCCTGTGCATTGAAGCCGGCCTGGACGCTGGCCACCGGGCAGCCGGACAGCGTGCCGGGGATCACCACTTCCATCCAGCGATGGTAGGTGTCCATGGTTACGCCTTCGATAGCGCTCGGCCATGGCTGCGTCTTGTCGAACGGGAAGACCTGCGCGCTTGGCAGCAGCAGGTAATCGTATCGTTCGAACAACCGCGAAATCGCCCGATACCAATCGCTGCGCACCGCGGATGCGGCGAACACTTCGCTGGCCGAAAGCTTCAAGCCGTTTTCCACCTCCCAAATCGCTTCCGGTTTCAACAACGCACGTTTTTGCAGATCGGCATACGTCGCGCCCAAAGACCCCGCGACCATCCAGTGCCGCAACGTCCGCCAACTACTCCACAGCCGCTCAGGCGCGAAATCAGGCGCAACCGATTCAACCTGACAACCGATGCTTTCAAAGTCGGCAAAGGTTTTCTCGCACAGTTCGAGGATGCCGCTCTCCATCGGCAGGTAACCGTTGAAGTCGCCGAGCCAGCCGATGCGCGTGCCCTTGAAGTCACGCTCCAGCGGCGCGGCAAATACCGCGCCCGATTCGCTGATCGACAGCGGCGCCCGTGCATCGCCCCCGGCCTGCACCGACAACAGTAACGCTGCATCCTTCACACTGCGCGCCATCGGCCCTTCGTACCCCAACTGATCGAAGAACAGATCAGCACTGTCATCAAACGGCACGCGGCCCTGAGAAGGTCTGAACCCGAAGATGTTGTTGAACGCCGCCGGATTGCGCAGCGACCCCATCATGTCGCTGCCATCGGCCACCGGCACCAGATGCATCGCCAGCGCTGCCGCCGCGCCGCCGCTGCTGCCGCCCGCGGTTTTGCTCGGGTCATAGGCGCAACCGGTGGCGCCGAACAGCGGGTTATAGCTCTGCGAACCGAGGCCGAATTCCGGGGTGTTGGTCTTGCCGATGATGATCGCGCCGGCCGCTTTGATCCGCTCGACCATGATGCCGTCGCGCTCGGGAATAAAGTCCTTGAACAGCGGCGAACCCAGCGTGGTGCGGATGCCTTGGGTCAGCGACAGATCCTTGATCGCGTGGGGCAGGCCGTGCATCCAGCCACGGTATTCACCGCGCGCCAGTTCGGCATCGCGCGCATCGGCCTGAGCCAGCAGAACATCGGGCGCCTGCAGGCTGATCAGCGCGTTGACCTGCGGGTTGAAACGTTCGATATGGGCAAGATAAGTCTGCATCACTTCGCGGCAGGACACCTGACGCAGGCGGATGCGGTCGGCGAGGGCGTGGGCCTGCAGCAGGACCAGTTCGCTGATTTTATTGGAGTTCATGACAACGGCGCCTTTCAGACGGCTGGAGAAACGCCCCGGCTGCATGCCGGGGCGGCAGGGATCAACGCATCAGGTTGGTCCAGAGACGGTCGGCGAGGCGGATCGCGCCTTCACCGCAGGTCTTGCTGAACACCACGTTAGTGCCTTCGGGAATGTGCAATTCCGGCGCATCCTTGAGCGCCGCATCGAGGAACGGTTCGACGCCTTTGATCGGGCTCTGGTGCTTGAGGAAGTTCTGCGTCATCGCCGAGTTCTCCGGCTGGCTGAGGAACGCGATGAACGCCTTGGCATTCGCCGGATTCTTGCTGCCGGTGGGGATGACCATGTTGTCGACCCAGGCCAGCACGCCTTCTTTCGGGTACAGGTATTTCAGGCTCGGTTTCATCTCGCGGGCGCGCATCGACGAGCCGCCCCAGAACATCGACATGTCGATTTCACCCGAGGCAAGGTTTTCGCGGATCGAACCGGCCTTGGAGCTGTAGGTCTTCACGAACGGCTTCTGCGCCTTGAGCAGCGTGAGGATCTGCTGCATCTGTTTCGGGTCTTCGCTGCACAGCGGAATGTTCAGATACAGGCTGGCCATGTCGACCATATCGCTGACTGAATCGAACATGTTGATCCGCCCCTGCAACTCGACTGGCGGCTCGTACAAAACTTTGTAGCTATCGGCCGGCCCTTGGTAGCGCGCACTGTCGAGGACCACGCTTGTGGTGCCCCAGATGAATGGCACCGAATACGCGCCTTCAGGGTCCCAGCTCGGTTTTTTCAGGTTATCCACAACGCTGGCGTAGTACGGTTCCTTGACCGGATCGAAACGCTCGAGCAGGTTTTCCTTGATAAGAATCGGGATGAACTGGTGCGACGGAATCGCCACGTCATAGCCCGCGCCGCCCTGTTTCAGCTTGGCCAGCAGGGTCTCGTTGGAGTCGTAGGAATCGACCGTGACTTCGATGCCCGTCTGCTTCTGGAACTTGGCGAGAATCTCCGGCGAGAAGTACCCGCTCCAGCTCACCACGTTGAGTTTTTCCGCGGCCTGAACGCTGCCGGTCATCACCAGCGGCACAGTCAGGAACAACCCGGTGCCGACGCTTTTCATCCACTTGCTCATGTTATTTCCCCACGGTTCGTAGAAGGTTCAGGCGGGCTTTTTGCCCAGCAGGTAAGAGAGGCTGACGAACAGCACCGAGACGCCGAGGATCAGGGTCGAGACGGCGTTGACGTCGGGTGTCACGCCCATGCGCAACAGACCGAAGATGAAGATCGGCAGGGTGGTGGTGCCGGCCTGGGAGACCATCATCGAGATCACGAAGTTATCCAGCGAGACGATGAAGGCCAGCATCAGCCCGGAGAAAATCCCCGGCATCAGCAGCGGCAAGGTCACTTTGCGGAAGGTGCGCCACGGGCCGGCGTAGAGGTCGGCGGAGGCTTGCTCCAGCGACAGGTCCATGTCGTTGAGGCGAGCGCGGATCGGCAGGTAGGCGAACGGAATGCAGAACACCGTATGGGCGATGATCAGGTTGCCGTAACCCAGCGACAGGCCGATGGTGGAGAACAGGGCGAGCGTCGCCACACCGACGACGATTTCCGGCAGCACCAGCGGCAGCATGATTGCGCCCATCGACAGTTGCAGGCCCTTGAACCTGGCGCCGCGCGAAGTACCGAGGGCGGCGAGGGTGGCAATCGCGGTGGCGATCATGCTTGCGCAGACCGCGATCAACAGGCTGTTGCCGGCGGCCTGGCGCAGGGCCTGATTGGCGAACGCGGCGCGGTACCAGTCGAGGCTGAACCCGGTCCACACCGTCGCCGACTGGTTGGCGTTGAACGAGAACACCACCAGCACCACGATTGGCGCATACAGGTACAGATAGAACAGGAAACTGAAGCCGCCGAAGCCGGGGAAGTCCTGCACGCCCAGCCCTTTGCGTTTGAATAATCCGAGCATCACGCACCTCCCTTGGCGATGCGCTGGCGCTCGGCGCGCAGGGCATACACGGTCAGCACCAGCATCACGGCGGCCATCAGCACCAGCGACAGTGCGGCGCCGAACGGCCAGTTACGGGCATCGCTGAACTGCCGGAAAATCAGATTGCCGAGCATCATCCGCGTGCCGCCGCCGAGCAATTCCGGAGCGATCATTGCGCCCAGACAGGGCACGAAGGTGAGGATGGCGCCGGCGAGAATCCCCGGTTTGGCAATCGGCAGCACCACTTTGCGCAAGGTGCGCACGCGTCCGGCATACAGATCCTGCGCCGCTTCGAGCAGGCGGATATCCATCTTTTCCAGCGTCGCGTAGATCGGCAACACTACGAACGGGGCGTAGGTGTAAACCAGCCCCAGCAGCACCGCGCCGTCGGTGTACAACAACTGCAACGGTTCATGGATGACGCCCATGCCCATCAGGCTGTTGTTGATCACTCCGGTGTTGCGCAGCAGCAGAATCCACGCGTAAGTGCGGATCAGCAGGTTGGCCCAGAACGGCACGGTGATCAGAAAGATCAGCAAGCCACGCCGGTGCGCCGGTTGCATCGCCAGCCACACCGCGACCGGGAAACCGATCAGCAGGGTGATGATCGTGGTCAGCCCGGCGATGCCGATCGAGCGCAGGGCGATGATCAGGTAGGAGTCGGCGAACGCGAGGCTGTCGTCCATCTGGCGTTCGAACAGCAACGAGGTGTAAGCATCGGTGCTGAAGACTTTATTGACCCCGCCGTAGGGGTTGGCTTCCATCAGCGAATAGCCGATGACGATCAGGATCGGCACCACCAGAAACAAGCCGATGGCGAGCAGCGCCGGGCTCACTCCGAGGAAGCTCTGGAAAGCCTTGCGGCGTTCCAGCGTGTTGGCAATCGGTATGGCGTGCATGGCAACTCCTCGGGCTCAATCGTGCAGGACGCTGGCGCTTCCCCGGTCGAACAACAGACCGGCCTGACTGCCGACGGCAAAGCGCAGGCTCTGGTCGACGCAGTTAGGCGTGCGCACGGTGAGGCGCGAACCGTCGCTGAGGCTGACCTGATATTGCAGATCGGTGCCGAGGTAGATCTGCGCTTCGATCCGGCACGGCAAGGCGTTTTCCATGTCGGCTGCGACCAGATGCAGGCGTTCCGGACGCACCGACAACGTCACGCTGGCGCCGACCGCCACATCGCTGCACGCTTGCGCCGGCAACGGATGCCCGGCCGGCCCGGCGAACCAGGCCATGCCGTCTTCGACTTGCGTGACCGTGCCCTCGATGAAATTGGTTTCGCCAATGAAGTCGGCGACGAAGCGATTGCGCGGGCGTTCGTAAATGTCTTCGGGGCGGCCGACCTGTTGCACTTCGCCTTCGGACAACACGGCGATGCGGTCGGACATGGTCAGCGCTTCTTCCTGGTCGTGGGTGACGAAGATGAAGGTGATGCCGGTCTTGGCCTGAATCGATTTCAGCTCTTCGCGCATGGCCTGGCGCAGCTTCAGATCGAGCGCTGACAGTGGCTCATCGAGCAGCAGCACTTTGGGGTGTGGCGCCAGTGCGCGGGCGAGGGCGACACGCTGTTGCTGACCGCCGGACAGCTGCGCCGGTTTGCGCTGGGCGAAGCGCTCCATCTGCACCAGCGCGAGCATCTCGCGCACGCGCTCGGCGATCTGTGCCTTGTTCAGCACCTTGCCCATCGGCTGCGATTCGAGACCGAAGGCCAGGTTTTCGGCGATGGTCATGTGCGGGAACAGTGCGTAATGCTGGAACACTGTGTTGACCGGCCGCTGGAACGGCGGGTGATCAGCGATGTTTTCGCCGTACAGCAGGATCTCGCCTTCGGTAGGAAACTCGAAGCCGGCGATCATCCGCAGCAGGGTGGTTTTGCCGCAGCCGGAAGGGCCGAGCAGGGTGAAGAATTCGTTGTCGCGGATGTCCAGGTCGATGTTTTTCAACGCCACCGGACCGGTGTTCGGATCACCGTAAACCTTGCGCACCGAGCGGATCGACACCGCCAGCGTTTGCAGCGAATGCAGGGCATTCATGCGTTACCTCCGATTCCCCCATCGCCTGCGATGGCGCTGTGAATCAGCGACGTCGTCGGGCCATGGATATTATTTTTCTGGGCAGGATCGAGATTGCGTTCGGGGTGAAACCAGCTGTTTTTTTGTTCTGCTGTGGCTCGATTATCAGCGAGGGCTTGCGCGGGGCGAAACTTCAATTTAAACATGGCAGGTGTTAGTTAATTTAACAGCCAAAGGTGCCAGGAATCATGCCCGACCACCGTTTGCCGCCGCTCAACGCGGTGCGTGCGTTTGATGCCGCCGCGCGCCTGGGCAGCTACGTCGAAGCCTCGAAAGCCCTGCACGTGACCCAGCCGGCGATTGGTCGGCATGTGAAGTTGCTGGAGGAGTGGCTGGGCATTCAGTTGTTCGAGCGTACCTCGCGCGGGGTCAACCTGACGTCGGCGGGGGAGAAGTACCACCGCAAGATCGCCGCCGCCCTGCAGTTGATCATCGAGGCCGGCAAGGAAGCGCAGCCCAAAGAGGCCGAGCGCTGGTTGCGGATCATGGTGGTGCCGGGGTTCGCCAAGCGCTGGTTGATGCCGCGCATCGAAGCGATGCGCCATTTGCGTCCGGGTTTGAAGTTCGCCATCGAGCCGAATTCGACCTTCACCGAAGTCGATGGCAAAAGCGCCGATCTGGGCATTGTCTATGGCCTCGACGGGCAGTACGCCGACTCCCGTGAAGCGTTGATCTGCCCGCGCGTGTTTCCGATCTGCACCCCGGACTATCTCGCCAGTATCGGGCCTGTGGCCGGCCCGGCGGATCTGGTTCGGCATGAGCTGATCCACGTCGATGACGGCGAATGGTGGAACCTGTGGTTCGCCGCGCACGACCTGGATATTCACCTCAATTCCGACATGCTCTACGTCAACAACGATCACGCGCTGTCGGTGGCCGAGAGCGGGCAGGGCATTGCCCTGGCCAACGAAGTGCTGGTTCGCGAGGAACTCAAATCCGGCAAACTGGTGCGCGCGGTGGACGCCCAGGTGAAGCTGGAAAGCTATCGGGTCCTCACGCCGTCCGCCGAACTGTCGGCGGATGCGGCGTGGTTTATTCAGTGGCTGAAGACCGAGCTGGAAGCGGACTTCCCCGAGGCGCGGATCAGCTGAGTCGGAAGCGTGCGGTGTTGTCGCTCAGGGCCTTGCTGCCCTGGCTCAGGGTGTCCGCCGCCAGATTCACTGCACGGGCGCCTTCCAGCAGACGCACCGCGGCCTGATCGACCTGCTGGATATTGCCGCTGACTTCATCGGCGGTGCTCGCCTGTTCTTCCACGGCGGTGGCGATCTGCGCCAGGGTGTCAGTGACGCTCTGCACCGCGCTGGCAATTTCGCCGAGACGTTCACCAAGACCGGTCACCGCTTCGGCATCCGATTGCGCCTGGCCGCATGCGGCTTCCATCAGACTCACCGCTTCATTGACCGTGGCGCGCAGGCTGTCGACCGTGCCGGCAATCTGCGCGGTCGATGACTGGGTGCGCTGCGACAGGCTGCGCACTTCATCGGCGACCACGGCAAAGCCGCGTCCCTGTTCGCCGGCGCGTGCTGCCTCGATCGCAGCGTTGAGTGCCAGCAGGTTAGTCTGTTCGGCGACGCCACGAATGGTGTCGACCACCAGTTGAATCTGCTGGCCCTGTTCGCTGACTCGACCGAGTGCCGCTGCGGTGTCGTTCAAGCGTTGGTTGAGTTGCTGAATGCTCGCCGTGGTGCGCTGGCTGTCGCGGCTGCTGTCGGCAGCGATGCGCCGGGTGTGCTGGGCGCTGCCGGAAGCCTGTTCGCAACTCTGCGCCACACCTTGCGAAGTGGCGGCCAGTTGTGTCGCGGCGGCGGCGATCTGGCTGATCTGCAATTGTTGCGCTTCGACTTCGCTCAGCGCGCCGCTGGAGTGATCGTTGAGGCTGCGCACGGCGTGGCTCAGTTGCAAGGTTTCGTGATCGACGCCAAGCATGCTGTTGCGCAGTTGCACCACGGCGACGTTCAGCGCTGTGCTGATCGCCGCCAGCTCATCGCGGCCCACCACCGGCACTTTCAGGCTCAGGTTGCCGTCACGCAGGGCTTCGGCGAGCAAGGTGATGCCGCTGGCGCTGCGGCGGATCGAGGCTTGCAGGCAGACGAACAGATACAGCGCCGCCAGCAACAGGCAGCCGAACACCGCGGCGACCAGCATGAACTGGCGAATCGCCGAGGTGTGATAGGCGTCGAGGCGCTGATCCAGCGATACCAGCGATTGCTGGCGCAACGAGGCAAGATCGCCGAGCAGTGCATCGAGGCTGCGTTCGAAGTCTTCGGGCTTGAGGCTGATGCTGCCGCCGAACACGCCGTCATCCAGCACCTTGAGACCGGCATCAAGGCGTTTCAGGCTGTCGTGGTACTGGCCGGCCCAGGTCTGCAGATCACTCGGCAAACGCGCTTCGAGCAGGCCGGCGGTTTTCACCAGTTGTTCGCGGGCATCACCAATCCGTCCGCGCAGGTCGCGCAATTGCAGGCGGCTCTGCAGGGTGAACTGGCCCGAGACCACCGAAGCCTGACCGACAGCGGCGAGGCGGCCAACGCGCTCGATCAGGTCCGGGGCGTGTTGCGTGGAGATCTGCGTCAGCAGGTAGGTTTCAAGCCATGGCGCGAGGGTCAGGCGGTTGTCCATGACGATCTGCTCGCGCAATGCTTGCAGGGCGCTGAGGGCGTTGGTGAAGCGGTCGTAGCCATCCGGCCACCAGCCGACGCTGCTCAGGCTTTTCGAATCCAGGCCGCCGAGTGCACTTTGCAGGGCTTGAAAGCGGGCAAGGGTTTCACCTTCGGCGCCTTCCTTGCTCAGTGCATTGCCCAGGTCGCTGGTGGCTTGCACGAGCGCCGGTTGTACGGCGTCGAACGCGGCCATCGCAGCGAGGGTGGCCGGAGTCGGCTGGCGATTGGTCTCGGTGGCGCGCCAGCGAGCGGCGCGGTCGCGCTGGGCGGCGAGCAGGTTGTCCAGCGCATCGAGGCTGAGCAACTGGCGCACGCCAGCACGTTCGCCGGAAATCAGGTTGAGCTTGTCGCGATAGTCCTGGCCGATCATCAACAGACTGCCGGCCAACGGCAGAATGAACAGCAGAAACAACAGCTGGAATTTACGTGCGAATCCAAACCGCCCCAGCAATTTGATCCCCGGTGACAAGAAAGCCTGCATGCCTCATGACTCCTCTGGACACCACGCACCAATGGCGTGCATCGCGGTCGTGCGACCTCGATGTCGTGCCCTGCTAAAAGGCCTCGAAAGTTCACTCTCGCCCGCTCTGTAGGCCGGCTCTGTAGCGAAAATTCCCATTCTCGGCTGCCTTTGTAAGGCGGCCGCGTTCGAGGAGAGAAGCAAGGCAAGATTCAGACCATGGCGTTGCGCTATCACCTGAGCAATCGCTTATCCCATGTAGGAGCTGCCGAAGGCTGCGATCTTTTGATCTTACCCTTAAAAACAAAATCAAAAGATCGCAGCCTGCGGCAGCTCCTACAGGGATTGATGAGTTATGGAGTTGGACGTTAGTTAGCTGGCTAAGGGGATGGCGCTGGCGCACCGAAAAATGGCACATTGGCGCACCTGCCTGCGTGCACCCATCTGCTGTACGGAAACTTTCATGGCTATCAGCAACGCTCAGACCGCCGCTGCCTCGGCGTCCGCTCCTCCCCAAAGCAGCCCGTTGGTGATGCGTATCATCGGCGCGGTGGCGCTGGCGCATTTGATCAACGACCTGATTCAGTCGGTGCTGCCGTCGATCTATCCGATGCTCAAGGCCAACTATGGTTTGAGCTTCACCCAAGTCGGTTTGATTACCCTGACCTTTCAACTGACAGCATCGTTGCTGCAGCCGTGGGTCGGTTATCACACTGACCGCCATCCGAAACCGTGGCTGTTGCCGGCAGGTTCGGTTTGCACGCTGATCGGCATCGTGATGATGTCGATGGTCGGCAGTTTCCCGTTGATTCTGCTGGCGGCGGCGCTGATCGGTATCGGCTCCTCGACCTTCCACCCCGAGGCTTCGCGGATTGCCCGGCTGGCCTCGGGCGGGCGCTTCGGTCTGGCGCAGTCGACCTTCCAGGTCGGTGGTAACGCCGGTTCTGCGTTCGGCCCGTTGCTGGCGGCAGCGATCATCATTCCGTTCGGTCAGGGCAACGTGGCGTGGTTCGGTCTGTTCGCGGTGTTTGCGCTGTTCGTGCTGTACCGCATCAGCCGCTGGTACGCCCATCACCTGAACCTGTTCAAGCTCAAGGCCGGGCAGGCGGCGACTCACGGGCTGTCGAAGGGCAGGGTGACCAGTGCGCTGGTGGTGCTCGGCTTGCTGGTGTTCTCCAAGTATTTCTACATGGCCAGCCTCACCAGCTATTTCACCTTCTACCTGATCGAGAAATTCGACCTGTCGGTGGCCAGTTCGCAGCTGCACCTGTTCCTGTTTCTCGGCGCGGTGGCGGCGGGGACGTTCTTTGGCGGGCCCATTGGCGACAAGATCGGGCGTAAGGCGGTGATCTGGTTTTCGATCCTCGGCGTGGCACCGTTCACCTTGCTGATGCCGCACGTCGATCTGTTATGGACCACCGTTCTCAGCGTGGTGATCGGCTTCATTCTGGCTTCGGCGTTCTCGGCGATTGTGGTTTACGCGCAGGAGCTGGTGCCGGGCAATGTCGGGATGATTGCCGGGGTGTTCTTCGGCTTGATGTTCGGGTTTGGCGGGATTGGCGCGGCGCTGCTTGGGCATCTGGCGGATGTCCATGGCATCGAATACGTGTATTTCCTGTGCTCGTTTTTGCCGTTGTTTGGCGTGCTGGCGATTTTCTTGCCGCGAACCAAGAAGGCCTGACTACACAGTTCAAACTGTGGGAGCGGGCTTGCTCGCGAATGCGGTGTATCAGTCGATATTAATGTGGCTGACACACCGCTTTCGCGAGCAAGCCCGCTCCCACAGGGTATTGCTGGTGTTGCATACAAATCTGTCAGGCACAAAAAAGCCGCGTATCAAACGCGGCTTTTTCTTCGGCGTGTCGCTTAGACGTTGAAGCGGAAGTGCATCACGTCGCCGTCCTTGACGATGTAGTCCTTGCCTTCCAGGCGCCATTTACCGGCTTCCTTGGTACCGGCTTCGCCCTTGTACTGGATGAAGTCGTTGTAGGCGATCACTTCGGCGCGGATGAAGCCTTTTTCGAAGTCGGTGTGGATCACGCCAGCGGCTTGTGGTGCGGTGGCACCGACGCGGACGGTCCAGGCGCGGACTTCTTCGACACCGGCAGTGAAGTAGGTCTGCAGGTGCAGCATTTCGTAGCCGGCGCGGATCACGCGGTTCAGGCCAGGCTCTTCCAGGCCCAGGGCCTCGAGGAACATGTCTTTCTCTTCGCCGTCGTCGAGCTCGGCGATTTCCGCTTCGATCTTGTTGCACACCGGAACGACCATGGCGCCTTCTTCTTCGGCGATGGCCTTGACCACGTCCAGGTGCGGGTTGTTCTCGAAACCGTCTTCAGCGACGTTGGCGATGTACATGACCGGTTTGGTGGTCAGCAGGTGGAAGCCCTTGATCACGGCCTTTTCGTCAGCGCTCATGTTCTTCATCAGGCTGCGCGCAGGCTTGCCTTCGGTGAAGTGCGCGATCAGTTGCTCCAGCAGAGCCTTCTGAACCACGGCGTCCTTGTCACCACCCTTGGCGTTGCGCGCGACTTTCTGCAGTTGCTTCTCGCAGCTGTCGAGGTCGGCGAAGATCAGTTCCAGGTCGATGATCTCGATGTCGCGCTTCGGGTCGACGCTGTTGGACACGTGGATCACGTTGTCGTCTTCGAAGCAGCGCACGACGTGAGCGATGGCGTCGGTTTCGCGAATGTTGGCCAGGAACTTGTTGCCCAGACCTTCACCTTTCGACGCGCCGGCCACCAGGCCTGCGATGTCGACGAATTCCATGGTGGTCGGCAGGATGCGCTTCGGATTGACGATCGCCGCCAGAGCCTCCAGACGTGGATCCGGCATCGGCACGATGCCGCTGTTCGGCTCGATGGTGCAGAAGGGGAAGTTCTCGGCCGCGATACCGGATTTGGTCAGGGCGTTGAACAGGGTGGACTTGCCGACGTTAGGCAGGCCGACGATGCCGCAATTGAATCCCATGGTGTTTCCCCTCGGATTAGAGTCAGGCCTTCTGGCTGTGCAGGTTTTTCATCGCGCGGTTCCATTCACCGGCGAGGATATCCGGCAGCACGCCGAGGGCAAAGTCGATGCTGGCATCGAGTTTTTCCTGTTCGGCGCGTGGCGCACGACCCAGGACGAAATTTGAAACCATACTGGCGACGCCCGGGTGGCCGATGCCAAGCCGCAGGCGGTAGAAAGTATTCTGATTGCCCAGTTGCGCGATGATGTCGCGCAACCCGTTGTGACCGCCATGGCCGCCGCCCTGCTTGAGCTTGGCGACGCCCGGAGGCAAGTCGAGTTCGTCGTGCGCCACCAGGATTTCTTCAGGCTTGATGCGGAAGAAACCGGCGAGTGCCGCCACGGCCTGGCCGCTGCGGTTCATGTAGGTGGTGGGAATCAGCAGACGAACATCCTGACCCTGATGCGAGTAGCGCCCGGTCAGGCCGAAATATTTGCGATCGGCCACAAGGTTCACACCTTGCGCGGCAGCGATGCGCTCAACAAAAAGGGCCCCTGCGTTATGCCGGGTCTGTTCGTATTCAGCGCCTGGATTTCCCAGGCCAACGATCAGTTTGATGGCAGTCACGATAGGGGCCCTTCCTTGGAGTGGTGGATAACATCGCCGCAAGCAGTGAAGGCGGCGAAAGTGGACGAAAATTGCTCATTTACCATGAATGTAAACTCCGCGTTCTCGCCCGCTTTCTCGCTACGTTCCAGTCCGCGATGTTTCACTCACTCCGACGAACAGAGTGAAATTACTCTGCTGCGCCTTCTTCGGTAGCTTCTGGAGCAACACGTGGAGCGTGGACGTTGGCTACTGCCTTGTCATCGCCGTGTGCCAGAGCAACGAACTCGACACCTTTAGGAGCTTTGAGGTCCGACAGGTGAACGATGGTGCCGATTTCAGCGTCAGCCAGGTCGACTTCGATGAACTCAGGCAGATCTTTTGGCAGGCAGGAAACTTCGATCTCGGCAACAACGTGCGAGATTTCGCCGCCTTTCTTCACTGGAGCAGCTTCGTTGATGAAGTGCACAGGAACAATAGCGGTCAGTTTCTGGCCAGCTACAACGCGTACGAAGTCAGCGTGCATCACGTGGCCTTTGGCCGGGTGACGTTGCAGAGCTTTGATCACGACGTTCTGCTTCTTGCCACCAACGTTCAGCTCGATGATGTGGCTGTAAGCCGCTTCGTTTTCGAGCAGTTTGGCAACTTCTTTGGCCAGCATGCTGATGGATTCAGGGGCTTTGTCGCCACCGTAAACTACAGCTGGAACCAGGCTTGCGAGACGACGCAGGCGGCGGCTCGCACCTTTCCCCAGGTCGGAACGCACTTCAGCATTCAGAGTAAAATCGTTCATTTTGTATCTCCAAAATAGCCATGACCGAGTGGCGTTTGCGACCAGCGCCGAACACGGTATGGGCAAAAAAGCCCCGCCCCGACAGGAATGCCGGGGCGGGGCGCTTTTCGTCAACGAGACATTTCGAGAAGGGCAGGGCCCTTAACGGAACATCGCGCTGATCGATTCTTCATTGCTGATGCGGCGAACCGCTTCGGCAACAACCGGTGCGATATCCAGTTGACGGATACGTGCACAGGCTTGTGCTGCAGCGGACAGCGGGATGGTGTTGGTCACCACCAGCTCGTCCAGCACGGAATTTTCGATATTCTCGATGGCCCGACCCGACAGCACAGGGTGTGTGCAGTAGGCAAAGACCTTGGCTGCGCCATGCTCTTTCAGGGCCTTGGCCGCGTGGCACAGAGTGCCGGCGGTATCGACCATGTCATCGACCAGAATGCAGGTACGCCCTTCGACATCACCGATGATATGCATCACTTCAGAGTGATTGGCTTTCTCACGGCGTTTGTCGATGATCCCGAGATCCACGCCCAGGGATTTGGCAACAGCCCGTGCACGCACGACGCCACCAATGTCCGGGGACACGATCATCAGGTTTTCGAAGCGCTGATCTTCAATGTCATCCACCAGAACCGGGGAGCCGTAGATGTTATCTACCGGAATATCGAAGAAACCCTGAATCTGGTCAGCATGCAGATCAACCGTGAGAACACGGTCGATGCCGACTACGGTAAGCATGTCAGCAACGACTTTCGCGCTGATAGCCACACGTGCGGAACGCGGACGGCGATCCTGACGGGCATAACCAAAATAAGGAATAACAGCAGTAATACGAGTAGCCGAGGAGCGGCGGAAGGCATCAGCCATCACTACCAGTTCCATCAGGTTATCGTTGGTCGGAGCGCAAGTCGGCTGAATAATGAAAACGTCTTTACCGCGAACGTTTTCATTGATCTCTGCAGTAATTTCACCGTCGGAAAATTTGCCGACAGAGATGTCACCGAGAGGGATATGCAGCTGACGTACAACACGCCGAGCCAGATCGGGGTTAGCGTTCCCCGTAAAGACCATCATCTTGGACACGCGCAGTACCTAGAGGCTGAGGGTAACCTGGATGAGTATAGAAAATGGCAGGGGCGGCTGGATTCGAACCAACGCATGGCAGGATCAAAACCTGCTGCCTTACCGCTTGGCGACGCCCCTGTATCTGTTGCTTCAAGTGCCTGGCACTTGATTCCTTTTAGAGCAGACTTTGCAGCTTGCGATGCAACATCGAAACGTTGCTTCCTTTCGCTACAAACCCTGTAAGGGTCTCTGTCAGAAGGGCCGAGACTTTATCAGCTTCAGCTTTGCTTGGGAAGCCCCCAAACACACAACTTCCAGTTCCGGTGAGTTTTGCTTCGGTAAATTTACCTAACAAATCCAATGCGTTACGTACCTCTGGATAACGCCTTGCAACCACCGGCAAGCAGTCATTTCGACTGTTTCCCTCGGGAACGGGGCGCACTTTAATGGGCGGCGTGTTACGTGTCAACAAAGGATCGGAAAAAATTTCTGCCGTACTTACAGAGACTTGCGGCACGAGTACCAGATACCACGGTTCTTCGGGGTCGACCGGGGTCAGTTTCTCGCCCACGCCTTCGGCAAATGCTGCATGGCCACGGACGAAAACCGGCACGTCTGCACCGAGCGAAAGGCCCAGCGCGGCGAGGCGATCTTCATCCCAGCCCAGTTGCCACAAGTGATTGAGGCCGAGCAGGGTGGTCGCCGCGTTGGAGCTGCCGCCACCGATGCCGCCGCCCATGGGCAGCACCTTGTCGATCCAGATGTCGATGCCGAGTGTGCAGCCGGACTGTTGCTGAAGCATTTTTGCCGCGCGCACGATGAGATTGCTGTCGTGGGGCACGCCCGCGAATTCGGTGTGCAGCTGAATCACGCCGTCATCGCGTACGGCGAAGGTGATTTCGTCGCCGTAATCGACAAACTGAAACAGCGTCTGCAGTTCGTGGTAGCCGTCTGCACGGCGCCCGATAATGTGCAGCATCAGGTTGAGCTTGGCCGGCGACGGCAGCGTCAGACGTGGAGCGGTCATGCGTTATTGCCCCAATTTACGCGGTTGCCAGGTCTTGATCACCAGCGTCACGTCCAGATCGGTGCCGTGCAGCTTGATCCGCTCGGGCAGCCAGTAACCGTTTTGCTCGGCATAGCTGAGGTATTCGACCTTCCAGCCGTCCTGTTCCAGGTTGGCCAGGCGACTGTCGTTATCGAGGGACACACGGCTTTTGCTGCTTGGCGCCGGCAGGCCCCGAACCCACCAGGCCAGATTGGACACCGGCAGTTTCCAGCCGAGTTGTTCTTCGAGCAGCGCTTCCGGCGATTCGGAGTCATAGCGGCCCTGGTTGGCAACTTCCAGCGAGACCTTGCCCGGGCGCCCGGTCAGGCGCGCCGCGCCGCGACCCAGCGGGCCGGACAGGCGAATGTCGTAGTAGTCCTGGCGTTGCAGCCAGAACAGCGTGCCGCTACCGGAATCTTTCGGTGCGCGGATGCCGATCTTGCCGTCGATCTGCCAGCCGTCGAGGGCGGTCAGCTGTTGTTTGTTCGCGGCCCACTGAGCCGGACTGCCGTGGCCCTCGACCGATTCGCGAGCGCCGAAGCCCGCGCAACCGGCGAGCAGGGCGATGAAGCTGAAAACAATAACGTGGCGCAAAAACATGAGTTAAAGAGTCTCGGATCCGGTCAGGCGCTTGATGGTGCTGCGCAGGATGGTGCTGTCTGGCTGATCTTTGAGGTATTTGCCCCAGATCTGCTTCGCCTCGCGCTGATTGCCCTTGACCCACAGGACTTCGCCCAGGTGCGCGGCGACTTCGTGGTCAGGGAAACGCTCGAGGGCCTGACGCAGATATTTCTCGGCGTCGTCCAGATTGCCCAGGCGGAAATTCACCCAGCCGAGGCTGTCGAGTACCGCCGGGTCTTCCGGATTGATCTGGTGCGCCTGTTCGATCAGCGCCTTGGCTTCAGCGTAACGGGTGGTGCGATCGGACAGGGTGTAGCCCAGCGCATTGAGCGCCATGGCGTTGTCCGGATCGCGCTTGATGATCAGGCGCAGGTCTTTTTCCATCTGCGCCAGGTCATTGCGTTTTTCCGCGAGCATGGCGCGGGTGTAGAGCAGATTCAGGTCGTCCGGGTATTGCAGCAAGGCTTGCTGCAAGACTTTCCAGGCCTTGTCGTCCTGTTTGTTGGCCGAAAGAGTTTCGGATTCGATCAGATACAACTGGATCGCGTAATCCGGCTGGGCGTCACGCTCGGCGGCCAGTTTGCTCTGGGCTTCGGCGGTCTTGCCGTTGTTCATCAGGATATCGGCCTGACGCAGTTGCGCCGGCAGATAGTCGTTGCCCGGGCCGACCTGGGCATACTCGATCAGCGCGCCCTGCGGGTCGTTGCGCTCTTCAGCGATGCGACCGAGGTTCAGGTGCGCCGAGTCGACGTGGCTTTCGCGGGCGATCAGGTCTTCCAGATAACCCTTGGCCTCATCCCAGGCCTTGGCTTCCAGGCAGACCAGCGCCAGCGAGTAACGCAGTTCGTCGTCTTCCGGGTATTGCTGAACGAGCGTGGAGAACTCGACCTTGGCGTCGTCCATCCGGTCCTGTTCAACCAATGTACGTGCGTAGGTCAGGCGCAGACGCTTGTCGTCCGGGTACTTCTTGATGCTTTTGCGCAGCAGCGGCAGTGCCTCGTCGCCACGATTCATGGTTTGCAGCAGGCGGGCGCGCAGCAGGATCGGGGCGATTTCGCCGTCTTCCGGCGGATGGTCTTCAAGCAGGCGCAGCGCCGCTTTATTGTCGCCATCCTGCTGCAGCAGCAGGGCCTTGCCGAAAATCAGCTGATTGTTGTTCGGATGACGCTGCAGCAGGCGGTCGAAACTCTTCATCAGGCCGTTGCGGGTTTCCTGATCGGTATCGGCCGCGGACAGCGCGAGAAAGTCGAAATGGGTGTCGCCCTTGCCCTGCAGGACTTTTTCCATGTAGACCATGGAGTCGTCATAACGCCCGGCGCGGGCCAGTTGCACGGCGGCGGCGCGTTGCGCTTCCAGATCGTCCGGGGCGTTTCTCGCCCAGATCAGCGCGGTATCCAGCGCAGGCTGGTCGGCACCGAGGTATTCGGCGATGCGGAACGCGCGTTCGGAAACCCCCGGATCCTGGGTGTTGATGGCCTGGGTCACGTAGTTGTCCAGGGCAATGTCGAAACGATTGCGCTGGCCGGCGAGTTCGGCGGTCAACAGGCTGTATACGGTTTCCTCGCTGAACGAGCTGTAAACCTTGGGCTTTTCAGGCGTGGGCGTGGTGTCTTCGACCGGCGGCGTACCGTCCGGCGAAACGGGGGCCAAGGCCTGGCAGCCGCTGAGGAAGACAAAAGCTAGGAGCAACGCGGAAGATCTATTCATATAGGAAGAGGACGACTAACCTGCGGTCGGATCATCATGACACAAGCCTTCGGCCAAACATAACCGAGTCTCAGTTGTGAGCATTATAGGCACCAACCATTGGGACAATAGTCAGCGGTAGTTGTTCTGAATCTGACGAAGTAGGACAATTGCCGGCTTCACGTCACTATCAGCGACCTTGAATGGCCTTCCTCGCACTCGGTATTAACCACAAGACTGCTTCAGTAGACGTCCGCGAGCGCGTGGCCTTTACCCCTGAGCAACTGGTTGAGGCCTTGCAGCAGCTCTGCAGAATGACCGACAGCCGCGAAGCCGCGATCCTCTCCACCTGCAATCGCAGTGAGCTTTATATAGAACAGGATCAGGTTTCAGCTGATCTGGTCCTGCGCTGGCTGGCCGATTATCACCATTTAAGCCTCGATGAGCTGCGCGCGAGTGCTTATGTGCATGAAGATGATGCGGCAGTTCGTCACATGATGCGCGTCGCCTCCGGGCTCGACTCGCTGGTGCTGGGCGAACCGCAGATTCTCGGCCAGATGAAGTCGGCCTACGCCGTGGCTCGCGAGGCCGGGACCATCGGCCCGCTGCTGGGGCGGCTGTTTCAAGCGACGTTCAATGCCGCCAAGCAAGTGCGCACCGACACTGCCATCGGCGAAAACCCGGTGTCCGTGGCGTTTGCCGCCGTCAGCCTGGCCAAACAGATTTTCAGCGACCTGCAGCGCAGCCAGGCCCTGCTGATCGGTGCCGGCGAGACCATCACCCTGGTTGCCCGCCATCTGCATGAGTTGGGGGTCAAGCGCATCGTGGTCGCCAACCGCACGCTGGAGCGCGCCAGCCTGCTGGCCGAGCAGTTCGGCGCTCATGCGGTGCTGCTCTCGGACATTCCGGCGGAGCTGGTGCGCAGCGATATCGTGATCAGTTCGACCGCCAGCCAGTTGCCGATCCTCGGCAAGGGCGCGGTGGAAAGTGCGCTGAAGCAGCGCAAGCACAAGCCGATCTTCATGGTCGACATCGCCGTACCCCGTGACATCGAGCCGGAAGTCGGCGAACTCGACGACGTTTACCTGTATAGCGTCGACGATCTGCACGAAGTGGTCGCCGAGAACCTCAAGAGTCGTCAGGGCGCAGCCCAGGCCGCGGAAGAGATGGTCTCGGTCGGCGCCGACGATTTCATGGTGCGCCTGCGCGAGCTGGCCGCGGTCGATGTGCTCAAGGCCTATCGGCAACAGAGCGAGCGCCTGCGCGACGAGGAGCTGCAAAAAGCCCTGCGTCTGCTGGCCAACGGCGGCAACGCCGAAGATGTGCTCGGGCAACTGGCTCGCGGCCTGACCAATAAACTGCTGCATGCTCCAAGCGTGCAACTGAAAAAGCTTTCTGCCGAAGGCCGCCTCGATGCGCTGGCCATGGCCCAGGAACTCTTTGCCCTTGAGGGCTCACCGGATAGTTTTTCGGATAAAAAACCGCAATGAAAGCGTCACTGCTCAACAAGCTGGACATCCTCCAGGACCGATTCGAGGAACTGACTGCGCTGCTTGGCGACGCTGAAGTCATTTCCGATCAGGCCAGATTTCGCGCTTATTCCAAGGAATACGCCGAAGTCGAGCCGGTCGTCGCCGCTTATAAAAAGCTGCTCGGCGTACAAAATGATCTGGAGAGTGCCCAGGCACTGCTCAAGGACAACGACCCGGACATGCGTGAAATGGCCGTGGAAGAAGTCCGCGAAGCCAAAGAGCTGTTGATCACCCTGGAATCCGATCTGCAACGCATGCTGCTGCCCAAGGACCCGAACGACGGTCGCAACGTGTTTCTCGAGATCCGCGCCGGCACCGGTGGCGACGAGGCGGCGATCTTCTCCGGCGACCTGTTCCGCATGTACTCGCGTTACGCCGAGCGCCGTGGCTGGCGCGTGGAAATCCTCTCGGAAAACGAGGGCGAACACGGCGGCTATAAAGAAGTTATTGCCCGGGTCGAAGGCGACAATGTCTACGGCAAGCTGAAGTTCGAGTCTGGCGCGCACCGTGTGCAGCGCGTGCCGGCCACCGAATCCCAGGGCCGCATCCACACTTCGGCCTGTACCGTGGCGGTATTGCCTGAGCCGGACGAGCAGGAAGCGATCGAGATCAACCCGGCGGATCTGCGCGTCGACACCTACCGTTCTTCCGGGGCCGGTGGTCAGCACGTGAACAAGACCGACTCGGCGATCCGCATTACCCACTTGCCGACCGGCATCGTGGTCGAATGCCAGGAAGAACGTTCCCAGCACAAGAACCGTGCCCGGGCGATGGCCTGGTTGTCGGCCAAGCTCAACGACCAGCAGACCGCTGCTGCCGCCAATGCGATTGCCAGCGAACGTAAATTGCTCGTGGGTTCCGGCGACCGCTCCGAGCGCATTCGCACGTACAACTTTGCCCAGGGCCGGGTCACCGACCATCGCGTCAACCTGACCCTGTACTCCCTTGATGAAATCCTCGCCGGTGGCGTTGAAGCGGTGATCGAGCCTTTGCTGGCCGAATACCAGGCCGACCAACTTGCAGCGATAGGTGAATAAATGACCATCATTGCCAGTCTGTTGCGCGCCGCCGAACTGCCGGACTCGCCGACGGCGCGTCTGGATGCCGAACTGCTCCTGGCTGCGGCACTGGGCAAACCGCGCAGTTTCCTGCACACCTGGCCCGAGCGCATTGTGCCCAGCGAAGCGGTGCTGATTTTTACCGAGTACCTGCAACGGCGCCGTGGCGGTGAGCCGGTGGCCTACATTCTTGGTCAGCAGGGGTTCTGGAAGCTCGATCTGGAAGTCGCTCCGCACACACTGATCCCGCGTCCGGATACCGAATTGCTGGTCGAGGCCGCGCTGGAACTGCTGGCGGCAACGCCGGCGAACGTTCTCGATCTGGGTACCGGCAGCGGCGCGATTGCCTTGGCCCTCGCCAGTGAGCGACCGGCGTGGAAGGTCACGGCGGTGGATCGTGTACTGGAAGCCGTGGCCCTCGCCGAACGCAATCGCCAGCGCTTGAACCTGAACAACGCCACGGTGCTGAGCAGCCACTGGTTCAGCGCGCTTGAAGGCCAGCGTTTCAATCTGATCATCAGCAACCCGCCGTACATCGCCGCCGCCGACCCGCATCTGGTCGAGGGCGATGTGCGCTTCGAACCGGCCAGTGCGCTGGTGGCGGGTGTCGACGGGCTCGACGATCTGCGGCTGATCGTCGCCCAGGCCCCGGATCATCTCGAAGCCGGCGGCTGGCTGATGCTCGAACACGGCTATGATCAAGCCGAAGCCGTGCGTGATCTGTTGCTGACCCGCGGTTTCGAAGAAGTCCACAGCCGCACCGATCTGGGCGGCCATCAACGGATCAGCCTGGGGCGCCTGCCGTGCTGAATGATCAGGAATTGCTGCGCTACAGCCGGCAGATTCTGCTGCAACACATCGATATCGATGGGCAATTGAAGCTTAAAGACAGTCGTGTACTGATCGTCGGCCTCGGCGGTCTCGGTGCGCCGGTTGCGCTGTATCTGGCGGCGGCCGGTGTCGGTGAACTGCATCTGGCGGATTTCGATACGGTCGACCTGACCAACCTGCAACGCCAGATCATTCATGACAGCGACAGCGTCGGCATGAGCAAGGTCGACTCGGCGCTCAAGCGCCTGAGCGCGATCAATCCGGAGATTCAACTGGTGGCCCATCGTCAGGCGCTGGATGAGGATTCCCTGGCCGCCGCTGTGGCCGCGGTGGATCTGGTGCTCGACTGCTCCGACAATTTCTCCACCCGCGAAGCGGTCAACGCCGCGTGTGTGGCGGCGCGCAAACCCTTGGTCAGTGGCGCGGCGATTCGTCTGGAAGGGCAGTTGTCGGTGTTCGACCCGCGCCGCCCGGAAAGTCCGTGCTACCACTGCCTGTACGGGCACGGCAGCGAAGCCGAACTGACCTGCAGCGAGGCCGGTGTAGTCGGGCCGCTGGTGGGGCTGGTTGGCAGCCTGCAGGCGCTTGAAGCCTTGAAAGTGCTGGTCGGTTTTGGCGAACCACTGGTGGGGCGTTTGCTGTTGATCGATGCCCTGGGTTCGCGCTTCCGTGAACTGCGGGTCAAGCGCGATCCGGGGTGCAGCGTCTGTGGTTCGCAGCATGCGTGAGGCACCGATCGCGGTGTTCGATTCCGGTGTCGGCGGCTTGTCGGTACTGGCCGAGATCCAGCGCTTGCTGCCCCATGAATCACTGCTGTATTTCGCCGATTGCGGGCACATCCCCTACGGTGAGAAAACCCCGGAGTTCATCCGTCAGCGCTGCAATGTGATGGCCGGTTTTTTCCGCGAGCAGGGCGCCAAGGCCCTGGTGATCGCCTGCAACACGGCGACCGTGGCCGCTGTTGCCGATCTGCGCCGGGATTTCCCCCAGTGGCCGATTGTCGGCATGGAACCCGCGGTCAAACCTGCTGCCGCCGCCACCCGCAGCGGTGTGGTCGGCGTACTCGCCACCACCGGCACCTTGCAGAGTGCCAAGTTCGCCGCGTTGCTCGATCGCTTTGCCACAGACGTTCGCGTCGTCACCCAGCCGTGCCCCGGTCTGGTGGAACTGATTGAAAGCGGTGATCTGCACAGTGCCGAGTTGCGCACGTTGCTCAAGCATTATGTCGATCCGCTGCTGGCCAACGGTTGCGACACGATCATTCTCGGCTGCACCCACTATCCGTTTCTCAAGCCGCTGCTCAAGTCGATGATCCCGGACGACATCAGTCTGATCGACACCGGTGCCGCCGTCGCCCGTCAATTGCAGCGACTGCTGGCCGAGCGTGAACTGCTCGCCGAAGGCCCGAACCAACCGGTCAGATTCTGGACCAGCGCCGATCCCGAGTCCTTTCGCAAAACCTTGCCCCTGCTGGGCCAAGTTGCCGGTGACGTTGAAAAATTCACCTTGTAAAAAAAGTGTGAAATATCTAAAAAGTCAGCTGAACTTCTGCTCAAGCGCCGATTTCTATACCGCTGGGTTTACTAGAAAACCAAAACGATCGTTCCGGAAAAGGAAGTTTTCAACGTGAAGCGACTATTCTGCTTGGCCGCGATTGCGGCTGCACTGATGGGGCAAAGTTTTACTGCACAAGCGGCAAACGTTGAGTTTGCAGTGGGGGCAACCAGCGATTCGACGATGACTTATCGCTTGGGCATGAATTTCGATTGGGACAAGAGCTGGCTGCAAAGCGACGTCGGTCGCCTGACCGGTTACTGGAGCGGCGCTTACACTTACTGGGAAGGTGACAAGACTTCCAGCAACAACAGCCTGTCGTTCTCGCCGGTATTTGTTTACGAGTTTGCCGGTCAGTCGGTCAAACCGTATGTCGAGGCCGGTATTGGTGTCGCGGCCTTTTCCAACACCAAATATGAAAGCAACAACATCGGTCAGTCCTTCCAGTTCGAAGACCGTATTGGTTTCGGCCTGCGTTTCAACGGCGGACATGAAGTGGGGATCCGCGCGACGCACTATTCCAACGCCGGTCTGAACAGCAACAACGACGGTGTAGAAAGTTACGCGCTGCATTACTCGATGCCTTTGTAACTGCAGCTTGCACAAATCTTTGTGGGAGCGGGCTTGCTCGCGAATGCGGTGTGTCAGTCGACAACACTATTGACTGACACACTGCATTCGCGAGCAAGCCCGCTCCCACATTGGTTTTGAGCTGCTGTTGAAATCAGCGGTAGGCAGTGGCAATGCCTTTGCGTTCTTCAATGCACTCCGGCGCGCCCATCTCGAACTCGCGACAGATCAGCGGACGTTTCTCGTAGATCGTGCACATCATGCTGTCGCGGTCCAGCGCCGCGCACCAGCCGTCGTCCAGACGCAGCATCACCTCACCACCCCACTCATCGGTATCGATAAAGCGTTCGGGCACGCCAGTGTCGGTGATCAGCATCACTTCAAGCTGGCAGCAGCACGCCGCGCAGGTCGAACACGTGACCGCTGGCTCGGTGATTTGCTGGTGGGGAATGGTTTTCATGGCGCCAGTGTAAGCCAGTCGCCTGTGGCTGTGTGAAAGGCCTGACAGACGCTCAGTGGCTGAGCCGCCGTGCCATCGCGTGCAGCACCGGAAACAGTACCGCCCACAGCAGGCCGATGCCGATCAGGGTCGGAATTTCCCCATAGGGAAATTGCACCCCGGCGAGGCGCCCGCCACCGTAATAGGAAACAGCGCCGCCGACCGCGCCCAGCGCGCTTGCCAGCCACCACGGGCGAGCCGTCCATTGCAGGCAATGGCGCAACGTGGTGGCAAGCAGTGCCCAGAGCAGCATCAGCCAGAGCGGAATCAGCGGCGACGGATCCTGGAATTCGAACACGCCCGCCGCGCGCAACAGGCTGTCCACCGCTGTGCCGACAATCACCACGCTGAGAATCAAGCGGCCCTCCGCCGGCCAACTGCTGATCCAGCCCAGATGAATCACCAGCACCGCCAGCGCCACCAGCAACCACAGACTGTTGCCGCCGACCACGCAGGCCAGCCAGCCGACCTGGAACAGCACGGCATTGATCAGCCGCTCAAGCATCGAAGCGCCCGAGCAACGGCGCTGGCATCGCGGCAGGTTTGGCCAGCAGCAATTGCGCGGTGCCGATGGTGCGCTCGAGGAACCCGCCTTCGCAGTAGCACAGGTAAAACTCCCAGAGCCGCAGGAAGTAATCGTCGTAACCCAACTCGCTCAACCGGCCATGGGCGCGGCGAAAGTTCTCGTGCCACAGGCGCAGGGTGCGGGCGTAGTGCAGGCCGAAGTCTTCCATGTGCAGCAGGTTCATGTCGGTCTCGCGGCTGACCACTTCGAGCATCTTCTGCACGCAGGGCAGGGCGCCGCCGGGGAAGATGTAGCGCTGGATGAAGTCGACGCCGCGCTTGGCCTGCTCGTAGCGCTGCTCGCGGATGGTGATTGCCTGCAACAGCATCAGGCCGTTGCTCTTGAGCAGGTGCGCGCACTGTTTGAAGTAGGTCGGCAGGAAGCGATGGCCGACCGCCTCGATCATCTCGATCGACACCAGTTTGTCGTATTCGCCGGTGAGGTCGCGGTAGTCCTTGAGCAGCAGCGTCACCCGATCCTGCAACCCCAGTGCTTCAATGCGCTTGGCGGTGAACGCGTACTGCTCATTCGACAGTGTCGTGGTGGTGACGCGGCAACCGTAATGCTGCGCGGCGTAGAGCGCCATGCTGCCCCAACCCGTGCCGATCTCCAGCAGATGATCCTCGGGTTTGAGCGCGAGCTTCTGGCAGATCCGTTCCAGTTTGTTCAACTGCGCCTGTTCCAGGCTGTCTTCGGGGCTGAGGAACTGCGCGGCCGAGTACATCATGGTTGGGTCGAGAAACTGTTCGAACAGATCGTTGCCGAGGTCATAGTGCGCGGCGATGTTTTTCTGCGAGCCCTTGCGCGTGTTGCGGTTGAGCCAGTGCAGGCCTTGCACCAGCGGCCGGCTGAGGCGGGCCAGACCGCGCTCCATGGCGTCGAGCACGTCGAGGTTGCTGACGAACACGCGCACGACCGCCGTCAGGTCCGGCGAACTCCAGTAACCGTGGATAAACGCTTCGCCAGCGCCAATCGATCCGTTGCCGGCGACCATGCCCCAGACCGCGGCATCCTGGACATGGATTTCGCCGAGCAGGTGGCTGCCCGGCGTACCGAACATCAGGCGTTCGCCGTCCTCGACCACCAGCAATTGCCCGTGTTTGAGTTGACTCAGTTGCCGCAAAACGCCACGACGCAGCAGCGAACCGGTCAAACCGTTGGTGCTGAAGCGACTGGCCGACAGGCTAGAGGATTTCATGGCGGTGCTCCTTGGGAGGCACAGTGGCGATTTGAAAGCTGCCGTCGGCAGCCTGATGAGCAAAAATCGGGGCACGCTTGAGCAACAGGCGCACGGCTTGCCAGTAAATCGCCAGACAGGTTTTCGC
This sequence comes from Pseudomonas sp. MWU16-30322, assembly GCF_020515535.1. Classification (NCBI taxonomy): domain Bacteria; kingdom Pseudomonadati; phylum Pseudomonadota; class Gammaproteobacteria; order Pseudomonadales; family Pseudomonadaceae; genus Pseudomonas; species Pseudomonas sp. MWU16-30322. The sequence goes on from NZ_JAIWYL010000010.1 coordinate 56,249, forward strand.
GGTCATCCACGGAAAACGTCGCAAGTAGCGGTGCAGGCTGTGGCGGTCGAGGGGTTCGCGCTGCAGATTGAGCGTGGCGTCGAACAGCTTGTGCTCACCCTGCCAGTCGGCCATGTGCACGCCGAGCTTTTGCGCCGCCGGGCTGAAGCTCATGCGGTACTCAAGATCGCGTGGCAAAAACGGCGAGACATGAAAGGCCTTGGCCACGGCAAAGTGCTGGTGAAAGTCTTGCAGGTCGGTCGGTGTGCGGGCCGGCAGCACGTAGTGATAACGCTCGCGCCACGGCGTGTTGGTGACTTCGCAGAGAATCGCCGCCAGTTGCCCGTCGGCCTCGTGGCAATAAAAGAAGCTCACCGGGTTGAACGCCAGACCCCAACTGCGTGGTTGGGTCAACAGACAGATCGAACCCTGCGGCTGGTGGCCGATGGCGGCACCGACTTGCTGGCGTACCGCATCGATCAGGCGCATGCCATTGCCGGTGAAGGTTTTCAGGTAGTCGGTTTCGCGAAACGAAAACGGCGCAAAGCGGCTACGACTGGCGAGCGGCGACAGACCGAGCACGGCGTCCTGTTCCGCCAGATCGAGGTACAGCAGTCCGATCCGGTAACGGAATTCGTGGCGTCTGGGCGAAAAGCGCCGATGGCCGATCCAGCCGCTGTACAGGGCGCTGTTCATAAGCTTTCCCCGAAGGCGGCAGCCACGCGCAAGGCGCTGACGACACCGTCCTCATGAAAGCCGTTGGCCCAGTAGGCGCCGCAGTAGTGGGTGTGCTGCTGACCGTCGAGTTCGGCCCAACGGTTCTGCGCCGCCACGGCCGTAAGGCTGAACTGCGGATGGGCGTAGGTGTATCGGGCAAGCACCTTGGACGGGCTGATGCCGGCGCTCTGGTTGAGGCTGACGCAGAACGTGGTGTCGCTCTTAATGCCCTGCAGGATGTTCATGTCGTAGGTGACGGCCGCGTGCGTATGGCCGGCGCCGCTCAAGCGATAGTTCCAGCTGGCCCACGCCAGTTTGCGGGTCGGCAGCAGACGGGTATCGGTATGCAGCACCACTTCGTTATCGGCGTAGGGCAGGGCACCGAGGATCGATCGTTCCGCCTGGCTTGGCGTCGCCAGCAATTGCAGGGCCTGGTCGCTGTGGCAGGCGAGCACAACCTTGTCGAAACGCTCGATGCCGGCCGGGCTGTGGATAACCACACCGTGTTCGTCGCGATCGATGCGCGTCACCGGGCAACTGAGGCGGATCTTGTCCTTGAACGCAGCGGTCAGCGGTGCGACATAGGCACTTGAGCCGCCCTCGATCACCTGCCATTGCGGGCGATCACTGACTGACAAGAGTCCATGATTCTTGAAGAAGCGCACGAAGAATTGCAGCGGGAAATTGAGCATCTCGGCCATTGGCATCGACCAGATCGCCGAGCCCATCGGCACGATGTAATGCAGGATGAAACGCTCACCATAACCGCCGGCCTTGAGGTAATCGTCGAGCGTGGTGTCGGCGGCGATCCGCTGTTCGGCGAGGTCGCGCTGGGCTTCTTTGTTGAAGCGCAGGATGTCGCGCAACATGCCCCAGAACCCCGGCGACAACAGGTTGCTGCGCTGGGCGAACAGGCTGTTGAGGTTGTTGCCGTTGTATTCCAGGCCAGTGTCCGGATCGGTGACCGAGAAGCTCATTTCCGTCGGTTTGAACGACACGCCGAGCTGGCCGAGCAAACGGATGAAGTTCGGGTAGGTCCAGTCGTTGAACACGATGAATCCGGTGTCCACGGCGTATTCGCGGCCTTCGACGGTCACCTCCACGGTGTGCGTGTGGCCGCCGACCCAGTCGCTGGCTTCGAACACCGTGACATCGTGTTGGCGATTGAGCAGATAGGCGCAGGTCAGGCCTGCGATTCCGCTGCCGATGATGGCGATTTTCACGAGGGTTCCTGCAGCGGTGGCGGTTTACGCACCATGCGTTTGCCGATCGCCAACTGAACCCGCGACGGCAGTTTCGACAGCGGCCACAACGCCGCCATGAACAGCGCCGGGAAAGCGATCTCCAGTGGTCGATCCTTGAGTTTGGCGAAGATGTGCCGCGCGGCTTTATCCACAGGCCAGCTCAGTGGCATCGGGAAATCGTTTTTCGCCGTCAGTGGCGTATCGACGAACCCCGGGCTGATGATGGTGACCTCGATCCCTTCATCCGCCAGATCAATGCGCAGCGATTCGAACAGGTAACGCAGGCCTGCCTTGGAGGCACCGTAGGCTTCGGCCCGGGGCAGCGGCAGGTAGGTCACCGAGCTGGCCATGCCGATCAGATGCGGCGCGGTGCCCTTGCGCAGTAACGGCAGGGCGGCTTCGATGCAATAGCTGCTGGCCAGCAGATTGGTACGCACCACGTGCTCGATGATCGACGCGTCGAATTGCCGGGCGTCGACGTATTCACAGGTCCCGGCATTGAGAATCACCGAGTCCAGCGAGCCCCAGGTCTCGCTGATCTGCTGACCGATCTCACGCACGGTCTGACTATTGGTCAAGTCTCCGGGCACCACCAGTACTTGGCCCGGGTAGCGCTGGGACAAGACTTTCAAGGGCGCCACCTGGCGTGAACTGACGGCCAGATGCGCGCCGCTTTTCAGAATCTCTTCGGCCAGCGCTGCGCCGATGCCACTGCTGGCTCCGGTCAGCCAATAACGCCGTGGAGGTGTACGACTCATCCCATTCTCCTTTTCAGCCAGGCGATCACCCGGCCCAATACGGGTAAATGTTCATACAGCATGGCCCCGGCATCGAAGTAATCCCGGTGGCGATAAACCTTGTCGCGCCAGAGCAGATGCGAACACCCGGCGACGCGAATCAAACGACCACCGGCCAGACGCGGGTGGCGGTAACTCATGACCCAGCGCAGGTAACCTTCACAGTCACCGATCTGGTCGAAGCCGTGGAAATCGAAACGCAGCTCGCTGACGTTGGCGTACAGCTCGCTGAAGTAATGGCGCAACTGCGCCAGCCCCTGCACTTCATGCAGCGGATCGGTGAAGTGAATGTCATCGCTGTACAGCTCGCCCAGACGCTGCAAGTTGTCTTTGTCCAGCTCGGCGAACTGGCGGGCGAAGCGGCGCAGGAATTCACTCATGGGCTTCTCCCGTGGACGAGCGCGACGGCAGGCTCTTGAAGGCCGCCAGCGCCCGTTCGCGCGAAGCCCCGAGATTGACGATCGGCGACGGATAGTTGGCGACGCCGAACAGTCCACCGACACTGGCCGGGTTGTGTACTTCTTTCTTGTTCAGGCCGGCGAGTTCGGGCAACCAGTGCTTGATGAACAGGCCTTCGCTGTCGAATTTTTCCGACTGGCTGATCGGGTTGAAAATGCGGAAGTACGGCGCCGAATCGGTGCCGGTCGATGAGCTCCATTGCCAGCCGCCGTTGTTCGCCGCCAGATCGCCGTCGATCAGGTGACGCATGAAAAAGCGCTCGCCTTCACGCCAGTCGATCAGCAGATTCTTGGTCAGGAACATCGCCACTACCATCCGCAGACGGTTGTGCATCCAGCCGGTTTCCAGCAGTTGGCGCATGGCCGCATCGATGATCGGCAAACCGGTGCGCGCCTCTTGCCAGGCCGCCAGATCGTCCGGTGCGTCACGCCAGGCCAGCGCTTCGGTTTCCGGGCGAAACGCGCGGTGGCGCGAAACCCTTGGGTAGCCGACCAGAATGTGTTTATAGAACTCGCGCCACAGCAGCTCGTTGATCCAGGTCACCGCGCCGACCTTGCCGCTGTCGAACTCGCCCTGATTGCTTTGCAGGGCTGCCTGCAGGCATTGGCGTGGCGAAATCACCCCGGCGGCGAGATACGGCGAAAGTTGGCTGGTGCCGGGCTTGGCCGGAAAATCGCGCTCGCTCTGGTAGTAGTCGATCTGCGCGTCGGCGAAGGTATCGAGGCGGCGCCGGGCTTCCTGCTCGCCCGCCGGCCACAGCGCACGCAGGGACTCGCTCGGCGTTGCAAAACCGGCGACGGTTGCCGGTACCGGATCGCTGTCGATATTCAGCTTTGCCTGCTTGCCGGGCGTCTTCACCAGCGCCGGCATCGAGCGGTGCAGGCGTTCATAGCAGACCTTGCGGAACTGGCTGAACACCTGAAAGTAGGTGTCGGTTTTGGTCAGCACCGTGCCGGGCTTGAATAGCAATTGATCAAGGTAGCTGTGGAAAGCGATGCCTTTGGTCTTCAGGGCCACGGCCACGGCGGCGTCGCGCCGGCTTTCGTGGATGCCATATTCTTCGTTGACGTGCACGGCCTGGACATTCAACTGCACGCAAAGCTCAAGCAGCACCGCCGGGGCCTGATCCCAATGATCAGCGGTGCGCAGCAGCAACGGGATGTTCAGCTCGCCGAGGCGGCTGCTCAGCTCACGCAGGTTGCGCAGCCAGAAGTCGACCTTGCACGCGGCGTCGTCGTGTTCCAGCCACTGCTGCGGGCTCAACAGATACACGGCAACCGTCGGCCCGCGCGCTGCGGCGGCCGCGAGAGCGGTGTTGTCATGTTGGCGCAAGTCGCTGCGCAGCCAGATCATTTGCATAGCGGATTCCATTAAATCAGCCCACGCTGGACGAGTGCCTGATGCGCCGAGAGCGGATCTTCGGCCAGGATCAAATCAGCGGTTTCGCCAGTTCTTACGGACAACTCGGTCTGGTGGATGCATACCGTTGGTCCGACCAGCAATGTGGGGGCACTGACGCCATTCAGCAGTTTTGGCAACTGCGCCAGGTTCATCGCCTTGCTGGAATACAGCAGCACGCCGCGCGCTTGCAGATGATCGACCGCCAGCGCCAGTTCTCCGGCCGATAGCGGCCAGTCGAACACTTGCACCGGGCAATCGGCGCTGCTGATCAGCCACGCGCAGAGCCACAGGTGCGGTTCCAGCGGCAGGTCCGAGTGATTGATCAACAGCAGCGGCGCGGTGTGTAACTGTCGATTGTTATGGTAGATGCGCGCGCCGAATTTGCTGCGTAACCAGGAATAAAAGAACACCCGCTCCATCTGCGCACCGAACTGGCCTTGCCAGCGCTGCTCGAGTTCGGTCAGCAGCGGCAGCAGCAACTGCTCACACAGGGTGCGCGGCGGATACAGGGCCATGGCCTGGTTGATGCTGTCGTCGAGGTTGCGCTCGTTGAGGTGGGTGACGGCGTCGAGCAATACGTTGCGCTGGCGCTGCCAGTCGTTTTCCACCGTTTCGGTAAAGGCTTGCGGGGTGTCGAGCAACGGCTTGACCTGACTGACCGCCACGCCCCGGTTGAGCCAGGTCAGGATGGTCAGAATTTGCTGCACATGTTCGCTGGAGTACAGGCGATGGCCCTTGGGTGTGCGTTGCGGCACGATCAGCCCGTAACGGCGCTCCCAGGCGCGCAGGGTGATGGCGTTGACGCCGGTCTGCCGCGCCACTTCGCGGATCGGCAGCCAGCCCTCGTCGAGGGCTTTCTTGAAGTCGGCACCCAGGTCTTCCTGGGCGCTGGTGTCGAGTGTGTCGTTCATCAAATGGCGTTTCGCAGGCTGAGGTTTTCCGGATGCGGCTGCAGGTAGACCTGCTGCGCAATGTAGGGATCCGGGTGTAGGCGAAAGTGGTGCTTGAGTAAGGTCAACGGCACCACCAGCGGCACGATGCCGTGGCGGTACTGGCCGATCACATGCTGCATTTCCTGTTTGTCTTCAGGGCTGATCGCCTGTTTCAGGTAGCCGCTGATGTGCTGCAGGACATTGCTGTGGGTGCGGCGGGTGGCGCATTTCTTCAACGCGCTCATCAACTCGCTGAAATAGTGCGGGCCGAGTTCGACCGGATTGGTCTTGCCCATGTTGCCCAGCAGTTTGCCCAGGGCTTTGTATTGCTCCGGGTTGTGCGCCATCAGCAGGTATTTGTAGCGCGAGTGGAATTCGGTCAGTGCGCGGCGGCTCAAGCCTTGTTCGAGCACCTGCTGCCAGGCGCTGTAGGCGAGCACGCGGGTGATGAAATTTTCCCGCAGCACTGGATCGTTCAGGCGCCCGGCTTCTTCCACCGGCAGATCAGGGTGCTGCGCGCAGAATGCCTGGGCATAGATGCCACGGCCGCCGCCATTCACCGGGGCGCCGTTGGCGTGATAGACCTTGACCCGCTCCAGACCGCACGAAGGCGACTGCTGCATGAAGATGTAGCCGCAGATGTCATCGAGTTCTCCGGCCATTTTTTGCCCGTAGACGGCCAGCGGTTCAGTCACATTGATTTGCGGATTGACTGTGCCGACGGCTTCGGGAGCCTCCGGATCGCCGACCAGACGGATCGGTTCACGAGGGATGCCCAGGCCAATGGCAACTTCGGGGCACACCGGGACGAATTCGAAATGTTCAGCCAGGGTGCGGCTGCACAGCCGCGATTCTTTGTGCCCACCGTTGTAGCGCACTTCAGCGCCCATCAGGCAGGCGCTGATGGCGATTTTGGGCCGGGATGCAGAAAGGTCGGACATGCACACCTCGAATCTATTCCTGTACAGGGAGTTAGCTCTGTACAACTTTTCCTCAGCATAGATTCATACGTGTACAAGTCAAATCATTTGTATAAGTTTTTGCGGATTCCTCAATCCCCTGTAGGAGTGAGCCTGCTCGCGATAGCGGTATGTCGGCAGCATTGATGTTGAATGATGCGACGCCATCGCGAGCAGGCTCACTCCTACAGGAGCTTTATTGCCAGCCCAGTAACCAGTGATCGTTGTTCTTCAACGTCTGCCAATCGAGGCGTTCTGCGCGCTTGGTCAACACCGCCTGCAACTCAATCTCCAGCACCGTACCTTCCTCATCGCGGAACAGCTCGGTGACCAGAAAATGCTTTTCGCGGTTTTGCGGGTGGGCTGCTGTCCACTTCGACAGCAGCAGTTTTTGCGGATTGATACGGTTCACTGCAGGTTCTCGTGCAAGCGGCGCGCGGCTTCCTGACCGCTGAGCCAGGCGCCTTCGACACGGCCGGACAGGCACCAGTCGCCGCAGGCGTACAGGCCCAGGTCGGCATCGGCCAGCGTGCCCCATTCGTGGCCGGTCGCAGGGCGGGCGTAGAGCCAGCGGTGGGCGAGGCTGAAGGTCGGAGCGGGCATTGCACTGTGCAGCAGTTCGGCGAAAGCGCCATGCAGTTGCTCGATGACCGCTTCCTTGGGCAGATCGATGTGTTGTCGGCTCCAGGCGCTGCTGGCGTGCAGTACCCAAGTGTCGCAAGTGGTGTCGCGCCCCGGTTTACTGCGGTTGCGCGCCAGCCAGTCGATGGGGCTGTCCTGCACGAAGCAACCTTCGATTGGCGTATCCAGTGGCGTATCGAAGGCGAGGGCGACGGCCCAGGTCGGGTCCATTTTCACCCCGGCGGCCGCACCGGCCAATTTCGGCGCCGCGGCCAGCAATGCAGTGGCTTGCGGTGCCGGTGTGGCAATCACCACGTGGCTGAAGGGGCCATGGGTGAAGCCTTCCGCGTCCTGCAGGTGCCAGTGTTCTTCACCGCGAAAGACTTCGGTGATGCGGCAGGCGAAGTGGACTTCCAGACCGTCGAGCAAACCCCGGGTGATCGCGCTCATGCGTGGCGTGCCGACCCAGCGGGTCTGCTCGTCCGGCGACAGGTTCAGTTGCCCGCCCTGAAAGGTATAGAGCTGCGGCGTCCATTCGGCGACCCAGCCCAGGCTTTGCCAGCGTTGCACTTCGGTGACGAAACGCCGGTCGCGGGCGGTGAAGTATTGCGCGCCCATGTCCAGAGAACCGGCGTCGCTGCGTTTACTCGACATGCGCCCGCCACTGCCGCGGCTTTTGTCGAACAGCTGGACGGTGTGTCCGGCGTCTGTCAGGGCCTGGGCGGCGGAGAGTCCGGCGATGCCGGTGCCGATGATTGCGATAGGTACAGTCATAGGGGCCTCGTTTTACCTTTCTGTACAGACTACGCCGTCAATGAAACCTGTACAATTTTGTTTTTTGGTATAACTTCTAGCGTTCTCGTTCTGACAGCTTGGCCTATGGTTAAACAATAGAGCCTGCCCGATAGAAAAGATCCCTGCTTATAAAAATAGACTAGTGATCCGGGTAAAACGCCACGCGAGGAAGATGTCATGCGCATATTGCTGACCGGCGGTACTGGTTTGATAGGCCGTCAGCTCTGCCGGCACTGGTCGGGACAGGGCCATCAACTGACGGTGTGGAGTCGGCGTCCGGAAAAAGTCGCGAAAATCTGTGGCGCGCAGGTGCGCGCGATTGCGCGTCTCGAAGACTTCGGCGACGAGCCGCTGGACGCAGTGGTCAACCTGGCCGGTGCGCCGATTGCTGATCGGCCATGGACCCATCGGCGCAAGGCGTTGTTGTGGAGCAGCCGCATCACCCTCACCGAAACCCTGCTGGCCTGGCTGGAAACGCGTCAGCAGAAACCGGGGTTGTTGATCTCCGGCTCTGCTGTCGGCTGGTATGGCGACGGCGGTGAACGTGAGCTGACCGAAGATTCGCCGCCAGTGATAGACGACTTTGCCAGTCAGTTGTGCATTGCCTGGGAAGAAACCGCCCAGCGTGCCGAAGGTCAGGGCATCCGCGTGGTGTTGGTGCGTACCGGGCTGGTGCTGTCGGCCGAGGGCGGCTTTTTGTCGCGGCTGTTGCTGATGTTCAAACTCGGTCTGGGCGGGCCTTTGGGCAATGGCCGGCAGTGGATGCCGTGGATTCACATCGATGATCAAATCGCCCTGATTGATTTTCTTCTGCACCGCGATCAGGCGAGCGGTCCTTATAATGCCTGCGCGCCCAAACCGGTGCGCAATCGCGAGTTTGCCAAAACGCTGGGCAGCGTGCTGCACCGCCCGGCGTTCATGCCGATGCCGGCCCTGGCCTTGAAGGTCGGGCTTGGCGAAATGTCATCGCTGTTGCTGGGTGGCCAACGCGCCATGCCGGCACGCTTGCTGGAAGCGGGTTTCACTTTCCAGTTCACGGATTTGCGCGCGGCCCTGGATGATCTCTCCGGCCGCCTTTGAAATAGGACGATGCATGACCGATCACGCCTTGCTTCTGGTCAACCTGGGTTCCCCGGCCTCCACTTCGGTGGCCGATGTACGCCGCTACCTCAATCAATTTCTGATGGATCCGTATGTGATCGACCTGCCGTGGCCGGTGCGGCGGTTGTTGGTGTCGCTGATCCTGATCAAGCGCCCCGAGCAGTCGGCCCATGCCTACGCTTCGATCTGGTGGGAGGAGGGCTCGCCGCTGGTGGTGCTCAGCCGTCGTCTGCAACAGCAGATGACCACCCAGTGGAGCCACGGTCCGGTAGAGCTGGCCATGCGTTACGGCGAGCCGTCGATTGAAACGAAGTTGCTGCAGCTGGTCGCAGCAGGGCACAAGCGCATCACCCTGGCGCCGCTCTATCCACAGTTCGCCGACAGCACCACGACCACGGTGATCGAAGAAGCCAGGCGGGTGATTCGCGAGAAGAAACTCGACGTGCAGCTTTCAGTGCTGCAACCGTTTTACGACCAGCCGGAATACATAGACGCACTGGTCGCCAGCGCCACGCCGCATTTGCAGCAGGACTACGATCACTTGCTGCTGAGCTTCCATGGCTTGCCGGAACGACACCTGACCAAGCTCGATCCCACTGGCAATCACTGCTTGAAAAACGCGGATTGCTGCAAGAATGCTTCGCCGGCCGTGCTCGCCACCTGTTACCGCGCCCAGTGCATGCGCACCGCCTCCGAATTCGCTAGGCGCGCGGGCATTGCCGATGGCAAATGGTCGGTGTCGTTTCAGTCGCGTCTGGGGCGGGCGAAGTGGATCGAACCCTACACCGAAGCGCGGCTGGATGAGCTGGCGAAAAGCGGCGTGAAGAAGATTCTGGTGATGTGCCCGGCGTTCGTTGCCGACTGCATCGAGACGCTGGAAGAGATCGGTGATCGCGGCAAGGAACAGTTCCGCGAAGCGGGGGGCGAGGAGTTGGTGCTGGTGCCGTGCCTGAATGATGAGCCGCAATGGGCGAAGGCGTTGGCAACCCTGTGTGAACGAGCGCCGCTGGCCCTGTAGCTGTTGTGGCGAGGGAGCTTGCTCCCGCTGGGCTGCGAAGCAGCCCTAAACCCTGCGGACGCGGTTCACAGAAATACCGCATCCGCCGAGTTTATGACTGCTTCGCAGTCAAGCGGGAGCAAGCTCCCTCGCCACAGGTAAGGCGCCAGATTTTAGATCAGCGGCTCATCCGCCTTCTTGTTCTTCCAGCCATCATTGCCCGGCAGGATCAGGTTCAGCGCAATCGCCACCACCGCGCACAGCGCAATGCCTTTGAGGCCGAAGTCATCCGGGCCAGTACCGGTGCCGACCAGCACACCGCCGATACCGAACACCAGGGTCACCGACACGATCACCAGATTGCGCGCCTCGCCGAGGTCGATCTTGTGCCGGATCAGGGTGTTCATCCCCACCGCCGCGATCGAACCGAACAACAGGCACAGAATCCCGCCCATCACCGGCACCGGAATGCTTTGCAGCAGCGCGCCGAACTTGCCGATGAACGCCAGGGTGATGGCGAAGATCGCCGCCCAGGTCATGATTTTCGGGTTGTAGTTCTTGGTCAGCATCACCGCACCGGTCACTTCGGCGTAGGTGGTGTTCGGCGGGCCGCCAAACAGGCCGGCCGCCGTGGTGGCGATGCCGTCACCGAGCAGGGTACGGTGCAGGCCAGGCTTCTTCAGATAGTCGCGACCGGTCACGCTACCCACGGCAATCACGCCGCCGATGTGCTCGATGGCCGGAGCCAGCGCCACCGGAACGATGAACAGGATCGCCTGCCAGTTGAACTCCGGCGCGGTGAAGTGCGGCAGCGCAAACCATGGCGCCGCCGCAATCTTCGCGGTATCGACCACGCCGAAATAGAACGACATGGCGAAACCCACCAGCACCCCGGAAATGATCGGCACCAGACGGAAGATGCCTTTACCGAACACCGCCACGATCAACGTGGTCAGCAGCGCCGGCATCGAGATCATCATCGCGGTCTGGTAGTGGATCAGCTCGGAGCCGTCGCCCGCCTTGCCCATCGCCATGTTCGCGGCAATCGGCGCCATGGCCAGGCCGATGGAAATGATTACCGGACCAATCACCACCGGCGGCAACAAGCGATCGATGAAACCGGTGCCCTTGATCTTCACGGCGAGGCCGAGGAAGGTGTAGACGAAACCGGCTGCCATCACGCCGCCCATGGTCGCGGCGAGGCCGAACTGGCCCTTGGCGAGAATGATCGGGGTAATGAAGGCAAAGCTCGATGCAAGGAATACCGGCACCTGACGCCCGGTGACGATCTGGAACAGAATCGTCCCCAGACCCGCGGTGAACAGTGCCACGTTCGGGTCAAGGCCGGTGATCAGCGGCATCAGCACCAGGGCGCCGAACGCTACGAACAGCATCTGGGCGCCGGACAGCACCGTGCGCCAGAGCGGATCGTTGAACTCTTGCTGCATGCTCACGCGTCCTTCTGCTTGGTACCGAAGATCTTGTCACCGGCATCGCCAAGCCCTGGGATGATGTAACCGTGTTCGTTCAGACGCTCATCGATGGACGCAGTGTAGATGGTCACATCCGGGTGAGCCTGTTCCACCGCGGCAATGCCTTCCGGCGCGGCCACCAGCACCATTGCGCGGATGTCCTTGCAACCGGCTTTCTTCAGCAGGTCGATGGTCGCAACCATGGAGCTGCCGGTGGCGAGCATCGGGTCGATGATCATCGCCAACCGTTCGTCGATTTCCGGAACCAGTTTTTCCAGATAAGTGTGCGCTTGCAGGGTTTCTTCGTTGCGGGCAACGCCCACAGCGGAAACCTTGGCACCCGGGATCAGGCTCAGCACGCCTTCGAGCATGCCGATGCCGGCGCGCAGGATCGGCACGACGGTGATCTTCTTGCCGGCGATTTTCTCCACCGACACAGTGCCGCACCAACCGGCGATATCGTAGGATTCGAGCGGCAAATCTTTTGTAGCTTCATAGGTCAACAGAGCGCCGACTTCCTGAGCAAGCTCACGGAAATTCTTGGTGCTGATATCGGCGCGGCGCATCAGGCCGAGTTTATGGCGGATCAGCGGATGGCGGATCTCGAGGATGGGCATGGAAAAACTCCGGCGGCGGGCAAAAAAACCGGCCTAGATTAATCTATCCGAGGGTGATGTCCTATAGGACATTGAGTACGTTAGTCCATTAAGGCTTGATTCGACCTCACGGGATGCGTACCTTTGCCCGCTTTTCCGAAAACATCCCCCTGGAGAGCGCCATGTCCGCTGATCTCGAGCATATCCGTCAAATCATGCGAGAGGCTGACTGCCTGTACACCGAATCTGAAGTCGAGGCCGCCATCGCTCGCGTCGGTGCACAAATCAACGAACAACTGGCCGACAGCAACCCGGTGGTGTTCTGCGTGATGAACGGCGGCCTGATCTTCTCCGGCAAACTGCTGACTCACCTGCAATTTCCGCTGGAAGCGTCCTACCTGCACGCGACCCGTTATCGCAACGAAACCAGCGGCGGCGACCTGTTCTGGAAAGCCAAGCCGGAAGTCTCGTTCATCGACCGCGACGTGCTGATCATTGACGACATCCTCGACGAAGGTCACACCCTGGGCGCGATCATCGACTTCTGCAAACACGCCGGCGCGCGCAAAGTGCACACCGCCGTGCTGATCGACAAGGATCACGACCGCAAGGCGCGTCCTGACCTGAAAGCAGACTTCGTCGGCCTGCCATGCGTTGACCGTTACATCTTCGGTTACGGCATGGACTACAAAGGCTACTGGCGCAACGCCAACGGGATCTTTGCCGTTAAAGGAATGTAATCCATGAACACGCCGAGCTTTCTTGATCAAACGCTATTCGCTGAATTGGCCGAGAAAGCTGCGGCCAACCCTCGTGGACGTCAGCACCACAACTTCCACCAGATGGAAGAAACGTGCCATCGCATGGCCGTGGGCTTGCAACCGAGCACTTATATTCCGCCGCACCGGCATCTGGGTGAGAACAAGGCGGAAACACTGCTGGTGCTCAAGGGCCGGCTGGGTCTGTTGATCTTCGATGAAACCGGTGCCGTGGTGAAAAAGCAGGTTCTGCAGGCCGGTGGTGAGTGTGTCGGTGTCGATCTGCCGACGGGCGTCTTCCATGGCCTGGTGGTGCTGGAAGCCAACAGTTTGATGTTTGAGTGCAAGGCTGGTCCCTATCGTCCGGTCGGTGAAGGTGAACTTGCTCACTGGGCCCCGCGGGAAGGCGAGGCCGGTGTGGCTGCATACCAGACGTGGATGCGCGCGCAGTTCGATTGATGCGAGGCTGGAACAAAAAAGGTGCAGGCCGCTGATAACGCGACCTGCACCTTTTTTGCTTTGCAGGACTGCGCAAAACGCGGCTAGAGTGCTCGGCCCCGCCCCCGGAGCCTGTCATGAGCCTTTTGATCCGCAGCCTTGCCACCCTGTTGCTGGCCCTCAGCCTGCCCTTGGCCGCCGCCCCGGCGCCGATGCACAGTCAATTTCTGCCGCCAGACGACCTGACCCTGCGCGATGCCGAGCCCGAGCAACAACAACTGCTGCAAGTCACCGATTATTCGGTGGTGGTCGGTGCGCAACGCCAGTCCAATCAGCAGCCAATCCCCGTCACGTCGCCGCTGATGATCCGTCTCAAGGGCAAGTCGTTGAACAAGGGCGCGACCATCACGCAAGTGCTGGTCAACTTCGATGGCGAAAGCAAAAGCCTGAAAAAACCGGTTTATGACGACAAGAGCAAGACCCTGACCCTGTATTACCCGCTGGCCCAGTACCGGGTAGTGATCGATCTGCTGCGCAACGACACCGTCTATGTGCAATTCCTCAGTTACGCCAACGGCCACATCTGGGCCGATCTGCACACCGGGGCCGTTCGTTCGCGTTGAGCCTTGTAGCGGGGCAGGGGTAAACTGCCCGCCCCGTGTAATGTCTGCGAGCTGGAGTCGGCAATGCGTAAAGATAAGAAACAGGTGATTGGTGACGAGATCGGCGATGAGCAGATCAAGCTGTTCCTCGATTTTGAACCGGTCGACGCCACTTCGCCGTCGCTGCACAAACTGGTCAAGGCCTATCGCGGCCTGCGCATCGACGATTTCGAGCGCTTTCTGACGTTCTTCGTGGCTGCCGGTTACGACGTGGATGGCAAGGATGAGCAGGGCAAGACCTTCGTTGAGCTGATCGCCGATCAACGCAACGCCCCGGACTATATCGAGCTGATCGAAAAGTCCCGCACCTGATCCCTGTGGCGAGGGAGCTTGCTCCCGCTGGGCCGCGCAGCGGCCCCAAGATCTTGTGAGCGCTGCGCACTCAAGCGGGAGCAAGCTCCCTCGCCACAGTGGTCGGTGGTTCAACTAAGTCCTGCCCATAAAAAAACGCCCCGCACTCACTGAGTACGGGGCGTTTTTTATGCCGCAAGATCAAGCGAAGCTTGGGGTCTCGCTGCTTTCTTCAACCAGTTCCAAAGCGATGTTGTTCTGCGTGTTGATCTTGCGATACAGCGCAGCATCGGTTTCCAGAACCTTCTCGCGGGCCGGGAAGATCTCCGCCAGTTTGGCCGCCCACTCACCCTTGGCCTTGGCCGGGAAGCATTTCTCGATCAGCTCGAGCATGATCGAAACGGTCACCGAAGCCCCTGGCGAAGCGCCGAGCAGAGCGGCGAGGGAGCCGTCTTTCGCGGCGACCAGTTCGGTACCGAATTGCAGGATCCCGCCCTTTTTCGGGTCTTTCTTGATGATCTGTACCCGTTGGCCGGCCACTTCCAGGCGCCAGTCTTCGGCTTTCGCCTCCGGGTAGAAGCGGCGCAGGGAATCCAGGCGCTGCTCCATCGATTGCATCACTTCGCTGACCAGGTACTTGGTCAGGTCCATGTTGTTTTTCGCCACTGCCAGCATCGGGCCGATGTTGCTGGCGCGAACCGACAGCGGCAGGTCCATGAAGGAGCCGTGCTTGAGGAACTTGGTGGTGAAACCGGCGTATGGCCCGAACAGCAGGGATTTCTTGCCGTCGACCACGCGGGTGTCCAGGTGCGGCACCGACATCGGTGGCGAACCGACTGCAGCCTGGCTGTAGACCTTGGCCTGGTGGTGCTTGACCACTTCCGGGTTATCGCAACGCAGCCACTGGCCGCTGATCGGGAAGCCGCCGAAGCCTTTGCTTTCTTCGATGCCCGAAGCCTGCAGCAGCGGCAGGGCCGCGCCACCGGCGCCGAGGAAGACGAATTTGGCATCGACTTCACGGCTGCTGCCGCTGTTGACGTCCTTGATGCTGACGGTCCAGCCAGCGCCGTTGCGTTTGAGGCCGGTCACGCGCTTGCAGTATTTGACCTGGGTGTCCGGTGCGCTGGTCAGGTGCTTGAGCAACTGATTGGTCAGGGCGCCGAAGTTGACGTCGGTGCCGTTCATCACGCGGGTGGCGGCCAGCACTTCATCCGGCGAGCGGCCCGGCATCATCAGAGGCATCCACTCGGCCATCTTGGCCTTGTCTTCGGTGTATTCCATGTCGGCGAAGGCGTGGTGCTTGTGCAGCACGTTGAAGCGTTCCTTGAGGAACGACACGCCTTTGTCACCCTGAACGAAGCTCAGGTGCGGCACCGGGCTGATGAAGGATTTGCACGAGCCGAAGGTGCCTTTCTTGGTCAGGTACGACCAGAACTGCTTGGACACTTCGAACTGGGTGTTGATGTGCACGGCTTTCTTGATGTCGACGCTGCCGTCGGCTGCCTGCGGCGTGTAGTTCAGCTCGCACAGGCCGGCGTGGCCGGTACCGGCGTTGTTCCACGGGTTGGAACTCTCCGCAGCACCGGAATCCATCAACTCGACGACTTCCAGCTTGATCGCCGGGTCGAGCTCTTTGAGCAGTACTGCCAGGGTGGCACTCATGATGCCGGCCCCAACCAGAACTACGTCGACTGCTTCGTTATGCGCCATTTAACGCGTCTCCAAAATCTGCAGCACCAAATTGTCGGCATGGCTGCCAGGGAGTGACGGGGCAGGTCAGTTGCGCCCCGGATACCCATGGTCAGGTTCGTCATGTCCGAATCTTCGCAATTTTTCGCAACTTCGACGGATGCATGCGGCCTGGCTTCAAGAGTTGCATGAACTCATTTCAGCACGCGGCTGGCAATTCGACTTATGGTCGAGACATCCGTTTTGTGCAACCAAATCCGTAGCGGACAGGCTTCAGGCTCCGATGTTCGAGGTATCCCCGGTCCTGTGTCGTTGGGCTGTTTCAGACGCTAATGGTGCATGTTCAGACGCAAAACTATTCATTTGCTCGCCACACTCTTGTGAAGTTGTGAAAACCCGTTTTTTTCACGCTCTTTTGAAGACGTGAACCTCAAAAAGGGCTGTCCAGGCCTGGCACCGTGCCCGCAAAGGCAAAACAACGCGGTGGCCGAGCGTATGACAGCTCTGCAGATTCGCGAAAAGCGGGGTTTTGCCGGAAGAACAGGCAAGCGCGCCAACTTCACTCGATCTGTGTGGGCGGCTCTCTGTGGGCGATTTTGATGGCTAATGCTGGGCATTGCCGGTGTTGCGGGGCCCGATCAGGAGACGTCCTTATAATCGGGGGGAGATTGTATCGAAGAAATGCGGGCAGTTGCTCGTGTTTAATGACTTTTATTAGGCATCCGGTCAGATGCTCAACATCGCTTGCACGCGTGCGCGGGGCTGCGACGGTATGACGCGGGCGCTGGCGGGCAGTGGCTGGTGCAACCAGTTGAGACGGATTTCTTCGATTTCCACCCAGCCATCGCCCATCGGTTGCAGGCTGCACTGCTTGAATGCCTGGCAATGACCGTTGCGGTCGAGCAGGGCAAAGCTGCGGTGCAGCGGACGTGGAGCGAACAACGAGATCAGATAACGCATGGCCAGGTACCTTGTTGGAGGACTGGTTTGAAGCTTGCCAAGTGGCCGTGACGCCAAGGTGTATGGGCGGTGAATAATCTGTGACAGGAACCGCATTCCCACGGGTGGGTCAGACATTTGAGTATTCACTGTCGAGTGCTGGTTACCCGCAGTGGCCCACCGCTATACTGCCGGCCTGTTTGTGCCTGATTCTGGAGAAAAGAGCATGTTGCAACGCCTGTTGTTCGGTTTGATCACTGTGACCAGTTTGACCCTGGTTGGCTGCGCCCACAGCCCGCAACAACTGAGCCCGGAACCCAAGCTGACCACGCAGTTGGCCCCGGTCGGCCATGGCCAGCAAGTGGTGGTGCGCGTGGTTGACGGTCGTCCGTCGCCAACCCTCGGCACCCGTGGCGGCCTGTACCCGGAAACCAGCGCCATCACCGTGCAGCGCGAGCAGATCCTGCCGAAGCTGCAGGCGCAGGCTGAAGCCGCGGTGCGTCTGCTCGGCTTCACCCCGACCAGCAACGGGATGAACGCGCCGCAACTGACCGTGACCCTGACCGAGCTGAAGTACCAGTCGCCGAAAGAAGGCATGTACGTGACCGAAGCCACCATCGGCGCGACCTTCCGCTCCGATGTGCAGAGCGGCAACCGTCGCTACAGCGGGCGCTACGGTGCTTCGCTGGACCAGCGCTTCGGCATGGCGCCGAACCAGGAAACCAACACCAAGCTGGTCAGCGACGTGTTGAGCGATGCCTTGACCCGTCTGTTCAAGGACCCGACCGTAGGTCAGATCCTCGCCGAGTAAGCTGTTCGGCAGATGTGAAAAAGCCCGGCGCCAGTGATGGCGCCGGGCTTTTTTGTGGCCACACAATTCATCTGAATACTCATACAACTGTGGGAGGGGGCTTGCTCCCGAAAGCGGTGGATCAGTCAACTCAAAAGTCGACTGGCACTCAGTCTTCGGGAGCAAGCCCCTCCCACAGGGACAGGCGTGTGTCAGGCAGCCTGGGAGTAGAAGTCGAGCACGCTCACGCCGGTCAGCAGATCAGTCTCCGGCAAATCCGCGTGCTGATGCCCGCCGAGGGCGCAATACACCAGCCAGTGGCGATCCTGAACATTGAAGGCAAGACTGCCGACGAGGCTCTGTTGTTCGTCGGTCGGGGTGATGAGGTACAGGCGATCCTGGTTTTCGGCGTGAAGCATGTCGCGTTCCATGTGTGTTTCGAGGCGCGCATGGTGGCCGATGTAAATGACGATGCCGTGACACAGGGCAGCCATCGGTCGATTGTCAGGTTATTTGTCGCAAAGGGTAGGGTAGTGGAGGCGTGTTTCGGTAGAATCCGCGCCGCGGTCGTCGATCTGGCGCCTGCCACACCGATTCAGTTCCGAGGTCTGTGATGTCGCTGCACTTGATGACGCTGTTTACCGCCCATCCCGCCAAATTGATCAACCTGCTGGCACTGGCACTGGCCTTTCCAGGCAGTTGGCTGCTGCACGCGACCCGCCGTCGTGAACAACGCGCTCTGGCCAGCATCGCCGCTCAACGCCAGGCTCAACCGAATGCCGAACCGATTCTGGATTGGGCAACGTTGCGCATGAACCGCTTTTTCTACCGCTTCGGTTTTGCCTGCCTCGGCCTGGCGCTGATCGTCTCGTGGGTCAGCACGCGCTTCTGAATCTGATGCGCAATTTTGTGGCGAGGGAGCTTGCTCCCGCTTGAGTGCGTAGCGCTCACAAAATCTTGGGGCCGCTGCGCAGCCCAGCGGGAGCAAGCTCCCTCGCCACAGTGTGATGTGCCAACAGTTTTTACAACGGCAACCCAGCCTTCACCCGGTACTGATTACGCACCGGCGTCGCATATTGCAGCACCAGATACGGACGGTGCTCCTCGGGGCAGGCGTCCAGCCGGCGCTGCCATTCTTCCTGCGCCTTGGCCAGCTCATCGGCCGGGAACACCTCGGCGGCCTTCGGCACGTTCAGTTGCGGATCGGCATCGGCCCACATCGCATACGCCAGGTAATGCACCGGGAACAGGCGATAACCGCCGAGAATCTGCTTGTCCATCTCGACCGCCAATTGCTTGGTGTCTTCGAACAGCTCGGTGATCGGCGCGGCGAAGTTCACGTGCACCCGGCCCTTGTAGCCGGTGATGCCCTTGGCGATGCTCACGTCATCCTCGCCCGGTGCCTTGGTGTAGGTGCCGGTGGTGGCGCGGATGTACAACTCGCGGGCCTTGGCCTGATCGCATGGGTCGTATTCGTAGCTGATCGACACCGGGGTCAGGTTCAGCGACTGAATCACTTCGCCGAACGGCTCGTCCTTGCGGCTCATGTGGAACATCTTGAGGATCGCCGACTCGGTGCGGTCGTCACCATCCTTCGCCCGGCCCTCGGCCTGAGCGATCCAGATCGACGCGCAATCGTTGCGGATCGAGTGGTTGATGTACGCCGACAGCAATTGATACGCCGCCATCTTCTCGCGGCGCCCGGTGATCGAGCGGTGCACGATGAAGCTCTTGTTCAGGCGCATCAGGTCGCTGACAAAAGGCTTTTGCAGCAGGTTGTCACCGATCGCGATGCGCGGGGTCGGCAGGCCGGCGTGGTACACGGCATAGTTGACGAAGGCCGGGTCCATCACGATGTCGCGGTGGTTGGCGATAAACAGGTAGGCGCTGCCGGACTTGAATTGCTCGACACCGGTGTAAGTCACGCCATCAGTGGCGCGCTCGATGGTGTGGTCGACGTAAAACTCGACTTTGTCCTGCAAAGTGGCCACGGAGGTCACGTCGGCAAACTCACGACGCAGCCGATGGGCTATAAGTGGTTTGAGCATCCAGCCGAAGGCACCGGCAAAACGCGGGAAGCGGAAGTGGGTGAGGATATCTAGAAACGCCTTGTCGCCGAGCAGTCTTGCCAGTACCGCAGGTACTTCGCTGTCGTCGTAAGGTCGGATGGCATCGAATTCGCCCATCATGCTCTCTTGTTGGAAACGGCTAGGGTAAGTAAAGGTTTTGATCGAAAACCAACGGGGCACGGTCTGAAAAGGTAGCCAGACAAAAATAGCCCTGCAAATAGACCGGCGATTATACGCACAAGTCACCTGGGAGACCGCGATGCTGGAAGCCGCTGAATACGAATGTCCTTATTGTGGGGAGACGGTCGAGACGACAGTGGACTTGTCCGGTGGTGATCAAACCTATATCGAAGACTGTCAGGTGTGCTGTGCGCCAATAAAGTTCGTATTGCAGGTGCATGGCGAAGATTGGTTTCTGGAAGTCTTCAGCGAAAACGAGTGAGGGGGCGCCCATGCAGCGAATCTACGAGCCGGAAAACCTGATGGAAGGCGAGATGCTCAAGGGCATGCTCGCCAGTGAGGGCATCGAGGCGCACCTGGTGGGCCGGGATCTGCTGGGCGGCACCGGGGAATTGCCGATTTTCGGCCTGCTCGGCCTGTCGGTCGAAAACGACCAGGCCGAATACGCCCGCGAACTGATCACCGCGTACAATGCCGCGCTGCCGCTGCCCGGCGATGAACCGGAGAGCTTCCCCGGGACGCTGGTCTGTTAGGCTGACGTTCGTTTTATTTTTGAGTCGTGTTGCGCCATGTGTGGACGTTATGCCCTGTTTCGCTGGAACCGCGATTTCGCGGCCCTGCCCGGATTTCCCGCCGATCAGCAGGCGCAGTGGAACATTTCCCCCAATGATTCGGTGTTGATGCTGCGTGCCGAGGCCGACGGCCAACGCACCCTGGCCCGCGCCCGTTGGGGGCTGACGCCGCCGTGGCTGACCGATCTGTCGCGTACCCCGGCGCATGCCCGGGCCGAAACCGTCGCCGAGCAACCAATGTTCCGCGAGGCGCTGCGCCTGCGTCGCTGTCTGTTGCCGGCCAACGGTTTCTACGAATGGCGCGGTAATCTGCGCAAGCGCCCTTACTGGCTGACGCCGGGGGAGGGCTCGTCGCTGTTTTTCGCGGCGATCTGGGAGGCGTATCCGGTGCAGGAGCAGGTGTGGCTGAGCACCGCGGTCATTACGCAGCCGGCGGCCAGTCAGCGCCGACCGTTGATTCTCGATGAGGCAGGGCAGGCGGCATGGCTCGATCCTGCGACGCCGCTGCATGTGCTGCAGGGCCTGCTCGCCAGTGAGCCCGCAGCGTTGCGCGAGCGGGTGTTGGCGAATCTGATCAATGATCCGAAGCTCAATGGGCCGGAGTGCCTGACTCCGGGTTGATTTGATGCTGTGCCGCCCTCTTCGCGAGCAAGCCCGCTCCCACAGGTTTTGTGAACGCCGCAAAATTACTGTGGGAGCGGGCTTGCTCGCGAAGGGGCCTTTGGATCAGACCTTGAACTGATTGATCAACCGCCGCTGCTGCTCCGCCAATTTCGTCAGGCCGGCACTCGCCGAACTCGACTCATCCGCACCGCCCGCGACTTCATTCGCCACCTGACCGATATTGATCACGTTGCGGTTGATGTCATCGGCCACTGCGCTCTGCTCTTCAGCGGCACTGGCAATCTGCGTGTTCATGTCATTGATCACCGACACCGCCTGAGTAATCGTCTCCAGCGCCTCGGCCGCTTTCGCCGCGTGCTGCACGCTTTCGTCGGTGCGGTTCTGGCTGTCCTCCATGACCCGCACCACATCGCGGGTGCCCTGTTGCAGTTGCTGAATCATGGTCTGGATTTCTTCGGTGGCCTTCTGGGTCTTCTGCGCCAGATTGCGCACCTCGTCCGCCACCACGGCAAAACCGCGACCCTGCTCGCCGGCCCGCGCCGCTTCGATCGCCGCGTTCAGCGCCAGCAGGTTGGTCTGCTCGGCGATCCCGCGAATCGCGGTGAGGATCGCGTTGATGTTCTCGCTGTCCTTGGCCAGCGTCTGCACCACGTCCACCGCTTTGCCGATTTCCATCGCCAGCGCACCAATCGAGTTCGACGTATCACGGACGATCTGCATGCCCTGACCGGCGGCCTGGTCCGCATGGCTCGCTGCCTGAGCCGCTTGGGTAGCGTTGCGCGCCACGTCCTGCGCAGTGGCGGTCATTTCCTGCACCGCGGTGGCGACCTGATCGATCTCGGCCATTTGTTTCTGAATGCCGATGTTGGTGCGAATCGCGATGTCGGCAGTGTGCTCGGAGGAATCGCTGACGCTCTGCACCGACGTCACCACCTGCGTGATCATCGCCTGCAACTTGGCGAGGAAGGTGTTGAAGCCTTTGGCAATCGAGCCCAGTTCATCGCTGCGATCACTGCTCAAGCGACGAGTCAGATCGCCTTCACCTTTGGCAATGTCATCCAGCATGGCGACCATTTGCTTGAGCGGTCGGGCGATGCCGTGACCCACCAGCCAGATCACCAGCAGGCCGATGGCGGCAATGATCAGGCCGACCATGGCCATGCCAAAGGTGTCTGACTTGCGCTGTGCATCGAGATCGGCCTGGAGTTTTTGCAGATCGGCCATCACCGCGTTCAACGGCAGTTGCAGCATCAGCGTCCAGCGCGCGTCGGTCTGGCCGATGCCGAACGGCAGGTACAGTTCGATGCGGCCCTTGTCTTTGTTCACCGAGTAGGTGACTTCGCCGCGTTTGAGATTGGCCATGTTGGCGATCTGCTCGGCGTCGAGGATGTCGCTGACTTTCTCGCCGAATTTGCTCGGGTCCTTGGTGTAGGCGACGATCCGGCCGTTGCCGCCGATCAGGGCCATTTGTCCGGCGCCGCTGTACAGTTTCTGGTTGGCACCGAGGAGCATTTCCTGGATGAAGTTCACCGACAGGTCGGCGCCGACGATGCCCTGGAATGCGCCGTTGAGCATGATCGGTTCAATAAAGGAGGCGAGCATGACGATCTTGTCGCCGACCTTGTACGGCGCCGGATCGATCACGCAGGATTTCTTGCTCTCTTTCGAGCACAGGTAGTACTCGCTGGCCCGTACGCCAGTGGACAGGACTTTCTGGTCGTCGACGTCCGCCAGTTTGTCCAGGCCCAGGGTGCCGTCGTCATTGCGGAACCACCAGGGCAGGAAGCGCCCGTTGGCCGCGTCGATACCGACCACGCGGGTGCCGATGTAGGCCGCGTCATTGTGGTCCAGTGCGTTTTTTTCCCAGCCGATGTAGGTGCCGAGAATCTTCGGGTTCTGCTCGACGTTCTCCTTGATCAGGCTGATCAGTTGCTCGCGGCTGATGGTCAGTCGCGGCTGGCCGTCGGCGCCCGGCGTGCCGAGCAGCGCGTTGACCCGCACCAGTCCGCCGGCAATCAGCAGTGGCGCTTCGAGTTCGCGCTGGATCTGGCTGACCTGAGTCTGCGCCAGCGAGGTCAGGCGTTGTTCGATGACTTGTTCGAACTGCGCCTGGGTGCGCTGTTGCACCATGTCCTGGGTGCGGGCACCGGAAAACAGCGCGTACAGCACCAGCGCGGCGACCACGCTGAGCACGATGGCGCCGGCCAGGGCGGCGACGGAAAACTGGATCGACTTGAACTTCATGGGAGCTCCGCACGCAAGAGGACGTCTGCGCTGTTGTATCGGCAGCAGGCATTGCGCCATGAGTGGCCGGCGGCATATTGGGCGGGCGATGTCGCAAATGGATCAGTGTGCGACGCAGTGGCAGCGGGTCTGCCGGTTGCTGTGAATTTTTTACGACAGCAGTGGTGGGAAACTTCCGAAAGACGCTGCAACACGTCTGTTGTATCTGGCGCCGATACAATTCACCCCCTACGATACGCGGCAGGTTTTCAGGGAGCTTTTGAATGAACAAGACATTGGTTGTAAGTGCACTGAGCGCAGCGCTGTTGCTGGCCGGTTGTCAGTCGGTCAACACCACCAGCGGCGGAGCCGTGGGGGTGGAGCGCAAGCAGTACATGTTCAGCATGCTGTCCTCGCAAGAGGTCGACCAGATGTATGCCCAGTCCTATCAGAAGACCGTCGGCGAGGCGTCGAGCAAAGGCGTGCTGGACAAGACCAGCCCGGAGGCCAAACGGGTTCAGGCGATTGCCAACCGGCTGATTGCCCAGGCACCTAACTTCCGCCCGGATGCGGCGCAATGGCAGTGGGAAGTCAATCTGATCAAGAGCGATGAGCTCAATGCCAACTGCGGCCCTGGCGGCAAGATCATTTTCTACACCGGGCTGATCGACAGCCTGAAGCTGACCGACGATGAAATCGCCGCAGTCATGGGCCATGAAATCGCCCACGCCCTGCGCGAGCACGGTCGTGAAGCGATGTCCAAAGCCTATGGCATTGAAATGGCCAAGCAGGGTGCCGGTGCGTTGCTCGGTCTGGGTCAGGACAGCCTGGCGCTGGCCGACACCGTGGCCAACTACGGCATGACCTTGCCCAACAGCCGCGCCAACGAAAACGAAGCCGACCTGATCGGTCTCGAACTGGCCGCCCGCGCCGGGTACAACCCGAATGCGGCGATCACCTTGTGGAACAAGATGAGCAAGGCTTCTGAAGGCGCACCGCCGGAATTCATGAGCACCCACCCGGCCTCGACCAGCCGGATCGCCTCGCTGCAGGCGGCGATTCCAAAAGTCATGCCGCTGTACGAAAAAGCCCCTAAATCCTGATAGATAGTCGGGGCAAAAGGGGCCTTGTTTTTGTGGCGAGGGAGCAAGCTCCCTCGCCACAATGATGTGCAAGGCTCAGGCGCAGGGGTTAAATCCAGCCACTGCTCTGCATCGCCTTGTACACCGCAACGATCGCCAGAATGAAGAACGCCGAAGCGGCCAGGCGACGGATCAGGGTCAGCGGCAATTTCTCCGCAGCAAAATTACCCGCCAATACCACCGGCACGTTGGCAATCAGCATGCCCGCCGTGGTGCCGATGATCACCAGCCACAGCTCCGGATATTGCGCCGCCAGCATCACGGTGGCGATCTGCGTCTTGTCACCGATTTCCGCAAGGAAGAACGCGATCAGCGTGGTCAGGAAGGGGCCGAACTTGCGTGCGGTGCTGGCTTCATCGTCGTCCATCTTGTCCGGGACCAACGTCCACAGCGCAGTGGCGGTAAAGCTCGCGGCGAGAATCCAGTGCAGGACCGAGTCTGAGAAGAAGCTGCCGAACCAGGCGCCTACCGCACCGGCTGCTGCGTGGTTGGCCAGGGTCGCAGCGACAATACCGGCAATGATCGGCCAGGGTTTGCGAAAGCGAGCGGCGAGAATCAGCGCGAGCAGTTGCGTCTTGTCGCCGATTTCGGCCAAGGCAACGATTGCGGTGGGAACGAGTAACGAGTCCAGCATCAGGATTTCCTAAGGGGCGGGTCGACACGGCTATGACACGTACAGCCTTCCCGCCCCGGGTAAGGTGTGCGTGTCATAGGTCTTGTCAAACCCTGCGATCCGTCTGGTGCGGACGCTTGGGTCGCATACGCCATGATCTGAGGATCAAGTATGTTGACGTATGCCGGACGAGCTTGGCGCTCGTGGGAGACTACTCCCCTAGGACGGAGCGGATTCTGCCTAGGCAGAATCCATTCGGCAAGTGCTAATTTTCAGCCGCGCTTGGCCCGGTAAATCCGGAAACCATTGCCTTCGGCCTTGATCGCACACACGCCCAGATGCTCTTCGATCAGTGGCTGATACTTCAGGAAGCTGTTCGCAACCAGGCGCAGTTCGCCGCCGTTTTTCAGATGTTTGGCCGCTTTTCGCAGCAAGTTCTCGGTAGCGAAATAATCGGTGTGCACGCCGACGTGGAACGGCGGATTGCTCAGAATCGCGTTCAAACCCATCGGTGCAGCGTCGATGCCATCACCGGTCAGCACTTCGGCTTCCAGACCGTTGGCCGCCAATGTCAGGCGACTGCTGGCGGCGGCGAAGGCATCGACGTCGAGCAGGGTCACCCGATTGTGCGGGTAACGCCGTTTGACCGCCGCGCCCAACACCCCGGCGCCACAACCGAAGTCCAGCAGGTGACCGCTCGGCAATTTGTCCAGATGCTCCAGCAGCAAGGCGCTGCCGCGGTCCAGTCGACCATGGCTGAACACGCCCGGCAGACTGATGACTTTCAACGGGCCTTCGGCCAGTGGCAGCTCATAAGTCTGCGCCAGGCTTTCCAGCGATTTGGCTTCGGGTGCATTGGCCACGGTGACTTGCCACAGTTGGCAGTGACGGGCGCTGTCGAGTTTGCGCGGCTTGCCGAACGGGTTGAGCTGCTTGGACGCACCCTCGATACCGCTGCGTTTTTCCCCGACCAGAAACACCTCGCGCCCGGGCAGACGTGCGGCCACGGCATTGAGGATGTAATCGGTCAGATCCTTGGACTTGGGCAGAAACACCACGGCGCTGTCGAATTCGCGCTCCGGCACATTCACACCGAAATGGCTGCGACCTTCGAAGCGCGCATCGAGTGCCGCTTGATCGCCGGCATGCCAGCACCAGCCGAACGCATTGGGCAGGCGCCCGAGCAAATCGTCGGCAGGCAAACCGGCCAACAACAGCGAACCCTGGAATAACTCGGCCTGACGAAGCAGTACTTCACTGCGCGGATCCATAACTGCTCCTTGGAAAAAAAGTGCCGCAGTTTATCAACTGACGACCCGCAGCGCTGTACCGCTGAAGAACGCCTGAGCGTTTTCAGTCAATTGGCCGACGATACGCTGCCGCGCTTCGCGACTGCCCCAGGCGTTGTGCGGGGTGACGATCAGCCGCGGAATATCCGCCGCAAGTAGCGGATTGCCGTTGACCGGCGGTTCGACACTCAACACATCGGTAGCGGCGCCGCCGAGATGACCGTTGCGCAGGGCATCGGCCAAGGCTTGCTCGTCGATCAAACCACCGCGCGCAGTGTTGACCACAAACGCGCCGGGTTTCATCGATGCCAGCTCGCGGGCGCCGATGAAGTGCCGGGTGTGTTCGTTGAGCGGGCAGTGCAGGGTCAGGGCATCGATCTGCGGCAGCAGTTCGGCCAGTGGCAGACGATCCGGGCGCGCCGGGCGGCCCGGAATCTGTCCGAGCAATACACGCATGCCGAATGCTTCGGCCAGGCGCGCGACCGCACCGCCGAGTTCACCGTGACCGAGCAGACCGAGGGTTTTGCCTTCCAGTTCGACAATCGGGTAGTCGAGCAGGCAGAACTGTTTGGCCTGCTGCCAGCGACCCTCGCCGACGGCTTTCTGATAATCCGCCAGGCGGGTGGCGAGGTTGAGCAGCAACATGATCGTGTGCTGCGCCACCGACGGCGTGCCGTAACCCTGACAGTTGCACACGGTGATGCCATGGGCGCGGGCCGCGTCCAGATCGACGTTGTTGGTGCCGGTGGCGGTGATCAGGATCAGTTTAAGATCCGGGTTGGCGGCCATCGCGGCGGCGTCGATGTGGATCTTGTTGGTGATCGCCACGCTGGCACCGTGCAGGCGCTCGCTGACCTGTTCAGGCAAGGTCTGAGCGAAAAGTTGCAGAGCGCTGAAGCAGGCGCGCAACGGGCTGAGGTCGAGATCGCCGAGATCCAGTGACGGGTGATCGAGGAATACGGCGCGGCGCGGGTTCGTCATCAACTGTACCTTTTGTGCTTGGAACGGAAGGCGTAATCTGCCGAGCCTACCAGATGAAACAAATGGTTACGCACAGCGCCCGCAATACCCTGTGGCGAGGGAGCTTGCTCCCGCTGGGCTGCGAAGCAGACTCAAACCCATTCACCGTACTGTGTCAGGCACACCGGTGTTTCAGGTGTTACGACTGCTGCGCAGCCGAGCGGGAGCAAGCTCCCTCGCCACAGGGTTTAAGCCAGTTGATGAATTGTTTTTACTCATTAAAGAGGAGCCCCCATGTACTGGACCGAGTTCTTGACCGTTGCACTGATCCACCTGTTGGCCGTGGCCAGCCCCGGCCCGGACTTTGCCGTGGTGGTGCGCGAGAGCGTGACCCATGGGCGTCGCGCCGGCACCTGGACCGCGCTGGGTGTGGGCACGGCGATTTTCCTGCACGTGGGCTATTCGCTGCTGGGCATCGGCCTGATCGTGTCGCAGTCGATCGTGCTGTTCAACGCCTTGAAATGGGCTGCAGCGGCGTACCTGCTGTACATCGGCTTCAAGGCTTTGCGCGCGCAGCCGGCGAAAACCGTCAGCGATGACTTGCACAAGGAAGCCGGCGTGCGTACCGCTCGCGGCGCCTTCACTTCGGGCTTCGTCACCAACGGCCTCAATCCGAAAGCCACGCTGTTCTTCCTCTCCCTGTTCACCGTGGTGATCAACCCGCACACGCCCCTGGCGGTGCAGGCCGGTTACGGGGTTTATCTGGCGGTCGCGACGGCTGTCTGGTTTTGCCTGGTGGCGATGCTGTTCAGCCAGCAGCGCGTGCGCGCCGGTTTTGCCCGCATGGGCCACTGGTTCGACCGCACCATGGGCGCAGTGCTGATCGCGATCGGCGTGAAACTCGCCTTCACCGAGATGCATTGATCTCAGAACCGCGACTTAAACCTGTGGGAGCGAGCCTGCTCGCGAAAGCGTTGGGTCAGTCGACATTATTGGTGGCTGAAAGACCGCTTTCGCGAGCAGGCTCGCTCCCACAGGGTCTTACACAAGCTCGCTGAGTTTGCTCAGATTATTTAGGTAGTCGCGGGGATTGTCCCCAAGCAAACGGCGAAACATCGCGCTGAACGCCCGCGCGCTGCCGTAGCCCAAGTCCCGTGCCACGCTTTGTACGCTATCCCCGGTGAGCAGGCGCGGCAGGGCTTCCATCAGGCGCAGTTGCTGGCGCCAGGCGTTGAAACTCATCTTCAGTTGTCGCTGGAACAGCCGCGCCAGGGTGCGCGAGCTGGCGCCGACCTGCTGCGCCCAGTCTTCCAGGGTGTTGGGGTGATCGGGGGTGTGCAGCAAGGCCAGGCAGATGTTCTGCAGGCGCCGGTCAGTAGGCATCGGAATGTGCAGCGGCAGGTTTTCCAGGCCGGCCAGTTCTTCCAGCATCAACTGCTGGATCAATGGATTGTCCGCATGCGGCGGGCCCTGCACGGCGCGCAGGATCAACTCGCGCAACAGCGGCGTCACCGCCAGCACGCAGCACTGTTGCAGGCTGGCCGGTGACAGTTCGGGGGCGATGAACAGTGAGCGCATCTGCACATCGCCGGACATGAAAATCTCGTGTGCGACCTGCGGCGGAATCCACACCGCGCGGCTCGGCGGAATCACCCAGGCACCAAGATCGGTGACCACGCGCATGATCCCTCTGACGGCATACAGCAACTGCGCCTCGCGGTGCAGGTGCAGCGGCTGGTGGGCACCGTCCAGATAATCCCGGGGATAGGCACTCACCGGGCCGTGTTCGAAATGGCTGATCAACATGTCGGGTTTGATGACCTGAATGGCACATATGCGCTTTTTCGCCAACTTAGCATAGGCCGCTCATAACAATCCGCCCACAACACACTCAAGCGTGCTGCCATGAATCAATCCCGAAACGTCATACGCTACGTCAACGCTGCCCATGTGATCGATCACATGTTCATGCTGATTTTTCCCGCCGCCGTGCTCGGCATGACCCAGGCCTTTGGCCTCGACTACGCCGCGCTGATCGGTCTGTCACTGGGTGGCTTCATTGCCTTCGGCGCCTGTTCGCTGCCGGCCGGCTGGCTGGGTGATCACTGGAGTCGGCGGCAGATGATGCTGGTGTTTTTCTTCGGCATCGGCGCCTCGGCGATCTTCACCGGGTTGAGCAGCAGCCCGACGATGCTGGTGGTCGGGCTGACCCTGATCGGCATTTTCGCGGCGATCTACCACCCGGTGGGTACCGCGATGCTGGTGGCCTACGCGCAGAACCGTGGCCGGGAAATCGGCATCAACGGCATGTGGGGCAACCTCGGCGTGGCGTTTTCGGCGCTGATCACCGGGTTGCTGGTGGCGCAATTCGGCTGGCGCTCGGCCTTTGTGTTACCGGGCGTGGTGGCGATCGTGCTGGGTATCGGTTTTGCCCTGCAGGTGCGTGAAGAGCCGATCCCGCAGCGTCCGCACACCGTGCTGAAAGGCGCTGCCGGTCAGAAGATTTCGATGCTCATGGTATTCGGTGTGCTGGCGCTGGCGACGGCCACCGGCGGTGTGGTGTTCAACGCCACCACCATGACCTATCCGAAGCTGTTT
This sequence comes from Pseudomonas sp. MWU16-30322, assembly GCF_020515535.1. Classification (NCBI taxonomy): domain Bacteria; kingdom Pseudomonadati; phylum Pseudomonadota; class Gammaproteobacteria; order Pseudomonadales; family Pseudomonadaceae; genus Pseudomonas; species Pseudomonas sp. MWU16-30322. The sequence continues at coordinate 86,156 of NZ_JAIWYL010000010.1, forward strand.
CAGGAGCGCTTGCATGACCTGTTCGCCTCGCCGCAAACCCTTGGCGTGGTGGTCAGCCTGGCGTATGCCTTCGGCGCGGTGGCGCAGTTGAGCATCGGGCAGGTGCTGCATCGGGTCAGCCTGAAATGGCCGTTTCTGGTGCTCACGCTGTTTCAGGCACCGCTGTTATACGGCATGGCCCAGGTCGATGGCTGGGCGGTGATCGTGCTTGGAGCGGCGTTCATGTTCGTGGTGTTCGGCCAGGTCACGGTGAACGACTCGATGGTCGCCAACTTCGTTGCACCGCAGTGGCAATCCCGGGTGTTCGCCCTGCGTTACTGCCTGTCGTTCGGCGCCAGCGCAACGGCGATTCCGCTGATTTCCTACGTCGAGCCGCGCCATGGTTTCGTCGGGCTATACCTGATTCTGGCGGGTTTTGGCGCGTTGACCTTCCTCGCTGCCGTAGCTTTCCCACGCACACCTTCCGAAGCGGCGGTAGGACAAGCCGCCTGAGTGGGGCTGAATACAGGCAAATGCTGGCTCAAAGCTAGCATTTGTACGGCTGTGCAAATCATTCCTTCGGCTGATTTGACTGGGGTATAACGGCTCTAGAGTAACGCTCTCTACGCCAACACCGTGCAGCCAGAAAAGGGATTCATATGTTGCAGACTCGCGTCATTCCCCCGGCCGATGGGGCCTACCAGTATCCATTGCTGATCAAACGGCTGCTGATGTCCGGCGCCCGTTACGAGAAAACCCGCGAGATCATTTACCGAGACCAGTTGCGTTACAGCTATCCGACTCTGATCGAGCGGGTTGCGCGGCTGGCCAACGTGTTGACGGCGGCGGGGGTGAAGGCGGGTGACACTGTGGCGGTGATGGACTGGGACAGCCATCGCTACCTCGAGTGCATGTTTGCCATTCCAATGATCGGCGCGGTGATCCACACGATCAACGTGCGCCTGTCGCCGGAACAGATCCTCTACACCATGAACCACGCCGAGGATCGCTTCGTGCTGGTCAACAGCGAGTTCGTCGGGCTGTATCAGGCCATCGCGCCGCACCTGAACACGGTGCAGAAAACCCTGCTGCTGACCGATCTGCCGGAAAAGACCGCCGAGCTGCCGAATCTGGTCGGCGAGTACGAGCAACTGCTGGCCGCTGCGAGTCCGCAGTACGACTTCCAGGACTTCGACGAGAACTCGGTCGCCACCACCTTCTACACCACTGGCACCACCGGTAACCCGAAAGGTGTGTACTTCACCCATCGGCAACTGGTGCTGCACACCATGGGCGTGTCGACGATCATGGGAGCGATCGACAGCGTGCGCCTGCTCGGCACCAACGATGTGTACATGCCGATCACTCCGATGTTCCATGTGCATGCCTGGGGCCTGCCGTACGTGGCGACCATGCTCGGGCTCAAACAGGTTTACCCGGGGCGTTACGATCCGGAGTTTCTGGTCGAGCTTTGGCGCAAGGAGAAGGTCACGTTCTCCCACTGCGTGCCGACCATCCTGCAAATGCTGCTCAACGCCAAAGGCGCGCAAGGCACCGATTTCGGCGGCTGGAAGATTGTCATCGGTGGCAGTGCGCTCAATCGCACGCTGTACGAGACCGCCAAGGCCCGGGGCATTCAGCTCACGGCGGCGTACGGCATGTCCGAGACCGGGCCATTGGTCTCGTGTGCGCATCTGAACGACGAACTGATGGCCGGCACCGAAGACGAGCGCACCACTTACCGGATCAAGGCCGGTGTGCCGGGGCCGCTGGTGGAAGCGGCGATTGTCGATGGTGACGGCAACTTCCTCCCCGCCGACGGCGAGACTCAGGGCGAACTGGTGCTGCGCGCGCCGTGGCTGACCGAAGGCTATTTCAACGAACCACAGAAGGGCGCCGAACTCTGGGCCGGTGGCTGGCTGCACACCGGGGATGTGGCAACGCTCGATAGCATGGGCGTGATCGACATCCGCGACCGCATCAAGGACGTGATCAAGACCGGCGGCGAGTGGATCTCTTCGCTGGACCTCGAAGACCTGATCAGCCGGCATGTGGCGGTGCGTGAAGTAGCCGTGGTGGGGATTGCCGATCCGCAGTGGGGCGAGCGGCCGTTTGCCTTGTTGGTGATCCGCGAAGGGCACGAGATCGGCGCGCGCGAACTCAAGGAACACCTCAAGCCATTCGTGGAGCTGGGGCACCTGAGCAAGTGGGCGATTCCGAGCCAGATCGCCCTTGTTACGGAAATTCCCAAGACCAGTGTCGGCAAACTCGACAAGAAGCGCATCCGCCTCGACATCACCGAATGGCAGGCCAACAACAGCACCTTCCTCTCGACGCTCTGAGCGTCTGCTGGCGCGCCGAAAACGGCGCGCCAGACCCACCAAGCAAGCGCTTGGCTTGTGAAATCGAAAAAATCAGCCATCCTTGCCGGGCCGACATCTGTCGGACTGGCGAAAGGACTGTTCCAGAGTGGCCGGCAGCTGCAAATCACACTTTAGAGGGATCAAGCAGTACCACCTGCTGGCTATAGTCCGCTCAAGGATTTTTAAGAACGGGGCACACGCACAAACGGGGCGATGCAATTTTGGAGTGACGTCGGGTGGCTACTGGCTCCCGGTCTTCCAGGCGTTTTTAAAAGTACTCACTGCCATAACAATAATGCACATGGAGTAGCGTCGATGACATCAGTAAACCAGTTCTGGCGCCGGGCTAAACTGCCTCTGGCCGTCAGTCTTGCCTCTACGCTCGCCGGGCCCGCATTCGGCGTCAGTTTCAACGTCGGTGAAATCGAAGGTCAGTTCGATTCCTCGCTCTCCCTGGGCATGAGTGTTTCGACCCAGCAGCCGAACAAGGACCTTATTGGTGTCAACAACGGCGGCAAGGGCTTGTCCCAGACCTCCGACGACGGTCACTTGAACTTCAAGAGCGGGCAAGCCTTCTCGAAGATCTTCAAGGGTATCCATGATCTCGAATTGAAATACGGTGACACCGGGGTCTTCGTCCGGGGCAAATACTGGTACGACTTCGCGCTGCAGAATCAGGACCTGGAATACAAGGACGTCAGCAACCACAACCGCGACGTCGCAGCGCGTTCTTCCGGCGGGCAGATCCTCGACGCCTTCGTCTACCACAACTACTCGATTGCCGATGAGCCGGGTTCGGTGCGTCTGGGCAAGCAGGTGGTGAACTGGGGTGAAAGTACCTTCATCGGCGGTGGCATCAACTCGATCAACCCGATCGACGTGTCCGCGTTCCGCCGTCCGGGCGCCGAGATCAAGGAAGGCCTGATTCCGGTCAACATGTTCTACGTGTCCCAGAGCATCACCGAAAACCTCTCGGCCGAAGGTTTCTATCAGATCGACTGGCAGAAGACCGTGACCGACAACTGCGGCACGTTCTTCTCGCAGCCGGACATCGTCACCACCGGTTGCGACGACAACCTGCGGGTACTGAACAAACGTTCGACCATTCCGGGTATTGCGCTCGGGCCATTGGCCAACGCTGGCGTCGACGTCAACGAAGAAGGTGTGCTGGTGCGTCGTTCGCCCAACCGTAATGCGCGTGACAGCGGGCAGTGGGGTGTGTCCGCCAAGTACATGTTCGACCCGCTGGCCACCGAGTTCGGCGCCTACTTCATGAACTACCACAGCCGTGCGCCGATCTTCAGCGCCACCGGTGCGCCACAGTCGATCTATAACGGCGTCAAGGCATTGCCAGGGCCGTTCCAGGCACTGGGCCCGCTGGTGGTGGCAGGCAACTCGGAATACTTCATCGAATACCCTGAAGACATCCGCCTCTACGGTCTGAGCTTCTCCACCACCCTGCCTACCGGTACGGCGTGGAGCGGTGAGGTCAGCTACCGGCCGAATGCGCCGGTGCAGTTGAACTCCACCGACATTCTGTTCGCCGGCGTACGTCCGCTGGGTGGCGCGTTGACCAATGCGTCGATCCTCAACGGCGTGCCGGGCCAGGATCTGCACGGTTACAACCGCAAGGAAATCACCCAACTGCAAACCACCCTGACGCACTTCTTCGATCAGGTAATGGGCGCCAACCGTCTGACCCTGGTAGGTGAAGTCGGCGTGACCCACGTCGGTGGTCTGGAAAGCAAATCCGAAGCCCGTTACGGCCGCGACCCGGTGTTCGGTCCGGGTGAACTGCCGTCGACCGGCGGCCTCAACACCTGCTCGCAGATCCTCAACACCTCCACCATCAACGGTGCCGGGGCAGGGGCTTCGCGGGACAACGTTTCCAGCAACTGCAACAACGACGGTTTCACCACGGCCACTTCCTGGGGCTATCGCGCTCGTGCCATCTGGGATTACAGCGACGTTTTCGCCGGTGTGAACCTCAAGCCGAACGTGGCCTGGTCGCATGACGTGAAAGGCTACTCGCCAGGCCCTGGCGGCAACTTCGAGGAAGGTCGCAAGGCCATCAGCCTCGGTCTCGATGCTGAGTACCAGAACACCTACACGGCGAGTCTGGCCTACACCAACTTCTTTGGCGGCGACTACAGCACGGTGGATGATCGCGACTTCGTGGCCCTCAGCGTCGGCATGAACTTCTAAGCACAGTTTTTTCAGGACGAACACACATATGAAAATAACAAAGAGTCTGTTCCACGCCGGTGTTCTGGGCTTGTCGTTGCTGGCGAGCAGCGTCATGGCGGCCGTACCGGCTGCTGAAGCCGACAAGCTGGGCAAAAGCCTGACGCCGATGGGCGCCGAAATGGCCGGCAACGCCGACGGTTCGATCCCGGCCTGGAAACCGCTGCCGAAAAATGCCGGCACGGTCGACAGCAAGGGCTTCCTGTCCGACCCGTTCGGCAGTGAAAAACCGCTGTTCACCATCACCGCGCAGAACGTCGAGCAGTACAAGGACAAGCTTGCCCCGGGCCAGTACGCGATGTTCAAGCGCTACCCGGAGACCTTCAAGATTCCGGTTTACCCGTCCCATCGCGGTTCGACCGTGCCGGATAGCGTATTCGCCGCGATCAAGAAGAACGCCACCACCACCAATCTGGTCGCCGGCGGCAACGGTCTGGAAAACTTCGATACCGCCGTGCCGTTCCCGATTCCGAAAAGCGGTCTGGAAGTGATCTGGAACCACATCACTCGCTATCGCGGTGGCAGCGTGACCCGTCTGGTGACCCAGGCGACTCCGCAAACCAACGGCTCGTTCAGCCTGGTGTACTTCCAGGACCAGTTCGTGTTCCGCGACAAGATGAAGGACTACGATCCGGCCAACCCGGGCAACATCCTGTTCTACTTCAAGCAGAAAGTGACTGCGCCGGCACGTCTGGCCGGTACCGTACTGCTGGTGCACGAAACCCTCGATCAGGTGAAGGAACCGCGCAAGGCCTGGGTCTACGCCACTGGCCAGCGCCGTGTACGTCAGGCACCGCAAGTTTCCTATGACGGCCCGGGTACTGCGGCGGACGGTCTGCGTACTTCCGACAACCTCGACATGTACAACGGTGCACCGGATCGTTACGACTGGAAGCTCGAAGGCAAGAAGGAGATGTACATTGCCTCCAACAGCTACAAGATCGACTCGCCGACCCTCAAGTACGCCGACATCATCAAGGCCGGCCATATCAACCAGGACTTGACCCGTTACGAGTTGCGTCGTGTCTGGCACGTGGTCGCCACCCTGAAACCGGGTCAGCGCCACATTTATGCCAAACGTGATTTCTACATCGACGAAGACACCTGGCAGGCAGCGGTCATCGACCACTATGACGGTCGCGGTCAACTGTGGCGTGTGGCCGAGGCGCATGCCGAGGACTACTACGACAAGCAAGTGCCGTGGTACGCGCTGGAAGCCCTGTACGACCTGCAATCGGGACGCTACCTGGCACTGGGCATGAAGAACGAAGAGAAGCAGGCGTATGACTTCGGCTTCTCTGCCACCAAGAGCGAATTCCAGCCAGGCAACCTGGGCCAGGACGGTATCCGCTAAGCTTTGACCCGAGGCCGCATCCTCGAAAAAACGCCCCGACTGGTTCGGGGCTTTTTTTTGCCCGGCGTTATTGGCTGAACCTTTTTGTAGCCATTTGTAGCAGCAACCTTCATAACCGCTACGTTTAAGGCTAGGCTGCGGACATCTGCTACGCCGCCAACAGCCATTCAAACAAGAGCCGGCCATGACTGATCTGTCCCCGCTTCCGGATCCTGCAAGCGCTGCCGTCGCGACACTGGACGGGCGTTTTTTTCGTCCGCCGCTGCCCGACGGCTATGTCCTGCGACCGCGTCTGTGTGAACGCCTGAGTGGCGGACTCGCGGGACGCCTGTTGCTGGTCTGCGCCCCCGCCGGCTTCGGCAAGAGCTCGCTGGCGGTGGAGTTCTGTCAGAGCCTGCCGGCGCACTGGCAAAGTCTGTGGCTGGGATTGAGCCCGCGGGATAACGATCCGGGGCGCTTTCTCGAGCGGTTGCTGGAAGGGCTGCAGGACTACTTTCCGGATCTGGGCAGTCGCGCGCTCGGCCTGTTGAAGATGCGTCAGCGCCATCAGCCCTTTGCCTTCGAAGAATGGCTCGACGGCTTGCTCGACGAGTTGGCGCTGCAACTGCAACCCACCGCGCCGTTGCTGCTGGTGCTCGATGATTACCATCTCGCCCAAGGCCCGGTGCTCGATCGTTGCCTGCAGTTTTTTCTCAATCATTTGCCTGACGGCTTGCTGGTCATGGTCACCAGTCGCCAGCGCCCTGACTGGCATCTGGCGCGCCTGCGCCTGTCGCGGCAACTGCTGGAACTGCATGAACAGGATCTGCGCCTGACCCACGATGAGGCGCTGACACTGCTCGACCGACACAGCAGTTCATTGCGTGGTGAGGCGCTGGAAAACCTGATCCAGCGCAGCGAGGGGTGGGTGGCCGGGCTGCGTTTCTGGTTGCTGGCGGCATCCGAAGCCGGTAGCGAGGCCGCGTTGCCGCAAGCGCTGAACGGCGGGGAAGGGCTGATTCGCGACTACCTGCTGGAAGAAGTCATCGACTGCCTGCCCGCCGAGGTGCAGGCGTTTCTCTACGACACCGCTCCTCAGGAGCGTTTTTGCAGCGAGCTATGCGACGCGGTGCGCGAAGCCCACGACAGCGCCGAAATTCTGCGGTTTCTGTTGGCGCATCAGGTATTTCTGGTGCCGTTGGACGAACACGGTCACTGGTATCGCTATCACCATCTGTTCTCCGATCTGCTGCGCAGCCGGCCCGTTGCTCGACCGTTGGTGCCCGCCGCGACGTTACACCTGCGCGCCTGTCGCTGGTTCAATGCGCAAGGCCTGCTCGACGAAGCGGTCGAACAGGCCTTGCGCGCCGGGCATCTGGATGTGGCGGCCAATCTGGTGCAGAACCTGTCCGAGGAACAACTGCTCGCCGAGCAGAACGTCGGCATGCTGCTGCGCTGGAAAATGGACTTGCCCGACAGCCTGCTGATCAGCACGCCACGCTTGATCGTGCTGTACAGCTGGGCGCTGGGGCTGGCCTGTCAGCTCGATGCGGCCGAAGAGCTTTCCAGTCACCTGAGCCGGTTTCTGCCGGCGCCGTCGGCCTCCGCACAGAAGTCGATGCTTGCACAGTGGCTGGCGCTCAGCGGGATCATCGCCCGCGGGCGCGGCCATCGCGAACTGACCCAGCGCTATTGCAGCGAGGCGCTGGAAAGCCTGCCGGTGAAACGTTACGGGCAGCGTCTGATGTGCCTGTCGACCTTGTCCAATCTGGCGATTGCCGACGGTGACCTGTGGCGTGCGCGGGGCCTGAATCGCGAGTCGCTTGAGCTGGCGCAGCGGGTCGGCAACCCGTTGTTCGAAGCGCTGGCGCATTACGATCGTGCGCGGGTGTTACAGGCCCGTGGCGAGATTCTGCGGGCACTGGATGAGGTGCATCAGGGCTTGGAGCGATTGCGTGGATTATCTCCGCAACGCCTGTACGCGGTGCGTGCGCGGCTGACGCTGTATGAAGGTTTTCTGCTGTCAATGCGCCTGCAACCGCAGCAGGCCCGGGCCCGCTTGCTGAGCGGTCTGGCCGAAGCGCGGGCCTGCCGCGATATCAGCGTATTGATCGGCCACTGCGTGATCGCCCGTCTGGACGGCAGCGCCGGCGAGTTTGCCAAGGCCTTCGCCGAACTCGCCGAAGCCGAGCGCCTGATGCACATCTGGGACGTGCCGCCGATCTACTACCTGGCGATGATCACCCTGGTCAAATGCGAACTGTGGCTGGCGCAGGGCCGTACCGATCTGGCCGAAGCCTGGCTGGCACGTCTGGGGCAGACCTACACCGGCGAGCGTGCAGCGGCGCCACCGGAGTTTCATCCACAGTTGCCGCTGCACGTCGAACTGCAGCAGGCGTTGCTTGATGTGATCAAGGGCCAGCCGATGCTCGCCGAAGGGCGACTGAATGTGCTGCTGGAAAACGGCCAGCAAACCGGACGCCAGTTGCTATGTGTCATGGCGCTGGCGCAGAAGGTCGCCTTGTTGCTGGGCACTGGCCGCGAACCGGAGGCGCGCAAGGCGTTGAGTCAGGCGCTGGAAGCGGCGGCTGGCGGCGTGATACAGCCGTTTGACGCGCTGATCAGAGAATATTCGGACTGGTTACGCAGCCAACTGCACGCCTCACCGGCGTTGGCAGGACAGCCGTTACTGGCGCATTTTCCGCTGGTGGCGACTCGTCCGGTGGTTGAGTCCACCGCTGCCGAACAACTCAGCAGCCGGGAGCTGGCGGTGCTGCGTTTGATTGCCCAAGGCTGTTCCAATCAGGAAATCAGCGAACAACTGTTCATTTCGCTGCATACCGTGAAAACCCATGCCAGCCATATCAACAGCAAGCTGGGCGTTGAGCGGCGTACGCAGGCGGTGGCGCGGGCCAAGGCGCTGGGGTTAATGATCTAGTGCCGGTAAAATCTTCGGCATCAGCGGTTTCCACCGCCGTCGAATATTGAACAGGATTGCCTCATGACTGTTACAGCACCTGCGCTCATCCGCGAAACCTTCCCCGTCGGCCCGCTCCAGTGCAACTGCACGATCATCGGCGATCCGCTGACGAAAAAAGCCATCGTCGTCGACCCGGGCGGCAACCCCGATCTGATCATGGCCCGCCTCGATGCCTTGGGCTTGAAAGTCGTCAGCATCATCCACACCCACGCGCATCTCGATCATTTCCTCGCCTCCGGACAGATGAAAGAAAAAACCGGCGCGACTTTGCATCTGCACAAGGAAGACCAGTTCCTGTGGGACAATCTCGAGATGCAATGCCAGATGTTCGGCGTGCCGTACACCCCGGTGCCGTCGCCGGATCGCTGGTTGAGCGACGATGAAGAACTGGCTTGCGGCTGCGGTGTGGCGCTGCATACGCCGGGACATACACCCGGTTCCATGAGCTTTTGGTTTTCCGAGGCTAAGCTGTTGATTGCCGGCGACACGTTGTTTCGTCGTGGCGTAGGACGCACGGATTTGTGGGGCGGCGATCAGGCGACCATCGTGCGATCAATCAAGCAGCGGCTGTACACGCTCGACGAAGACGCGACAGTGGTTGCCGGGCATGGTCCGGACACGCGTCTTGGGGATGAAATGCGGGAAAACCCGTTCGTGCGCGCCTAAACATTTTGTCACGAGTGTGCAGCGGAATTTTTGTGCATTGTCATGATCCAACGCCCGCACAGGTCTATTGCCTAGGGCCGCTGCCACACAGAATGCGAAAACCAGGAGCTCTTCATGTTCACCACGCCTCGTTTGATTATTGTTGCTACCGCTGTGGCCATGTTGGCCGGCTGCGCCTCGCCCAACCCGTATGACAATCAGGGCCAGGCCGATGGCGGCGGTGTGAGCAAGACCGCCAAATACGGCGGTCTCGGCGCTTTGGCCGGTGCGTTGGCCGGTGCTGCCATCGACCACAACAACCGTGGCAAGGGCGCGTTGATCGGCGCGGCTGTCGTCGGTGCTTCGGCCGCCGGCTACGGCTATTACGCCGATCAGCAAGAGAAAAAATTGCGCGCCAGCATGGCCAACACCGGGGTTGAAGTGCAGCGTCAGGGCGATCAGATCAAGCTGATCATGCCGGGCAACATCACCTTCGCCACCGACTCGGCGAACATCGCCCCAAGCTTCTACCAGCCGCTGAACAACCTGGCGAACTCGCTGAAAGAGTTCAACCAGAACCAGATCGAAATCGTCGGCTACACCGACAGTACCGGCAGCCGCCAGCACAACATGGACCTGTCCCAGCGTCGTGCGCAGAGCGTGGCGACCTACCTGACCTCGCAAGGTGTCAGCGGTGCCAACCTGAGCGCCCGTGGTGCCGGCCCGGATAACCCGATTGCCAGCAACGGCGACGTCAATGGCCGTGCGCAGAACCGCCGCGTCGAGGTCAATCTGAAAGCGATTCCGGGTCAGCAGTATGGTGGTCAGCAGCAGCCGCAGCCGGGCACAGTGCAGCAGTATCCGTAACCCAAATGGTTGCATGAAGAAATGCCCGGTCCTGGTGATCGGGTATTTTTTTGTCTGGCCTGTGCCGGCCCCTTCGCGAGCAAGCCCGTTCCCACAGTGATCGGTGTTGATAACCAATTTCGTATTCAACACGTAACCCTGTGGGAGCGGGCTTGCTCGCGAAGGGGCCGGGCCAATCGCCATCAAATCATCAGATACAAAAAAGCCCCCGGACAACCGAATTGTCCGGGGGCTTTTTGTTGGGCGCGAAACCCGATTATTTCTTCAAACCATAGTGCTCATCGAGCATGCCCGGCGAGTTCGGGGTTTTCGGCGCGTAGTCGCGTGGCGGCTCCTGATCGCGCGGCGGCGTCAGGCGTTCGCGCGGTGCCTGGGCGGCATCGGCGTGCAAAGCGGCGATCAGGCGTTGACGGGTCTGCTCGTCCAGGGCCAGGCGGTTGGCGCCCTCGGCGAGATGATCCTGCACTTCCTGATAGCTCTGGGTTAGCTTCTTGACCAGCGTCGCGGTGCTGTTGAAGTGGGTGACCACCTCGTTTTGATAGCTGTCGAAACGCTCCTGGATATCATCCAGTTGACGCTGCGTGCGGCTCGGCGCGGCATTCGGTGCGACGCGAGCGATCAGGAATCCAATGGCGACACCCACAACCAGGGCAAGAGTCGGTAACAACCAAACTAAGAGCGAGTGTTCCACGAGTCCTTCCTCTATAAACGGCTTTGCTTTACGTTAACGGCTCGAACCTGCGCTGTATACCGCGATTCACTCGCAATAGATTGGCACAGACAATTTGCTAGACGAGTCGACCCGATTCGAGGTCACGGAGTTCCTTCCTTGCTGATGCGTGAAACCCCTGTAGTGATTGCTGGCCCAGTCGGCCAAATCGAAGCGCTGTACTTGGATAACGAGCAGCCAAACGGCATCGCGCTGATTTGCCATCCCAACCCGGTGCAGGGCGGCACCATGCTCAACAAGGTCGTCTCGACTCTGCAGCGCACCGCGCGCGATGCCGGTCTGATTACCTTGCGCTTCAACTATCGCGGCGTTGGCGCCAGCGAAGGTACGCACGACATGGGCAGCGGTGAAGTCGACGATGCTCAGGCCGCCGCCGCATGGCTGCTGGAAAAACACCCGGATCTGCCGCTGACCCTGTTCGGTTTTTCCTTCGGCGGATTTGTTGCAGCAAGTCTCGGCGGTCGTCTCGAAGCTCAAGGCGTGCAGCTCAAGCAGCTGTTCATGGTCGCGCCGGCGGTGATGCGCCTGGGCGATCAGGATCAACTGCCACAGCACGGCGAGCTGACCGTGATCCAGCCGGAAACCGACGAAGTGATAGACCCGCAAGTGGTCTACGACTGGTCGGCAAAACTCCAGCGCCCCCATGAGCTGCTGAAAGTGGCAGAATGCGGACACTTTTTTCATGGCAAGCTGACCGATCTCAAGGATCTGATCCTGCCGCGTCTCTCGAATTGATTGCAGTCTGACAAGCGATTACCCATGACGAACCGAACCCGTATCCTCACCGGCATCACCACCACCGGCACGCCGCACCTGGGCAACTACGCCGGCGCCATTCGCCCGGCGATCATCGCCAGCCGCGACAGCAATGCCGATTCGTTCTACTTCCTGGCCGACTACCACGCCCTGATCAAATGCGATGACCCGCTGCGCATCCAGCGCTCGCGTCTGGAAATCGCCGCGACCTGGCTGGCCGGTGGCCTGGATGTGGATCGTGTGACCTTCTATCGCCAGTCCGACATCCCGGAAATCCCCGAGCTGACCTGGCTGCTGACCTGCGTCGCGGCCAAGGGTCTGCTCAACCGTGCGCACGCCTACAAGGCCTCGGTGGACAAGAACGTCGAGACTGGTGAAGACCCGGATGCCGGGATCACCATGGGCCTCTACAGCTATCCGGTGCTGATGGCGGCGGACATCCTGATGTTCAACGCGCACAAGGTGCCGGTCGGTCGCGACCAGATCCAGCACGTGGAAATGGCCCGTGATATCGGTCAGCGCTTCAACCATCTGTTCGGCCAGGGCAAGGAGTTCTTCACCATGCCCGAAGCGCTGATCGAGGAAAGCGTGGCAACCCTGCCAGGCCTCGATGGGCGCAAGATGTCGAAGAGCTACGACAACACCATCCCGCTGTTCTCCAGTGCCAAAGAGATGAAGGATGCGATCTCGCGGATCGTCACCGACTCCAAGGCGCCGGGCGAGGCGAAAGATCCGGACAACTCGCACCTGTTCACCCTGTTCCAGGCCTTCGCAACGCCTGCGCAGGCTGACGAATTCCGTAGCGAACTGCTCGGTGGTCTGGGCTGGGGCGAGGCGAAGAACCGTCTGTTCCAGTTGCTGGATAACGAGCTGGGCGAGTCTCGCGAGCGTTACCACCAGTTGATCGAGCGCCCGGCGGATCTGGAAGACATTCTGCAACACGGTGCGAAAAAGGCCCGTGCGGTGGCGACGCCGTTCCTCAACGAGCTGCGTGAAGCGGTCGGTCTGCGTTCGTTCGTCAATCAGGTGCAAGTTGCTGCGACCACCAAGAAGAAAGCCGCGAAAGCCGCACGTTTCGTCAGCTTCCGTGAAGATGACGGCAGCTTCCGTTTCCGTCTGCTGGCGGCCGATGGCGAGCAACTGCTGCTGTCGCGCAACTTCGCCGACGGCAAAACCGCCGGGCAGGTGACCAAGCAACTGCAGGCCGGTCAGGCGTTGGACATTCGCAATCAAGACCTGAGCTTCAGCGTGTGGCTGGAAGGCGAGTGCGTTGGCGACAGCCCGACGTTCGCTGATGTTGCTGCGCGGGACGCAGCCATCGAGGCTCTGCGCGTTGCGCTGACCCCGGTTCAGGACTAATCCGCGGCGCGGCCCGACCAAGGGCTGATTGCCATTCCTACGGGCCGTCGCTACAGTGACGGCCCGTTTTTGTTGCCTTGCTAACGAATTATGACGCCCCTAGAACGATACCAAGCTGATCTGAAACGCCCGGACTTCTTCCATGACGCCGCGCAGGAAACTGCCGTGCGTCATCTGCAGCGCCTGTACGACGATCTGATCGCGGCCGAGCAGAACAAGCCGGGTTTGCTGGGCAAGCTGTTTGGCAAAAAGGATCAGAGGCCGGTCAAGGGTCTGTACTTCTGGGGCGGCGTGGGCCGCGGCAAGACTTACCTGGTCGACACCTTCTTTGAAGCGCTGCCGTTCAAGGAAAAGACCCGCACTCACTTCCACCGCTTCATGAAGCGTGTGCACGAAGAGATGAAAACCCTCGGCGGCGAGAAAAACCCGCTGACCATCATCGCCAAGCGCTTCGCCACCGAATCGCGAGTGATCTGCTTCGATGAATTCTTCGTCTCGGACATCACCGACGCGATGATCCTCGGCACGCTGATGGAAGAGCTGTTCAAGAACGGCGTGACCCTGGTCGCGACCTCGAACATCGTTCCAGACGGTCTGTACAAGGATGGCCTGCAACGTGCGCGCTTCCTGCCGGCCATCGCGCTGATCAAGCAGAACACCGAAATCGTCAACGTCGACAGCGGCGTCGACTACCGTCTGCGCCACCTCGAACAAGCGGAGCTGTTCCACTATCCGCTGGACGAAGCGGCGCACGAAAGCCTGCGCAAGAGCTTCAAGGCCCTCACGCCGGAATGCACCGCCGCGGTGGAAAACGATGTGCTGATCATCGAGAACCGCGAAATCCGTGCCCTGCGCACTTGCGACGACGTGGCCTGGTTCGACTTCCGCGAACTGTGCGACGGCCCGCGCAGCCAGAACGATTACATCGAGCTGGGCAAGATCTTCCACGCCGTGCTGCTCAGTGGCGTGGAGCAGATGAGCGTCACCACTGACGACATCGCCCGACGCTTCATCAACATGGTCGACGAGTTCTACGACCGTAACGTCAAGCTGATCATTTCTGCCGAAGTCGAGTTGAAAGACCTGTACACCGGCGGGCGCCTGACGTTCGAATTCCAGCGTACGCTCAGCCGTCTGCTGGAGATGCAATCGCACGAATTCCTGTCGCGGGCGCACAAGCCTTAAACGGCTTCGGCAAATAAAAAGGGCCTGCAATTGCAGGCCTTTTTTTATGCGACGCAGTACCCCTGTGGGAGCGGGCTTGCTCGCGAATGCGGTGTGTCAGCTAAATAGATGCCAACTGAAAGTACGCTTTCGCGAGCAAGCCCGCTCCCACAGTGGTTTTGTGCGTGGGCAGGGATTTATGCAGCCTGCTGAAACTGCTGCCGATACTGGTTCGGCGACAGCTCGGTATGCTGGCGGAACAGCCGCGCAAAGAAGCTCGCATCGTCGTAGCCGACCTCATAACTGATGGTCTTGATGCTTTTTCGACTGCCGGACAGCAAGCCCTTGGCGGTCTCGATGCGCAGCCGTTGCAGGTAGTGCAGCGGTTTGTCGCCGGTGGCGGTCTGGAAGCGGCGCATGAAATTGCGGATGCTCATGCCGTGCTCGCGGGCCACGTCTTCGAAGCGGAACTTGTCAGCGAAGTGCTCTTCGAGCCAGTGCTGGATCTGCAGGATGATCACGTCCTGGTGCAGCTTCTGGCCGCCGAAACCGATACGTCCCGGCGAGTAACTGCGCTGCACTTCATACAGAATGTCGCGGGCCACGGCTTGGGCGACGTTGGCGCCACAGAAGCGTTCGATCAGGTAAATATAGAGGTCGCAGGCCGAGGTGGTGCCGCCGGCGCAATACAGGTTGTCGGCGTCGGTCAGGTGCTTGTCCTGATTGAGGTACACCTTGGGGAAGCGCTCGGCAAAGGCATTGAAGAAGCGCCAGTAAGTGGTCGCTTCCTTGCCATTGAGCAGGCCGGCCTCGGCCAGCCAGAACACCCCGGTGGCTTCGCCGCACAATACGGCGCCGCGGGCGTGCTGCTCGCGCAGCCATGGCAGGATCTGTGGATAACGGCCGCAAAGCGTATCGAAATCGTCCCAGAACGCCGGGAGGATGATCACGTCGGCGTTTTCCAGGGCGCCGTCCACCGGCATCATCACGTCACTGAAACTGTTCACCGGTTTACCGTCGGGGCTGACCAGGCGGGTTTCGAACGCCGGAGTCAGGCCGTGGCCCAGTTGTTTGCCGTAACGCAGGCTGGCCAGATGGAAGAAATCCTTGGCCTGCATGAGGGTGGAGGCGAAAACCCGGTCGATTGCCAGGATGCTGACGCGCCGCAAGGGCGTGGAGACTTGCTTGGACATAATTCAACTTTTGTTTTGTTTTTATAAGGGAAAGTGGTCACCAGACGGCTGGATCGTCTTATTTTTTGTCGGATGTGTCCAGTGTCCTGTATCGGAGGTGAGGCTTAGTCTCTGAAGGTCATATCCCTCCAACAAGAATGAAAGGTGCCGCATGATCCCCAGAACCTTGTTCAGCTCCGAGCACGAATTGTTCCGCGACAGCGTACGAACCTTCCTCGAAAAAGAGGCCGTGCCGTTCCATGCGCAGTGGGAGAAACAAGGCCACATCGACCGCAAACTGTGGAACAAGGCCGGGGAGGCGGGGATGCTCTGCTCGCATCTGCCGGAGGAGTATGGCGGCCTGGGCGCGGACTTTTTGTATAGCGCGGTGGTGATCGAAGAGGTCGGTCGTCTCGGCCTGACCGGTATCGGTTTCTCGCTGCATTCGGACATCGTTGCGCCGTACATCCTGCATTACGGCAGTGAAGCGCTGAAGCACAAGTACCTGCCGAAACTGGTCTCGGGCGAGATGGTCAGCGCGATTGCGATGACCGAGCCGGGCGCCGGTTCCGACCTGCAGGGAGTCAAGACCACCGCAGTGCTGGATGGCGACGAGTATGTGATCAACGGTTCCAAGACCTTCATCACCAACGGCTTCCTCGCTGACCTGGTGATCGTGGTCGCCAAGACCGATCCAAAGGCCGGCGCCAAGGGCACCAGCCTGTTTGTGGTGGAAGCGAATACGCCGGGCTTCGAGAAGGGCAAACGCCTGGAGAAGGTCGGAATGAAGGCTCAGGACACGTCGGAATTGTTCTTCCAGGACGTGCGCGTACCGAAAGAAAACCTGCTGGGTCAGGCCGGGGCAGGGTTTGCCTACCTGATGCAGGAATTGCCGCAGGAACGTCTTACGGTGGCGATTGGTGGTCTGGCCTCAGCCGAAGCCGCGCTGAAATGGACGCTGGATTACACCCGTGATCGCAAGGCGTTCGGCAAGGCGATTGCCGACTTCCAGAACACCCGTTTCAAACTCGCGGAAATGGCCACTGAAATTCAGATCGGTCGAGTATTTGTCGACAAGTGCCTGGAATTGCATCTGCAGGGCAAGCTCGACGTGCCGACAGCGGCGATGGCCAAATACTGGGGCACCGACCTGCAATGCAAGGTGCTCGACGAGTGCGTACAGTTGCATGGCGGCTACGGCTTCATGTGGGAATACCCGGTGGCCCGGGCATGGGCGGATGCGCGCGTGCAGCGGATTTATGCCGGCACCAATGAAATCATGAAGGAGATCATTGCGCGCTCGCTTTGATCTTCGCTGCATTGACGGGCCTCTTCGCGAGCAGGCTCGCTCCCACAGGGATTACCGTACCTGTGGGAGCGAGCCTGCTCGCGAAGCTTTTAACGGGCTATCAAGGCGCCGGATTCGGATGATCCTTGTGAATCGCCTCAATCCCGGCCAGCACTTCATCGGAAAGTTTCAGATCAAAACTGGCAATGTTGCTGTCCAGTTGCTCCAGCGTGGTCGCACCAATGATGTTGCTGGTGACGAACGGTTGCTGGGTGACGAATGCCAGCGCCATCTGCGCCGGATCCAAACCGTGTTCCCGGGCCAGTGCCACATAGCGGCTGCAAGCAGCCTCCGATTGCGGGTTGAAATAGCGGCTGAAGCGGCTGTAGAGGCTCAGACGGCCTTTCGGCGGGCGAGCGCCACCTTCGTACTTGCCGGACAGGAAGCCGAACGCCAGCGGCGAGTACGCGAGCAGGCCGCACTGTTCGCGAATGGCGATTTCCGCCAGGCCGATTTCGAAGCTGCGGTTGAGCAGGTTGTACGGGTTCTGGATCGACACCGCGCGCGGCCAGCCACGGGCTTCGGCCAGGGCGAGGAAACGCATGGTGCCCCACGGCGTCTCGTTGGACAGGCCGATGTGACGGATCTTGCCGGCCTTCACTTGTTCGTCGAGGGCTTCGAGGGTGTCTTCGAGCGGCGTCAGGTTGGCTTCGATCTTGTGCTTGTAACCCAACTGGCCGAAGAAATTGGTGCTGCGCTCCGGCCAGTGCAGTTGGTAGAGGTCGATGTAATCGGTCTGCAGGCGCTCGAGACTGGCATCCACCGCAGCGGTAATGTGCTGGCGATTGTGGCGCAGGTTCTTGTCGCGGATGTAGTCGATGGTGTTGCCGGGGCCGGCGATCTTGCTGGCGAGAATCCAGTCGGCGCGGTCGCCGCGAGTTTTGAAGTAATTGCCGATGTAGCGTTCGGTGGTGGCGTAGGTGTCGGCTTTCGGCGGCACCGGGTACATCTCGGCGGTGTCGATGAAATTGATCCCGGCTTCCTTGGCCCGTTCGATCTGGGCGAAGGCTTCAGCTTCAGTGTTTTGCTCGCCCCAGGTCATGGTGCCGAGGCAGATTGCACTCACGTTCAGGTCGGTCCGGCCTAGCTGGCGATAGTCCATCGGGTGCTCCTTGGGCAAAACAATCATAAAAGCAGGTTGAAAAATTTTTCGCAATCTGCATAATTGCCGACCTCTTTCTGCAGTGGAAGTGATGCGCCGCCGCCGAAGAATCTTGCCGTTGAACGGACGCGCCGACCCGAGCCCCCGAAAGCGTCTGTATCCGGCTGCCTTTGACTTGTCAAAGTACGCACTATTCAGTAAGATCCGCCGTCTTATTTACAGGCGGCCCCTGAGGCTATAAAGAATGAAAACTTTTACTGCTAAACCGGAAACAGTAAAGCGCGACTGGTTTGTCGTCGACGCTGCTGGTCAGACCCTGGGTCGTCTGGCCACCGAAATCGCGAGCCGTCTGCGTGGCAAGCACAAGCCTGAATACACTCCTCACGTTGACACTGGCGACTACATCGTCGTAATCAACGCCGAGCAGATCCGTGTTACCGGCGCTAAAACCACTGACAAAATGTACTACTCCCACTCCGGTTTCCCGGGCGGCATCAAGTCGATCAACTTTGAAAAGCTGATCGCCAAAGCCCCTGAGCGCGTGATCGAGACCGCGGTTAAAGGCATGCTGCCTAAAAACCCACTGGGTCGCGACATGTACCGTAAGCTGAAAGTCTATGCGGGCGCTGCACACCCTCATACTGCTCAGCAGCCCCAAGAACTGAAGATTTAACGGAATAGTTCATTATGTCGGCGACTCAAAATTACGGCACTGGCCGTCGCAAGACCGCAACCGCACGCGTTTTCCTGCGTCCGGGTACTGGTAACATCTCCATCAACAACCGTTCGCTGGATAACTTCTTCGGCCGCGAAACTGCCCGCATGGTAGTTCGTCAGCCGCTGGAGCTGACCGAGACTGTCGAGAAATTCGACATCTACGTCACCGTGATCGGCGGTGGTGTAAGTGGTCAGGCTGGCGCAATCCGCCACGGCATCACTCGCGCTCTGATGGACTACGACGAAACCCTGCGTAGCGCTCTGCGCAAAGCTGGCTTCGTTACTCGCGACGCCCGTGAAGTTGAACGTAAGAAAGTTGGTCTGCGTAAAGCGCGTAAGCGTCCGCAGTACTCGAAGCGTTAATTCGTTTCCACGTTCAAAAAAGAACGCCCGATTCCTCACGGAACCGGGCGTTTTTTTATGCCTGCGATTTATTGAAGAATTGCGCTGTGACAACTTGCCACATTCGTAGACCCCCTATACTACAAGGCTTGAGGGTGGGAGCTCCGGGTAATTCCCTTGTCAGAATTGGGGCTTTTCATTACCATCTCGGCAAAATTTTTATAAGTAACATTGATTTATTTAGTAGATGCCTGATTTAACAGGCCACAAAAGCTGATGGGAGAGGACTGAATGAGCAATGACGGCGTGAATGCAGGCCGGCGTCGCTTCTTGGTAGCAGCCACATCCGTGGTGGGTGCTGCAGGAGCGGTGGGGGCTGCGGTCCCGTTCGTGGGGTCATGGTTTCCCAGTGCCAAGGCGAAAGCCGCCGGTGCACCGGTGAAAGTGAATGTCAGCAAGATCGAGCCAGGACAGCAGATGATTGCCGAGTGGCGCGGCCAGCCGGTGTTCATTGTCCGCCGTACTGCGGAAATCCTGGGGAATCTCAAGAAGATCGAGGGCCAGCTCTCCGATCCGACTTCCAAAAACTCCACGCAACCTACCTATGTCGACCCCGAAGTGCGTTCGATCAAGCCGGAAATTCTGCTGCTGATCGGTATCTGCACTCACCTGGGTTGCTCACCAACCTTCCGTCCCGAAGTGGCACCTGCGGATCTGGGTAAAGACTGGGTCGGTGGCTATTTCTGCCCTTGCCACGGTTCCCACTACGATCTGGCTGGCCGCGTCTACAAGTCGCAACCTGCGCCTTTGAACCTGCCAGTTCCCCCGCATTCCTATGAGACCGATGACCTGATTGTCATTGGCGTCGATACGGAGAAAGCGTGATGAGCAAGTTCATGGATTGGGTTGATGCGCGCTTCCCTGCGACCAAAATGTGGGAAGACCATCTCAGCAAGTATTACGCGCCAAAAAACTTCAACTTCTTCTATTTCTTCGGCTCGCTGGCGCTGCTGGTGCTGGTCAACCAGATCGTCACCGGTGTCTGGCTGACGATGAGCTATACGCCGTCGGCAGAAGAGGCGTTCGCTTCCGTCGAATACATCATGCGCGACGTCGAGTACGGCTCGATCCTGCGTCTGCTGCACTCCACCGGCGCTTCGGCGTTCTTCATCGTGGTCTATCTGCACATGTTCCGTGGCCTGCTCTACGGTTCGTACCAGAAACCCCGCGAGTTGGTGTGGGTATTCGGCATGCTGATCTACCTGGCGCTGATGGCTGAAGCCTTCATGGGTTATCTGCTGCCGTGGGGTCAGATGTCCTACTGGGGGGCCCAGGTGATCATCTCGCTGTTCGGTGCGATTCCGGTCATCGGCAACGACCTGACCCAGTGGATTCGTGGTGACTACCTGATTTCCGGGATCACCCTGAACCGCTTCTTCGCCCTGCACGTCGTGGCCCTGCCGATCGTGATCCTCGGTCTGGTGGTGTTGCACATTCTGGCGCTGCACGAAGTTGGCTCGAACAACCCTGATGGCGTCGACATCAAGAAGCACAAAGACGAAAACGGCATCCCGCTGGACGGCATCGCCTTCCACCCGTACTACACCGTGAAAGACATCGTCGGCGTGGTGGTGTTCCTGTTCATCTTCTGCTTCATTGTGTTCTTCTTCCCGGAAATGGGCGGCTACTTCCTCGAAAAGCCAAACTTCGAGCAAGCCAACCCGTTCAAGACTCCAGAGCACATTGCACCGGTCTGGTACTTCACACCGTTCTACGCAATCTTGCGGGCAATCCCGGACAAGCTCATGGGCGTTATCGCCATGGGGGCGTCGATTGCCTTGCTGTTCGTGCTGCCGTGGCTTGATCGCAGTCCGGTGAAATCGATGCGCTACAAGGGCTGGATGAGCAAAGTCTGGTTGTTGGTGTTCTGCGTCGCGTTCGTGATCCTCGGCATTCTCGGTGTTCTGGCTCCGACGCCTGAGCGCACGCTGATCTCGCAGGTCTGCACCTTTCTGTACTTCGCTTACTTCATTCTGATGCCTTTCTACACCAGGCTCGAGAAGACCAAACCGGTTCCGGAAAGGGTGACTGGCTGATGAAAAAGTTATTTTTTGCTCTGATTTTTGCTGCTCTGCCTGTGCTGTCTTTTGCTGCCGAACACGGTCCGGATCTGGAAAAAGTCGACATCGACGTTTCCGACAAGGCTGCCCTGCAGGATGGTGCGCGTACCTTTGCCAACTACTGCATGGGTTGCCACAGTGCCAAGTTCCAGCGTTACGAGCGCGTTGCCGATGACCTGGGGATCCCGCATGACATGATGCTGGAAAAACTCGTCTTCACCGGTGCCAAGATCGGTGACCACATGAACATCGGTATGCAACCGGCTGACGCCAAGACCTGGTTCGGTGCAGCACCGCCGGACCTGACCCTGGTGGCGCGCGTGCGTGGCACCGACTGGCTCTACGGTTATCTGCGCTCGTTCTACGAAGATCCGGCGCGCCCATGGGGCGTGAACAACAAGGTCTTCCCGAACGTCGGCATGCCTAACGTGCTGGTCGGCCTGCAAGGGCGTCAGGTGGTGGGCTGCAAGCAAGTGCAGATCGTCGAGGACGGCAAGAAGCAATACGATCCGCTGACCGGTACGCCGTTGACGCATGAAGCGTGCGATCAGTTGACCATCGTGCCGAAAACCGGTGCTCTGAACGAAGAGCAGTTCGATGAGAAGGTCAAGAATCTGGTAACCTTCCTGGCTTACTCGGCTAACCCGGTTAAGCTGCAACATCAGCGCATCGGTACTTACGTCTTGCTGTACCTGGCGTTCTTCTTTGTGTTCGCCTATCTGCTCAAGCGTGAATACTGGAAAGACGTGCACTGATACGCTTCAAGCATTGCTGTTAATCGCGCGCGCCCAAGGGTGCCTCTGAAAACGCAACGCCTGGTTCGCCAGGCAGTGCGTGAGGCGCCCTCTGGGCGCGCGCGTTTTTCCGGTTCCGATAATTTCAACAAGCGAGGAGGATCGCCATGGGCGTGACCAATCGGTTGGCCTGTTACTCCGACCCCGCCGACCACTATTCCCACCGAGTGCGCATCGTGCTTGCAGAGAAGGGTGTCAGCGCCGAAATCATTTACGTGGAAGCTGGTCGCCAGCCGCCTAAACTGATTGAGGTGAACCCTTACGGCAGTCTCCCGACGCTGGTCGATCGCGACCTGGCGTTGTGGGAGTCGACCGTGGTGATGGAATATCTGGATGAGCGTTACCCGCATCCGCCACTGATGCCGGTTTATCCGGTGGCGCGTGCCAACAGCCGTCTGCTGATTCACCGTATTCAGCGTGACTGGTGTGGTCTTGTGGATCTGATTCTTGATCCGAAAACCAAGGAGGCCGCGCGTGTCGTGGCGCGCAAGGAATTGCGTGAAAGCCTGACGGGCGTGTCGCCGCTGTTTGCCGACAAGCCGTTTTTCCTCAGTGAGGAACAAAGTCTGGTGGATTGCTGCCTATTGCCAATACTCTGGCGTTTGCCGATTCTGGGTATTGAACTGCCGCGGCCGGCCAAGCCGCTGCTTGATTATATGGAGCGCCAGTTTGCGCGTGAGGCTTTCCAGGCGAGTCTGTCTGGCGTCGAACGCGATATGCGCTAAGGCTTAAGGAGCCGCTATGAACTCCAGTCGACCTTATCTGGTCCGCGCGCTCTACGAGTGGATTGTGGATAACGATTGCACCCCGCACATGCTGGTCAATTCCGAATACCCGGCGGTGCAGGTGCCGCAGGGTTTTGCCAGTGACGGGCAGATCGTCCTGAACATTTCGCCCAGTGCCGTGCGTCACTTGCACATGGACAACGACGTGGTGACCTTCGAGGGTCGCTTTGGTGGCGTTCCGCACAGTCTGTATGTGCCGATCAGTGCGATTCTGGGCATCTATGCCCGGGAGAATGGTCAGGGCATGGTCTTCGATCTCGAGTCGCCGATGGATGACGAAGACGATATCGAACCCGATGACGACTTGCCGCCACCGGACAGCGAGCCGCCGCGCCCAAGCGGTCGGCCAAGTTTGAAAGTGGTGAAGTAATAAAAAAGGCGACCCGAAAGGGTCGCCTTTTTTATTACGTAGGAGCTGCCGAAGGCTGCGATCTTTTGATCTTGTTTTTGACGATCAAAAGATCGCAGCCTCGTTTCACTCGACAGCTCCTACAGAAGTGCACCTCAGTCGATGTATTCGAACAGCTTCACGATTTTCTGCACACCGGAAACGCTCTGCACCAGGTTGGTCGCCTGTTGCGCTTCCTGCTTGGTCAGCAGGCCCAGCAGATAGACGATGCCATTCTCGGTCACGACCTTGATGCGCGAGCCGGGAATGCTGGCATCGGTCAGCATCTGGGTCTTGATCTTGGTGGTCAGCCAGGCGTCGTTCTGGCGGGCGAGGAAGCTCGACGGCGCAATCACTTGCAGCTCATTGTGCACCTTCTTCACGCGCTGGACGTTGGCGGCGGCCTGTTCGGCCTTGGCCTTGAGGTCTTCGCGCGGCGTCTGGCCGGCGAGCAGCACCACGCCGTTGAAGCTGGTGACGACAATATGCGAGTCCTTGTCCAGGCCTGGGTCGGCCTTGGCCACGTTGACGCCGACTTTGGTCTCGATCAGCGAGTCGTCGATTTTGCTGCCGAAGGTTCGGGTGCCGCGGTCGTCTTCAATCGGCGCTTCACGGCTGGCATTCACCACCGAGGTGCAGCCGCTGATGCCGAGGCACAGGGTCAAGGCCAGAAGGCCAAGGCGATTAGGGGTCATTCTTCACTCCCGAACAGTTGGCTGTCGATCAGATCGCAAAGGCAATGGATCGCCAGCAGGTGGACTTCCTGAATACGTGCAGTGACGCTGGCCGGTACGCGAATCTCGACGTCCTCGGGCAATAGCAATGACGCCATGCCGCCGCCATCGCGTCCGGTCAATGCTACGACAATCATTTCGCGATCATGTGCGGCCTGGATCGCCTGAATAATGTTCGCCGAGTTACCGCTGGTCGAAATCGCCAGCAGTACGTCGCCCGGTTGCCCGAGTGCGCGGATCTGCTTGGAGAACACTTCGTTGTAGCTGTAGTCGTTGGCGATCGAGGTGATCGTCGAACTGTCGGTGGTCAGGGCAATGGCCGGCAGGCTCGGGCGTTCGCGTTCGAAGCGGTTGAGCAGCTCCGAGGAGAAGTGCTGGGCGTCGCCGGCAGAGCCACCGTTGCCGCACGAAAGCATTTTGCCTTCGTTGAGCAGGGCGTTGACCATGATCTGGCTGGCTTGCTCGATGTGCGGTGCAAGTACGTCCATCGCCTGTTGCTTGGTGTCGATACTGGCCTGGAAAAGCTGGCGAATTCGGGATTGCATGTCCATCTGTGTGACCTTAAGTGGCGCGGCTGTTCGGCACGTGAATGTGCAGCCCGCAAAGCAAAGAGCAAAAATTGTCGGTGAAAGTGTCCGGGGTGGTGTGCAGAGAATCAACCATCGAACGCATTCTGCAACCAGTTCAATTGATCCGGGTGCCTGTCGATGGCCACCACGTCGAAGCGGCAAGGGGAATCGGCCCAGCGTGACTCGCGCTGAAGAAAATACTGTGCGGCGAAAATCAGTTTTTGCCGTTTGCGCTCATCGATGCTAGCGAGCGCGCCACCCCATTGAGTGTTTTTTCTGTAGCGGACTTCGACGAATACTACTGTATCGCCATCAAGCATGACCAGATCAAGCTCGCCCCGTTTGCATGACCAGTTCTGCGCCAGCAGGCGCAGACCGTGGTGTTGCAGATGCTCGAGCGCTTGGCGCTCGGCATCTTTACCGCTTTGCAGGTGCGAGCTGTCGGGCATCAGCGCGGGGTGTCCGGCAGGCGTTGAACCTGACCGTTGACGAACTGCGCCCATGGCAACTGCCGCACTACACGTTGGGTCTGGGTCATGCCCAGGCTGCCCGACTGACCTTCGATGCGGCTGTCCGGCAGAGCTTTCAATTGGCCCAAGCGGGGTGCCAGACGGTAGGCATCGACGCCCATCGCGTACAGGCGACCAAGACTGCCGGCAGCTTGTGGCCACTGTGCGGTGACTTGCTGGCGCAGCGGGTCGTTGGCTTCGAGCAGCCATGGGGTTTCGCAGAAGCGCACGCCGTTCATGTCGTTGTACTGGTTCACGTCGCCGCTGGCGCTGTAGACGTGGGAAGTCGCGTATACCGGAACGTCACCCGCGTACTGGAAATTCAGGGTCGGCTTGATCTGCTGCGCCTGTTGCGGGGTGGCGGCGAGGAAGATGAACTCGATGTCCTGACGACGCGAAGGCTGTGCGGCTACGTTGGTGCCGGCAGCATTCTGCAGGCTCTTGGCGCGGGCCTCACTTTGACGCAGCTGGAACATGTCGGCGATCTGCTGGGCCAGTTGCACTGGCTGATCGACACGTTCGGTGGCGACGATGCTGCCGCCGTTGGCTTGCCAGTCCTGGCTGAACGCACGCAGTACTCGGTCGCCCCATTCGCCTTTCGGCACCATGATCGCCGCACGGTGCAGGCCGTCGGCGCGGGCGCGACGCGAAACTTCGCGGGCTTCGTCTTCAGCCGCCAGGCCGAACTGGAACAGTTGCGCCGGACCTTGATCACCTTCGCTGTAGTTCAATGCGAGGGTGGTGATCGGCAGTTGCGGACGAGTGCTCAGTTGTTTGACCAGTGGTTTCTCCAGCGGACCGACCACCAGTTGCACGCCGTCAGCCTGGGCCTTGCGGTAGAACTCATCCATCGAGGTCAGCTTGGAGCTGTCGTAGAACTCGATGGCGGGCGGCTTCTGGCCGGCCTGTTGCGCTTGATAGTGCGCCGCCATGAAGCCTTCACGCAGGGCCTTGCCGACCGAGGCCAGTGGGCCGTCTTGCGGCAGCAGCAGGGCGATTTTGCTCAGGGGCTGGCTGGCCAGCTCCTTGAGTTTGGTCAGGGGCAGCGGCAGGTTGATAGCAGCCGGGTGTTTCGGGTTTTGTGCGCGCCAGGTATCGATCGCGGCTTGCTGCTGTTCCAGGGTGCCGGCAGTTTTCACTGCCAGGGCCAGGCCCATCCAGCCACCGAGGTCGTCGGAGGTATTGGGTTGCAGTTGATCGGTTGGCAGCGAAGCGATCAGGGTCCAGATCGCTTCGTGGTTCTTGCTCGCGGCTTCGCCTTTGAGCATTGGCGCGATGAAGATGCGCTCGCGAGCGGCCGCCAGGGTCTGGCCATCGGCTTCCAGTGCGCGGGCATGCACGGTGCCGGTGCGCACTTGCTGGTCTTCCGGCATTTCGCTCAGATGCTGCAGGCTCGGATGGCTCAGGGCAGTCAGCGCGGCTTTCGGCTGATTGCGAGTCATCGCCAGTTCAGCGGACAGGGTGCTGGCGAAGATCTGCTGGCCTGGCTTGAGTTGCTCCATCGGCACTTGTTGCAGGATCTGCGCGGACTGGCCGGCATTACCCTGGCGGTAAGCCAGGTCTGCCGCGCTCAAGCGCAACAGGGCGGCTTTTTCCGGTGTCTTGGCCTGGGTAGCCTGTTCGAGCAGTTGCTCGATGCTGGCATCCGGGGTCCGTGGAAGTTCGCCAAGGCTGGAGGAAGGGGAGCTGGCGCAGGCCGCCAGCAAGGCAGCGAGGCAGAGGGCAGTGAACAGCCGCAGGCAAGCGATCATGTAAGTGTTCCTGATACTCGATCAAATTAGCGTGGAATTGTACCCAAGCGCTGGCCGGGGCGCGATGTTACTGGTGTGAAACCGTCAATTTAGCTGGAGCAAATGTTGCTGTGCGGCACAAAGACGCGCAAAACCGGCTTCGGCCGGAACGCATCGCAAGCCTCGTGACGCGCTACAATGCCGGCTTTTACCGATCATGAGGTGTGCGCTTTGACTGCTCCAGGTCCTTTGAATTCCGCTGCTGGCTCGCTTTATGTGGTGGCGACGCCCATCGGCAACCTGGACGACATCAGCGCCCGGGCCCTGAAAATCCTCCGCGAAGTGGCGCTGATTGCCGCCGAGGATACGCGGCACTCGGCGCGGTTGATGCAGCACTTCGGCATTTCGACGCCGTTGGCCGCGTGCCACGAACACAACGAACGTGATGAAGGTAGCCGCTTTATTACCCGTTTGCTGGCGGGCGATAACGTCGCGCTGATTTCCGATGCCGGGACGCCGCTGATCTCCGATCCGGGTTATCACCTGGTGCGTCAGGCGCGAGCAGCGGGGATCAATGTGGTGCCGGTGCCAGGTGCCTGTGCCTTGATCGCAGCGCTGTCGGCGGCAGGTCTGCCCTCCGACCGATTCATCTTCGAAGGTTTCCTGCCGGCCAAGTCGGTGGGGCGCAAGGCGCGTCTGGAAGCGGTCAAGGAAGAGCCGCGCACGCTGATTTTCTACGAGGCCCCGCACCGTATTCTCGAATGCCTGCAGGACATGGAAGCCGTGTTCGGTGGCGAGCGTCAGGCATTGCTGGCCCGAGAAATCACCAAGACGTTCGAAACGCTTAAGGGGTTGCCGCTGGCTGAGCTGCGTGCGTTTGTCGAGGCCGACAGCAATCAGCAGCGGGGCGAGTGTGTGGTGCTGGTCGCAGGCTGGTCTGCACCGGAGTCCGAAGACGCCGTCAGCAGCGAAGCGATGCGCGTCCTCAATCTGCTGCTCGAAGAGATGCCGCTCAAACGTGCCGCCGCCCTGGCCGCACAAATCACCGGTGAGCGCAAAAACGTGCTTTATCAGGTCGCACTGGATCAGCAGAAGGGCGAATAAGCCGTCGCGCAGACAGGTTTCACGGCTATTAGCGCTTGTTCTTCGGGCGCTCTGCCGTTAACCTTCGCGGCGGAGAGTCGATCGGACAGTCGCTGCCCTCTATGAAAATTAGGGGGGGGAGGAAAGTCCGGGCTCCATAGGGCGAAGTGCCAGGTAATGCCTGGGAGGCGTGAGCCTACGGAAAGTGCCACAGAAAATAACCGCCTAAGCGCTTCGGCGCCGGTAAGGGTGAAAAGGTGCGGTAAGAGCGCACCGCACGTCTGGCAACAGTTCGTGGCTAGGTAAACCCCACTTGGAGCAAGACCAAATAGGGTCCCAAGGCGTGGCCCGCGCTGGGACCGGGTAGGTTGCTAAAGATGTCCAGTGATGGCCATCGTAGACGAATGACTGTTCAAGACAGAACCCGGCTTACAGATCGACTCTCCACCTTTTTCTTTCCCTGCTTGAATCAATGGCATCAGGGCTGGTTATTATCGGCAGGCCTGCGCTAAAGTCCGGCAGCGGCAAATGCAGTAATAGCCATTTCCCACCTTGCTTCAATCAACAGCAGAAGCGCTTTTGTAATACCGAAAAAATCTTACTCTTAACAAATTACTTTAACTTCCGAGCGCAGCTTTCAGTGCTGCATCAAGTTATTGGTCGAAAGTATCTGCCAAATTGTCGTTACCCCTCCTTTTAAGCTCCTAAATCTCCGTTCTGTAAGGGTTTTCCTTTAATCCGCGCCTTGACGGTGTGGTGGGCGCATTCCTATAGTGTGCGCAAGTGGCGGAAAGTGGCATGAAGTGGGTTTTTTGAGCTCAAAACGATAAAAATTGGAGAAACGCTGACGTGTTTCGCGGAGCTAACGCTATCAGTCTCGATGCAAAGGGCCGTCTCGCCATGCCGAGCCGGTACCGTGACGAGCTCGTTTCGCGTAGTTCCGGTCAATTGATCGTGACCATTGATGCCGTTGATCCGTGCCTGTGTGTCTACCCGCTCGACGAGTGGGAAATTATTGAAACCAAGTTGCGCGCACTCCCTTCGCTTCGCGAAGAGAACCGTCGCCTGCAGCGTTTATTGATTGGTAATGCCGTCGACCTCGAACTCGACGGCAGTGGTCGTTTTCTGGTTCCACCGCGTCTGCGCGAATACGCAAAGCTTGATAAGAAAGCGATGCTGGTGGGCCAACTGAACAAGTTCCAATTGTGGGACGAGGATGCATGGAACGCGGTGTCTGCCGCTGACCTTGCTGCTATTCAACAACCGGGCGCCATGCCTGACGAACTGCGTGATTTGATCCTGTGACTATTGATAGCGGCTTTAACCACATCACCGTACTGCTTGACGAAGCCGTCGAGGCTCTCGCCGTACGTCCTGATGGCTGCTATCTGGACGGTACGTTCGGTCGCGGCGGGCACAGTCGGCTGATCCTCAGCCAGCTTGGGACGGACGGTCGGCTCATCGGATTCGACAAGGATCCTCAAGCGATTGCCACCGGGCAAACGCTAGCGGCCGAAGACGGCCGCTTTGTCGTTGTGCAGCGCAGCTTTGCCGAGCTGGGTTCGGTGGTTGCCGAGCAAGGTCTGAGCGGCAAGGTCAGCGGTATCCTGCTCGATCTCGGCGTGTCTTCGCCGCAGCTGGATGACGCCGAGCGCGGCTTCAGTTTCCTCAATGACGGCCCACTGGACATGCGCATGGACCCGTCCCGTGGCATCAGTGCCGCCGAATTCGTCAACACCGCGCCGGTGGAAGAAATCGCCCGGGTGTTCAAGGAATACGGCGAAGAGCGTTTCTCCGGCCGCATGGCCCGTGCCGTGGCCGAGCGCCGCGACATCAAGCCGTTCGAGCGCACCGCTGATCTGGCCGAGGTCCTCAAAGTCGCCAACCCGGCGTGGGAGAAGGGCAAGAACCCGGCGACCCGTGCATTCCAGGGCCTGCGTATTCACGTCAACAACGAACTGGGCGATCTGGAGGCCGGCCTCGAAGCCGCTCTGGAGGCTCTGGAAATCGGTGGCCGTCTGGTGGTCATCAGCTTCCACTCGCTGGAAGACCGCATCGTCAAACTGTTCATGCGCAAACTGGTGAAAGGCGAAGCCGACAACCTGCCGCGCAACCTGCCCGTGCGCCACGTGACGTTCGAACCGAAAATCAAAATCCATGGCAAAGCGCAGACGGCCTCCGACGCCGAACTCAAAGCCAACCCACGTTCCCGTAGCGCTGTCATGCGTGTCGCGGAGAAGTTGCGGTGAGCAAGCTTTTCGCCAAGCCCCTGCCTGGCGGCAGCTTTATCATGTTGCTGCTGTTTATCGGCGTGCTCGTGTCGGCCATCGGCGTGTCTTACAGCGCGCACTGGAACCGCCAGTTGCTCAACACCCTTTACAACGAACTCAGCGTGCGCGACAAGGCGCAGGCCGAGTGGGGGCGCCTGATTCTCGAACAGAGCACCTGGACCGCGCACAGCCGCATCGAAGTGCTGGCCACCGAACAACTGAAAATGCACATCCCTGGCGCGGCTGACGTGAAGATGGTGGCGCCATGATGAAACTCGAAGGGGCACTCTTCCCGTGGCGCTTCCGTCTGGTCGTCGGTCTGCTCGGTGTCATGGTGGCCGCGATCTGCTGGCGCATCATCGACCTGCAAGTGATCGACCGAGACTTCCTCAAGGGGCAGGGCGACGCGCGCAGTGTTCGTCATATCCCGATTCCTGCACACCGTGGTCTGATTACTGACCGTAACGGCGAGCCCCTGGCCGTCAGTACGCCGGTGACCACGCTGTGGGCCAACGCCAAGGAAATGCAACTGGCCAAAGAAAAGTGGCCAGCACTCGCCGCTGCGCTGGGGCAGGATCCGAAAGCCTTGGCCGAGCGTCTTGAAGCCCAGGCCAATAAAGAATTCATTTACCTGGTGCGCGGGCTGACCCCCGAGCAGGGCCAGGCCGTGCTGGACCTGAAAGTGCCGGGCGTCTATGGCATCGAAGAATTCCGCCGCTTCTATCCGGCCGGTGAAGTCACCGCACACATGGTCGGTTTTACCGACATTGACGATCACGGGCGCGAAGGCGTCGAGCTGGCCTACGACGAGTGGCTGGCCGGGGTGCCGGGCAAACGGCAGGTCATCAAGGATCGGCGTGGTCGGCTGATCAAGGATGTCCAGGTCACCAAGAACGCCAAGGCCGGCAAGCCCTTGGCGTTGTCGATTGACCTGCGTCTGCAATACCTGGCCAACCGCGAACTGCGCAACGCGATCATCGAGAACGGCGCCAAGGCCGGCAGTCTGGTGATCATGGACGTGAAGACCGGCGAGATTCTCGCCATGGTCAACCAGCCGACCTACAACCCGAACAACCGTCGCAACCTGCAGCCGGCGATGATGCGTAACCGCGCGATGATCGACGTGTTCGAACCGGGTTCGACCATGAAAGCGATCTCGATGAGCGCGGCGATCGAATCCGGCCGCTGGAAACCGACCGACACCGTCGAGGTGTACCCGGGTTCGCTGCAGATCGGCAAGTACACCATCAAGGACGTTTCGAAGACCGAAGGTCCGGTACTCGACATGACCGGCATCCTGATCAATTCCAGTAACGTCGGCATGAGTAAGGTCGCGTTCGATATCGGCGGTGAGACCATTTACCGTCTCGCGCAGAAAGTCGGCCTTGGCCAGGACACCGGTCTCGGCTTCCCGGGCGAGCGTGTCGGCAACCTGCCGAACTACCGTGACTGGCGCAAGGCTGAAACCGCGACGCTGTCGTATGGCTACGGTATTTCCGTGACCGCGATCCAGCTGGTTCACGCGTTCTCGGCGCTGGCCAACAACGGTCGTCTCGCACCACTGACCCTGATCAAAACCGACAAGCCGCCGCAGACCACCCAGGTGCTGCCGGAAGCGGTCGCAAAAACCATGCAGGGCATGTTGCAGCAAGTGATCGAAGCACCGCGCGGCGTGTTCCGTGCGCAGGTGCCGGCGTATCACGTGGCCGGCAAGTCGGGTACTGCGCGTAAGACTTCGGTAGGCACCAAGGGCTACGCCGAAAACTCCTATCGCTCGCTGTTCGCCGGTTTCGGGCCGATGAGCGATCCGCGCTACGCCATCGTGGTAGTGATCGATGAACCGTCCAAGGCCGGTTACTTCGGTGGTCTGGTCTCGGCGCCGGTGTTCAGCCGTGTGATGTCCGGCACTTTGCGTCTGATGAACGTGACCCCGGACAACCTGCCGACCACCCAACAGGCCAACGCTACGCCGGCCGTTCCGCTGAAATCCAATGGAGGGCGCGGCTGATGTCTCTTAGTCTGAACAAGATATTCCCCCACGCCGGCCACGATCTGCTGATCCGTGAATTGGCGCTGGACAGTCGCAACGTACGCGCCGGTGACCTGTTCCTCGCCGTCCCGGGCGGTAAATTCGATGGCCGTGCGCACATCGCCGATGCCTTGCAGCGCGGCGCGGCGGCGGTTGCCTATGAAGTGGAAGGCGCCACCGTGCTGCCGATCACCGAAGTGCCGCTGATCCCGGTCAAAGGTCTGGCTTCGCAGCTGTCCGATATCGCCGGGCGCTTTTATGGTGAGCCAAGCCATCACCTGAACCTGGTCGGGGTCACTGGCACCAACGGCAAAACCAGCGTGACCCAACTGGTTGCGCAGGCTCTGGATCTGCTCGGCCAGCACTGCGGCATCGTCGGTACGCTGGGCTCCGGCTTCTATGGGTCGCTGGAAAGCGGTATGCACACCACGCCGAATCCGATTGCCGTGCAAGCGACCCTGGGCGACCTGAAAAAGGCCGGGGCCAAAGCCGTGGCCATGGAAGTCTCGTCACACGGTCTGGACCAGGGCCGCGTTACCGCATTGGCGTTCGACGTTGCGGTGATGACCAACTTGTCCCGCGATCACCTGGATTATCACGGCACCATGGAGGCGTACGCCGAGGCCAAGGCCAAGCTGTTCGCCTGGAATGACCTGAAGTGCCGCGTGGTCAACCTCGACGACGATTTCGGCCGGCAACTGGCCGCCGATAAACGCGATTCGCGCCTGATCACTTACAGCCTGCTCGACAACAGCGCCTACCTGTTCTGCCGTGAAGCGCAGTTCGATGACCACGGCGTGCGCGCCACGCTGGTCACGCCGCAGGGCGAGCATCACCTGCGCAGCACGCTGCTCGGTCGTTTCAACCTGAGCAACGTACTGGCGGCGGTCGGCGCCTTGCTCGGTCTGGATTACGCCCTCGACGAAATTCTCAAGGTGCTGCCGAAACTCGAAGGCCCGGCCGGACGCATGCAGCGTCTGGGTGGCGGCACTCAACCGCTGGTGGTGGTCGATTACGCCCACACCCCGGATGCGCTGGAAAAAGTTCTGACCGCGTTGCGCCCACACGTCAAAGGCCAGTTGCTGTGCCTGTTCGGCTGCGGTGGTGATCGTGACCGTGGCAAGCGTCCGCTGATGGCCGAAGTGGTCGAACGTCTGGCCGACCGCGTGCTGGTCACCGATGACAACCCGCGCACGGAAGATCCGGCGCAGATTTTCGACGACATCCGTGCCGGCTTCACCGCTGTGGATAAAGTCACTTTTGTTGCCGGTCGTGGTCAGGCGATCGCCCAACTGATCGCCGCTGCCTCGGCGGATGACGTGATCGTCCTGGCGGGCAAAGGCCATGAGGACTATCAGGAAATCAACGGCGAGCGTCACGCTTTCTCCGATCTGGTCGAAGCCGATCATGCCCTCACCGCATGGGAGGTGGCTCATGCTTAAGGCCCTGAAATTGAGCGAACTGACCAACGTGCTCGACGCACGTCTGATCAGCACCGACGCCAGTTTCGACGGCGTCAGCATCGATAGCCGGGCGATCACCGCTGGCCAACTGTTTATTGCCCTGACTGGCCCGCGCTTCGATGGTCACGACTATCTGAACGACGTCGCCGGCAAAGGCGCGGTCGCGGCGCTGGTCGAGCGTGAAGTGCCCGACAGCACCCTGCCGCAACTGCTGGTCAAGGACACCCGCCAGGCCCTCGGCCAGTTGGGGGCGTTGAACCGTGCCGCGTTCACTCAGCCAGTGGCGGCCATCACCGGCTCCAGCGGCAAGACCACGGTCAAGGAAATGCTCGCGAGCATCCTGCGTACTCGCGGTCCGGTGCTGGCGACTCGCGGCAATCTGAACAACGATCTCGGCGCACCGCTGACCCTGCTCGAACTGGCGCCGGAACACACCGCCGCCGTGATCGAACTGGGCGCTTCGCGTCTGGGCGAAATCGCCTACACCGTCGGGCTGACCAAGCCGCACGTGGCGATCCTCAACAATGCCGGTACCGCCCACGTTGGCGAGTTCGGCGGGCCGGAAAAAATCGTCGAAGCCAAAGGCGAGATCATCGACGGTCTGGCGGCGGATGGCATCGCCGTGCTCAACCTCGATGACAAGGCGTTTGGTATCTGGAAGCTCCGCGCCGGCGGACGCAAGGTGCTGACCTTCTCCCTGAGCAATCCTCAGGCAGATTTCTACGCCAGCGACCTGAGCACCGATGCCCGGGGTTGCCCGGCCTTCAACCTGCATACACCTGAAGGTGTGGAGCACGTTCAACTGAACCTGCTCGGCACCCATAACGTCGCCAACGCCATGGCCGCCGCTGCTGCCGCGCACGCTCTGGGCGTGTCGCTGTTCGGCATCGCCACCGGGCTTGGCGCGGTACAACCGGTCAAGGGTCGCACCGTCGCGCAACTGGCGAAGAACGGCATGCGCGTGATCGATGACACTTACAACGCAAACCCCACCTCCATGTGCGCTGCCGTTGATATACTCGCCGGCTTTTCCGGCCGCACCGTCCTGGTGCTCGGAGATATCGGCGAGTTGGGCGATTGGGCGGAGCAGGGGCACCGCGACGTGGGCGAATATGCCCGGGGCAAGGTTTCCGCGCTTTACGCGGTCGGACCGAACATGGTCCACGCCGTGAACGCATTCGGCAAAGAGGCGCATCACTTCGGCACGCAAGCCGAACTGATCCAGGCCCTCGGCGCCGAGCAGGACACAAACACCACCATTTTGATCAAGGGTTCGCGCAGTGCAGCGATGGAAAACATCGTTGCGGCTCTGTGCGGGTCCAGTCTGGAGAAACATTAATGCTGCTGCTGCTAGCGGAGTATCTGCAACAGTTCTACAAAGGCTTCGCGGTCTTCCAGTACCTGACCCTGCGCGGGATCCTCGGTGTGCTGACCGCGCTGGTTTTGTCGCTGTGCTATGGCCCGTGGATGATCCGCACCCTGCAGAACCGTCAGATCGGCCAGTCCGTGCGCAATGACGGCCCGCAATCGCACCTGTCCAAGTCGGGTACGCCGACCATGGGCGGCGCACTGATTCTGTCCTCCATCGGTGTCAGCACCCTGCTGTGGGCTGACCTGAGCAACCGTTACGTGTGGGTCGTGCTGCTGGTGACCCTGCTGTTCGGCGCCATCGGCTGGGTCGATGACTACCGCAAGGTGATCGAGAAGAACTCCCGTGGCTTGCCAAGCCGCTGGAAGTATTTCTGGCAGTCGGTGTTCGGTCTGGGCGCGGCGATCTTCCTTTATATGACTGCTGCGACGCCGGTGGAAACCACGCTGATCCTGCCGATGCTCAAGGACTACAGCATTCCGCTGGGCGCCGGTTTCATCGTGCTGACCTACTTCGTGATTGTCGGTTCGAGCAACGCGGTCAACCTGACTGACGGCCTCGACGGTCTGGCGATCATGCCAACCGTTATGGTCGGCGGCGGTCTGGGGATCTTCTGCTACCTGTCGGGTAACGTGAAATTCGCTGAATACCTGCTGATTCCTTACGTGCCGGGCGCGGGCGAGCTGATCGTGTTCTGCGGCGCGCTGATCGGTGCCGGCCTCGGATTCCTCTGGTTCAACACCTACCCGGCGCAAGTGTTCATGGGCGATGTCGGTGCGCTGGCGCTCGGCGCGGCACTGGGCACCATCGCAGTGATCGTCCGTCAGGAAATCGTCCTGTTCATCATGGGCGGCGTGTTCGTGATGGAAACCCTGTCGGTGGTGATCCAGGTTGCTTCTTTCAAGATGACCGGTCGCCGAGTGTTCCGCATGGCACCGATTCATCACCACTTTGAACTCAAGGGCTGGCCCGAGCCACGCGTGATCGTCCGTTTCTGGATCATCACCGTGATTCTCGTGCTGATCGGCCTTGCCACCCTGAAGCTGAGGTAGAACGAGTGTCCCTGATCGCTTCTGACCACTTCCGCATCGTTGTCGGCCTCGGCAAGAGCGGCATGTCCCTGGTTCGCTTCCTGGCGAACCGGGGTGTGTCGTTTGCCGTCGCCGATACGCGGGACAATCCACCGGAACTGGCCACGCTCAAGCGTGACTATCCGCACGTGGAAGTGCGTTGTGGCGAGCTGGACGTCGAATTCCTGTGCCGTGCCGACGAGCTCTACGTGAGCCCCGGCCTGGCGCTGGCGACCCCGGCCCTGCAAGCCGCTGCCGCCCGCGGTGTGAAAATGGCCGGCGACATCGAGCTGTTCGCGCGTAACGCGCGGGCGCCGATCGTGGCCATCACCGGTTCCAACGCGAAAAGCACCGTCACCACCCTGGTCGGCGAGATGGCGGCTGCGGCCGGCAAACGCGTGGCGGTGGGCGGCAACCTCGGTACGCCAGCGCTGGAATTGCTCAGCGACGACGTCGAGCTGTACGTGATGGAGTTGTCGAGCTTCCAGCTGGAAACCACCGACCAGCTCAACGCTGAAGTGGCCACCGTGCTCAACATCAGCGAAGACCACATGGACCGCTACAGCGGCCTGCCGGCGTATCACCTGGCCAAGCACCGGATCTTCCGTGGCGCGAAGCAGTTTGTGGTCAACCGTCAGGACGCACTCAGCCGTCCGCTGATCGGCGAGGGCCAGCCGTGCTGGACCTTCGGCCTGAACAAACCGGATTTCAAGGCCTTTGGCCTGCGCGAAGAAGACGGCGAGAAATACCTGGCCTTCGAATTCCAGAACCTGATGCCTGTTCGCGAACTGAAAGTGCGCGGCGCGCATAACCAGGCGAACGCCCTCGCGGCGCTGGCGCTGGGGCATGCGGTCGGCCTGCCGTTCGACGCCATGCTCGATGCCCTGCGCAATTTCGCCGGTCTCGAACACCGCTGCCAGTGGGTGCGTGATCTCGACGGTGTGGGTTACTACAACGATTCCAAGGCGACCAACGTCGGCGCCGCACTGGCCGCCATCGAAGGCCTGGGCGCGGACATCGACGGCAAGGTCGTGCTGATCGCCGGTGGCGACGGCAAGGGTGCCGAGTTCAAGGATCTGCGCGATCCAGTGGCGGCCAACTGCCGCGCCGTGATCCTGATGGGCCGCGACTCCGACAAGATCGGCGCAGCCATCGGCGACGCGGTGCCGCTGATTCGCGCCGGTTCGCTGGTTGAAGCCGTCGAGCAATGCCGCGCGGTCGCCCAGCCGGGTGACGTGGTGCTGCTGTCGCCCGCCTGCGCCAGTTTCGACATGTTCAAGAATTACGAAGACCGTGGTCACCAGTTCGTCCGCGCCGTGGAGGATCTGGCATGAGCCTGCGCAATATCATCAAGCCGTACCCGTCGCCGATCATCACCGGTCGTGGCATCGACCTCGACTTCCCGATGCTCGCCGGTTGCCTGGCGTTGCTGGGCCTGGGCCTGATCATGATCGCCTCGGCCTCCACCGAAGTGGCGGCGGCGCAGTCGGGCAGCGCGCTGTACTACATGATTCGCCACCTGATCTATGTGGCGCTGGGCCTGGGTGCCTGCATCATTACCATGATGATTCCGATCGCCACCTGGCAGCGTCTGGGCTGGATGATGCTGATCGGCGCCTTCGGTCTGCTGGTGATGGTGATCGTCCCCGGGATCGGCCGGGAAGTGAACGGGTCGATGCGCTGGATCGGTTTCAGCTTCTTTAACGTTCAGCCGTCCGAGATCGCCAAGGTATTTGTGGTGATCTACCTCGCCGGTTATCTGGTACGTCGTCAGAAAGAAGTGCGCGAGAGCTGGATGGGCTTCTTCAAGCCGTTCATCGTGCTGCTGCCGATGGCGGGGCTGTTGCTGATGGAGCCGGACTTCGGCGCCACCGTAGTAATGATGGGCGCTGCGGCAGCGATGCTGTTCCTCGGCGGGGTCGGGCTGTTCCGCTTCTCGCTGATGGTGGTACTCGCAGTCGGGGCCGTGGTCTTGCTGATTCAGATGCAGCCCTACCGGATGGCGCGTCTGACCAACTTCGCCGACCCGTGGGCCGACCAGTTCGGCGCCGGTTATCAGTTGTCGCAGGCGTTGATTGCCTTCGGTCGCGGTGAGTGGCTGGGCGTTGGCCTGGGCAACAGCGTGCAGAAACAGTTCTACCTGCCTGAAGCGCATACCGACTTCGTGTTCTCGGTGCTGGCTGAAGAGCTGGGTGCGGTGGGTTCGCTGTGCACCGTGGCGCTGTTCGTGTTCGTGTGTATTCGCGGCATGTACATCGGTCTGTGGGCCGAAAAAGCCAAGCAGTTCTTCGCCGCTTATGTGGCCTACGGTCTGTCGTTCCTGTGGATCGGTCAGTTCCTGATCAACATCGGGGTGAACGTCGGTCTGCTGCCGACCAAGGGCCTGACCCTGCCGTTCCTCAGTTATGGCGGCAGTTCCCTGGTGATCTGCTGTGCCTGCCTCGGCTTGTTGCTGAGGATCGAGTGGGAGAGTCGGACCCACCTGGGCAGTGAAGAGATGGAGTTCCATGAGAGCGACTTCGCCGAGGAGCCGAACCATGGGCGCTAACGTATTGATCATGGCCGGCGGCACCGGCGGCCACGTGTTCCCGGCGCTGTCCTGTGCCCGTGAATTCCAGGCGCGCGGCTACACCGTGCACTGGCTCGGCACGCCGCGCGGAATCGAAAACGAACTGGTGCCGGCTGCAGGTCTTGAACTGCATCGCATCAACGCCACCGGATTGCGTGGCAAGGGCAAGCTGTCGCTGCTCAAGGCACCGTTCATGCTGCTCAAGTCGGTGTGGCAGGCGCGGGCGGTGATTCGCCAGCTGCGTCCAGTCTGCGTGGTCGGCTTCGGTGGTTATGTGACCGGCCCGGGCGGGATTGCCGCGAAACTGGCCGGTGTGCCGGTGATCGTTCACGAGCAGAACGCCGTGGCCGGCACCGCCAATCGGTTGCTGGTGCCGTTCGCCGCCCGGGTGTGTGAAGCGTTCCCCGACACCTTTACTCTGTCGGACACCCGCCGTACCACCGGAAACCCGGTGCGCAGCGAGCTGTTCCTCGAAACATCGCGACCGGCTCTGGCCGGGCGTAAAGCGCGTTTGCTGATTCTCGGCGGAAGCCTTGGCGCAGAACCGTTGAACAAGTTGCTGCCTGAAGCCCTGGCGCAAGTCCCTGCCGATTTGCGTCCGGAAGTGTTTCATCAGGCCGGCAAAAACCACGATGAAGTGACTGCAGAGCGCTACCGCGCCGCCGGCGTTGATGCGCAGGTGCAGCCCTTTATCAAAGACATGGCCCAGGCCTATGGCTGGGCTGACCTGGTGGTGTGCCGCGCTGGCGCGCTGACCATCAGTGAGCTGGCTGCCGTTGGTCTGCCCTCGATGCTGGTGCCTTTGCCCCACGCGATCGACGATCACCAGACCCGCAACGCCGATTATTTGGCCCGTGAAGGCGCAGCCTTCGTGATGCCGCAAAGAACGACTGGTGCCGCGGACCTTGCCGCGCGCCTGACAGAGGTCTTGATGCAACCGCAACGACTCGAAGAAATGGCCCAAGCGGCCCGCCGTCTGGGCAAACCCGATGCCACCCGTAGCGTGGTCGATACCTGTCTGGAGGTGGCCCATGGTTGAGAATCAGAAAGCCATGCCACAACCGGAAATGCGCCGCATCCGTCGTATCCACTTCGTCGGTATCGGCGGCGTGGGCATGTGCGGCATTGCCGAAGTGTTGTTGAACTTGGGCTATGAAGTGTCCGGTTCCGACCTGAAAGCTTCGCCAGTGACCGAGCGTCTGGAATCGTTCGGTGCGCACATCTATATCGGCCACCGTGCCGAGAACGCCGCCACCGCTGACGTGCTGGTGGTCTCAAGTGCTGTCAACACCTCCAACCCGGAAGTGGCGACCGCTCTTGAGCGCCGCATTCCGGTGGTGCCGCGTGCCGAAATGCTCGCCGAGCTGATGCGCTATCGCCACGGCATCGCCGTCGCCGGTACCCACGGCAAAACCACCACCACCAGCCTGATCGCTTCGGTGTTCGCCGCCGGTGGCCTGGACCCGACTTTCGTTATCGGTGGCCGTCTGAATGCCGCGGGCACCAATGCCCAGCTCGGCACCAGCCGCTACCTGATCGCCGAAGCCGATGAGAGCGACGCCAGTTTCCTGCACCTGCAACCGCTGGTGGCCGTGGTCACCAACATCGACGCCGACCACATGGCGACCTACGACGGTGATTTCAACAAACTGAAGAAAACCTTCGTCGAGTTCCTGCACAACCTGCCGTTCTACGGTTTGGCGGTAATGTGCCTGGACGATCCGGTGGTGCGTGAAATCCTGCCGCTGGTCAAACGTCCGACCGTGACCTACGGCTTCAGCGAAGACGCCGACGTGCGCGCGATCAATGTGCGCCAGCAAGGCATGCAGACTTTCTTCACCGTGCTGCGCCCGGATCGCGAGCCGCTGGACGTGTCCGTGAACATGCCGGGCAACCACAACGTGCTCAACTCGTTGGCGACCATCTGCATCGCCAGCGACGAAGGCGTCAGCGACGAAGCCATCGTCCAGGGCCTGTCCGGTTTCCAGGGGGTCGGCCGACGCTTCCAGGTCTACGGCGAACTGCCGGTGGACGGCGGCAATGTGATGCTGGTCGACGACTACGGTCACCACCCGACCGAAGTCGCTGCGGTGATCAAAGCCGTGCGCGGTGGCTGGCCGGACCGCCGTCTGGTGATGGTCTACCAGCCGCATCGCTACAGCCGCACCCGTGACCTGTACGACGATTTCGTCAATGTACTGGCCGACGCCAACGTGCTGCTGCTGATGGAAGTCTATCCGGCCGGCGAAGAGCCGATTCCGGGCGCGGACAGCCGCAAGCTGTGCAACAGCATCCGTCAGCGCGGTCAGCTCGACCCGATCTACATCGAACGCGGTGTCGACCTCGCGCCGCTGGTCAAGCCGCTGCTGCGTGCCGGCGACATTCTGCTGTGCCAGGGCGCCGGTGATATCGGCGGTCTCGCACCAAAACTGTTGAAAAGTGAGTTGTTCGCCGGCGCCGTGGCTGCGTCGGTCGAGGGGAAGTTGAAATGACTGCTGCCTACGCCAACCTGTTCTCCACCATCGCGCCGAAAGACTTCGGCCGTGTCGCCGTGCTGTTCGGTGGCATGAGTGCCGAGCGTGAGGTTTCGCTGAAATCCGGTAACGCCGTGCTCGACGCGCTGCAAAGCGCTGGCGTGGACGCGTTCGGGATCGACGTCGGCGAGGATTTTCTGCAGCGTCTGCTGAACGAAAAGATCGACCGCGCGTTCATCATCCTTCACGGTCGTGGCGGTGAAGATGGCTCGATGCAGGGCCTGCTCGAGTGTGCCGGCATTCCGTACACCGGCAGCGGCATCCTTGCCTCGGCACTGGCGATGGACAAGCTGCGCACCAAGCAGGTCTGGCACAGTCTCGGGATTCCGACGCCGCGTCACGCCGTGCTGTGCAGCGAAGCCGATTGTATTTCCGCGGCGACGGAACTGGGCTTCCCTTTGATCGTCAAACCGGCGCATGAAGGTTCAAGTATCGGGATGGCCAAAGTGAGTTCTGCGTCCGAGTTGATCGACGCATGGAAAGCGGCCAGTACCTACGATTCGCAAGTCTTGGTCGAGCAATGGATTCAAGGTCCGGAGTTCACCATCGCCACCCTGCGTGACCAGGTGTTGCCTCCTATCGCCCTGGGCACACCGCACACGTTCTACGACTACGACGCCAAATACATCGCCAACGATACCCAGTACCGCATTCCGTGCGGGCTGGATGCCGCCAAGGAACAGGAACTCATGGATCTCACGGCCAAGGCCTGTGAGGCGCTGGGTATTGCCGGTTGGGGCAGGGCGGACGTGATGCAGGACGCCGACGGGCAGTTCTGGTTCCTGGAAGTGAACACCGCACCGGGCATGACCGATCACAGCCTGGTGCCGATGGCGGCCCGTGCTGCCGGTCTGGACTTCCAGCAACTGGTTCTGGCCATTCTGGCCGCCAGTGTTGAAGGCTCCGGTCATACAGAGGCGCGAGGTTAAGACCATGCAAGGCGCTCAGCTCAGACATCAGCCACCCGCACCCGGCCGCAAGCCGGTGCCGCGGGGTGCCAGCCGAATGGTGGCCAAAGAGCCGATGTCCGCGCGCCTGCCGAAAGCCAATTTCGGCTTTCTGAAAAGCCTGTTCTGGCCGGTACTGCTGGTGGTGCTCGGGTTCGGTACCTACGAAGGTGCGCAGCGCTTGCTGCCGTACGCCGACCGGCCGATCACCAAGATCGCCGTGCAGGGTGACCTGAGCTACATCAGCCAGCAGGCGGTGCAGCAGCGAATCGCCCCGTACGTGGCGTCGAGCTTTTTCACCATCGACTTGGCCGGGATGCGCACCGAGCTTGAACAGATGCCATGGATCGCCCACGCCGAAGTACGCCGGGTGTGGCCGGATCAAGTGGTGATCCGCCTTGAAGAGCAACTGCCGGTGGCCCGTTGGGGCGACGAGTCGCTGCTCAACAACCAGGGCCAGGCATTTACGCCAAAGGAACTGGCGAACTACGAACACCTGCCACAGCTGTTCGGTCCACAACGGGCCCAGCAGCAAGTGATGCAGCAGTATCAGGTGCTGAGCCAGATGCTCCGGCCGCTGGGCTTCTCGATCGCGCGCCTGGAATTGCGTGAACGTGGCAGCTGGTTCCTGACCACCGGTGCCGGCAGTTCCGGCCCCGGCATCGAGTTGCTGCTGGGACGCGGCAACCTGGTGGAAAAGATGCGCCGCTTCATTGCCATCTATGACAAGACGCTTAAAGACCAGATTACGAACATTGCGCGCATCGATCTGCGCTACGCCAACGGCCTCGCTGTTGGCTGGCGGGAACCTGCAGCGCCGACGACAGACAAACCCGCTGTCGCAAAGAATTAAGAAGAGGCAGGACCCATGGCAAACGTGCAAAGCGGCAAAATGATCGTCGGTCTGGATATCGGCACCTCCAAGGTGGTGGCGCTGGTAGGCGAGGTCGCGGACGACGGCACGCTGGAAATCGTCGGTATCGGTACTCACCCGTCCCGCGGCCTGAAGAAGGGCGTGGTGGTGAACATCGAGTCGACCGTGCAATCGATCCAGCGCGCGATCGAAGAGGCCCAACTGATGGCGGGCTGCCGCATTCACTCGGCGTTCGTCGGCGTGGCCGGCAATCACATCCGCAGCCTGAACTCCCACGGCATCGTGGCGATTCGTGACCGCGAAGTGAGCTCGGCTGACCTGGAGCGCGTGCTCGATGCCGCCCAGGCCGTGGCGATCCCGGCTGACCAGCGCGTGCTGCACACCCTGCCGCAGGATTACGTGATCGATAACCAGGAAGGCGTCCGCGAGCCTCTGGGCATGTCCGGCGTCCGTCTGGAAGCCAAGGTTCACGTGGTCACCTGCGCCGTCAATGCTGCACAGAACATTGAAAAATGCGTGCGTCGCTGCGGTCTGGAAATCGACGACATCATTCTCGAGCAACTGGCCTCGGCCTACTCGGTGCTGACCGACGACGAAAAAGAGCTGGGCGTGTGCCTGGTCGACATCGGCGGCGGCACCACCGACATCGCGATCTTCACCGAAGGCGCGATCCGCCACACCGCGGTGATCCCGATTGCCGGTGATCAG
The DNA here is from genome assembly GCF_020515535.1 of Pseudomonas sp. MWU16-30322. NCBI lineage: Bacteria > Pseudomonadati > Pseudomonadota > Gammaproteobacteria > Pseudomonadales > Pseudomonadaceae > Pseudomonas > Pseudomonas sp. MWU16-30322. Next base: position 129,802 of record NZ_JAIWYL010000010.1, read on the forward strand.
GTGACCAACGACATCGCCATGGCGTTGCGCACCCCGACCCAGTACGCCGAAGAGATCAAGATTCGCTACGCCTGCGCCCTGGCCAAACTGGCCGGTGCCGGCGAAACCATCAAGGTGCCGAGCGTTGGCGACCGTCCACCGCGCGAACTGTCGCGTCAGGCCCTGGCCGAAGTGGTCGAGCCGCGTTACGACGAACTGTTCACCCTGATCCAGGCCGAGCTGCGTCGCAGCGGCTACGAAGACCTGATCCCGGCGGGCATCGTGCTGACCGGCGGTACTTCGAAGATGGAAGGCGCCACCGAGCTGGCCGAAGAAATCTTCCACATGCCGGTTCGTCTGGGCGTGCCGCACGGCGTGAAAGGCCTGGATGACGTGGTGCGCAACCCGATTTATTCCACTGGCGTTGGCTTGTTGATGTACGGCCTGCAGAAGCAGTCCGACGGGATCTCGTTCTCGGGCATCGGCAGCCGCGACAGCTACAGCAACGATGAGCCGCAGGCGCCGTTGCTGGACCGATTGAAGAAGTGGGTTCAAGGCAACTTCTAAAGCTTTACCGCAACACCGCAACAAAAATGCAGTAGGCGAAAAAACTAGAGAATGTAAGGAGAGGGAAAATGTTCGAACTCGTAGACAACATCCCCGCAAGCCCGGTAATCAAAGTTATCGGTGTCGGCGGTGGCGGCGGCAACGCTGTCAACCACATGGTCAAGAGCAACATCGAAGGCGTTGAATTCATCTGCGCCAACACCGATGCTCAAGCGCTGAAAAACATCGGCGCGCGCACCATCCTGCAACTGGGCACCGGTGTGACCAAAGGCCTGGGCGCCGGCGCCAACCCGGAAGTCGGCCGTCAGGCTGCGCTGGAAGATCGCGAGCGCATCGCTGAAGTGCTGGCCGGCACCAACATGGTGTTCATCACCACCGGCATGGGCGGTGGTACCGGTACCGGTGCTGCGCCGATCATCGCCGAAGTGGCCAAGGAAATGGGCATCCTGACCGTTGCGGTCGTGACCCGTCCGTTCCCGTTCGAAGGCCGCAAGCGTATGCAGATCGCCGACGAAGGCATCCGCATGCTCTCCGAAAGCGTCGACTCGTTGATCACCATTCCTAACGAGAAGCTGCTGACCATCCTCGGTAAAGACGCCAGCCTGCTGTCGGCTTTCGCCAAGGCTGACGACGTACTGGCCGGTGCCGTTCGCGGTATCTCCGACATCATCAAGCGTCCGGGCATGATCAACGTCGACTTCGCCGACGTGCGTACCGTGATGAGCGAAATGGGCATGGCGATGATGGGCACTGGCTGCGCCAGCGGTCCGAACCGTGCACGTGAAGCGACCGAAGCGGCCATCCGCAACCCGCTGCTGGAAGACGTGAACCTGCAAGGTGCACGCGGCATCCTGGTGAACATCACCGCCGGTCCTGACCTGTCCCTGGGTGAGTACTCCGACGTGGGTAGCATCATCGAAGCCTTCGCTTCCGAGCACGCGATGGTCAAGGTCGGTACCGTTATCGATCCGGACATGCGCGACGAACTGCACGTCACCGTGGTTGCCACCGGTCTGGGCGCGAAAATCGAGAAGCCTGTGAAGGTCATCGACAACACCGTTCACACCTCCATGGCTTCCGCTCAGGTTCAACAACCGGCTCCTGCGCGTCAGGAAGCTCCGGCGGTGAACTACCGTGACCTGGACCGTCCGACCGTCATGCGCAACCAGGCTCAGGCCGGTGCTGCGACTGCCGCGAAGATGAACCCGCAGGACGATCTGGATTACCTGGACATCCCGGCATTCCTGCGTCGTCAGGCCGATTGATGGAATGTATCAGGGCTATGACGGTGATTGGTGTTCAGCAAAGGCTCGGTCTGCTATTATCGCCAGCCTTTGTTGATACCAGTTCGCAATTTGCGCTGAAGCGGCCCAAGCCATGATTAAACAACGCACACTGAAAAATATTATCCGTGCCACAGGTGTAGGCCTGCACTCCGGGGAGAAGGTCTACCTGACCCTCAAGCCTGCGCCTGTCGACACTGGCATTGTGTTTTGTCGCGCTGACCTCGACCCTGTGGTGCAGATTCCTGCCCGCGCGGAAAACGTTGGTGAAACCACTATGTCGACGACGCTGATCAACGGCGACGTCAAAGTGGACACGGTAGAGCACTTGCTCTCGGCCATGGCTGGCCTGGGCATCGATAACGCCTACGTCGAGCTCTCCGCGTCCGAAGTCCCGATCATGGATGGCAGCGCTGGACCGTTCGTATTCCTGATTCAATCGGCTGGCCTGGAAGAGCAGGACGCCGCCAAGAAATTCATCCGCATCCTGCGTGAAGTGACAGTGGAAGACGGCGACAAGCGCGCCACTTTCGTCCCTTTCGAAGGGTTCAAGGTGAGCTTCGAGATCGATTTCGATCACCCGGTTTTCCGGGACCGCACCCAAAGTGCAAGCGTGGATTTTTCCAGCACTTCGTTCGTAAAAGAAGTCAGCCGCGCCCGTACTTTCGGTTTCATGAGTGACATCGAGTACCTGCGCAAGCACAACCTCGCACTCGGCGGCAGCGTTGAAAACGCGATCGTGGTTGATTCCGATGGTGTACTGAACGAAGACGGCCTTCGCTACGAAGACGAATTCGTGAAGCACAAGATCCTCGATGCGATTGGCGACCTGTACCTGCTGGGTAACAGCCTGATTGGTGAGTTCAAAGGCTTCAAGTCCGGTCATGCACTGAACAACCAGCTGCTGCGCAAGTTGATTGAGCAGACAGATGCGTGGGAAGTCGTGACGTTCGAAGACGCCAGCACTGCACCGATCTCTTACATGCGCCCGGTTGCGGCGGTGTAAGTAAAAAACCTCTCTAGTTTTTTGAAGGCCATCCTTGGATGGCCTTTTTTTATGCCTGCGGTTTATCTATTGCTTGTGCGGGCCTCATCGCTGGCAAGCCAGCTCCCACAGGAATCAGGGTATATAGAGGATCTGCGAATAACCGCGCAACCTGTGGGAGCTGGCTTGCCAGCGATAGGGCCGGTAAGGCCGAAGCGAAATTCAGGCCACCACCACCCGATTCCGCCCACCTTCCTTGGCCTGATACAACGCCTTGTCCGCCGCAAACAGCAGTTGCTCCAGCGACATCTCGACCGCAGTTGTCCAGGTGCTGATGCCGATACTGACGGTCATCGCCACGCCTGCACCCTCGACCCTCGGCATCTGTTCGACCGCCTGGCGGATATGTTCGGCAATCTGTCGCGCGCCGCTGCTGTCGGTTTCGGCGAGGATCACCGAGAACTCTTCGCCGCCGTAACGGGCGACCAGATCCCCTGGTCGTCGCACGTTCGCCGTGATCACCTTGGCCAATTCACGCAGCGCCTGATCACCGGCCTGATGCCCGTGGCGGTCGTTGAACGCCTTGAAGTGGTCGGCATCGATCATCATCACTGACAACGGCTTGCCCGAACGCTGGGCGCGGAACCATTCGTGGCGTAGCGCCTGATCGAGCATCCGCCGGTTGGCCACGCCGGTCAGCGCATCGGTGGCGGCCAGTTGCGCCAGTTCGCGTTCGGCGCGCTGGCGCAAGCGCAGCTCACGGGCCAGCAGCCAGGTCAGCCACAGCAGCCCGACACACAGCACGCCGGTGGCGCCACTGATCAACAGCGCCGTGCGGCGCCAGGTGCCGAACACTTCATCGCTGGAGAGTGCAACCATCACCGTCAACGGCAGATTGCCGACCCGCGAATAGGTGTAGAGCCGTTGCTGATGGTCCATGCTCGAGGTGCTGGTGAAACTGCCACTGCCATCCTTGTCGCCGAGAATCCGCTGCACGTTGGGCCGGTTGCCGAAGCTCTTGCCGATGGAGTCGCTTTGCAGATACGGCTTCTGCGCCAGCAGCACGCCGTCGCTGTTGATGATGTTCAGCGTGCTGCCTTTGCCGATGTCGAGACTGTTGAACAACTGATCGAAGTAGTCGAGTTTCATCGACGCCACCGCCACGCCAGCGAACTCACCGGTGTCCGAGGAGATCCGCCGACTGAAGCTGATACGCCACTGGTTGGCTTCGTCGCAATCACAACGGGTCTTGAACGGGCGGCTGATGAACATGCCCATGTCACGGTTGAAGGCATGGGCGAGGAAGTAATCGCGGTCGGCGAAGTTGCCCGGCTTGGGTTCGACCCGCGATGAGTCGGCGACCACATCGCCATGCTTGTCGAGCAGCAGGATGTCGCCTTTGAAGCGCGCGGTGGTCGAGCGGTCGAACAGCGCCAGATGGCGGATCTGCGGGGTGACGTCGCGCAAGTCATCGCGCTGGGCGGCGGCGATCAGGCCTTGCAGGGTCAGGTCATACAACTCGACCGTGCGCAGGACATCGGCGTCGATCAACTGGGCGATGGTGGTGGCGCTGCGGGTGGCCGACTCCTGAGCGTTGGCGTGCTCACGAATCAGCAGAAAAGTGACGATGCACAGAATCGCGATCACGGTCAGCGAACTGCCGCAGATCAGCAGCAATTCGGGGCGTCCGGTCTTGCCCGCCACAGGTGGGGTACGGCTCGCGATCATGATGGGGGCTGTCGGTTGAGAGGATCTTATTAGCGTAGTTGCATCAAGTCAGTGACGGTATTCCATTGTGGGAGCGGGCTTGCTCGCGAATGCGCCGTGTCATTCAACATTGTTGTCGACTGATGCAGCGCATTCGCGAGCAAGCCCGCTCCCACAGGGTATATCTCTCAATTCAAGACCGTGGCGCAGGGGTGATCTTAGAAGACGTTGATCGGGTAGTCGACAATCACACGGTATTCATCGGTGTCGGTATCAATCGCGCCATAACCGTTGCCGCCCCGGTTGGTCGCCCATTGCAGGCGTACCGCGAGATTTTTCGCCTGGCCGCTCTGCACCACGTATTTCAGATCGAGGTCGCGCTCCCAATGCTTGGCGTTGCGACCGTCGGCGCTGTACCACGAAGCATAGCCTTTGCTGTCCGGATCGACCTTGGTCAAGTCCACGGTGCCGCGCGAATAGGAGACCGCCGAAGTCAGGCCAGGCATCCCCAGCCCGGCGAAGTCATAGGCGTACTTGAGCTTCCACGAACGTTCGTTCGGGCCGTTGAAGTCCGAGTATTGCTGCGAGTTGTCGAGGTAAACGCTGTCGCCCTGGCTGATGTAGTCGAACGGCGTGTTGCCGTTCACGCGCTGATACGCGGCAGTAATGCTGTGGCTGCCGATGCCGACGGTGAAATGCAGGCTGTAGGTGTTGTTGTCGATGTTGCCCAGCAGCGCGTCGCCGGTGTCCTGCGTGTGATAGAAGTGCAGGCCCGGGTTGAGGCTGACCAGATCGTTCAACTGCCAGGTGTAATCCAGGTCGTAGTAGTACTGGTTCCAGATGTCCTTCAACTCGGCAGCGTACAGATTGCTGGTCAGCCCTTCGACGCCGCTCCAGGACACGCCGGCCCAGTTCAGGTGCTGGCTTGCGTCACCTTCGGCGAGTTTGCCGTAGGAGGTACCGATGCGCTGGTGGCCACTCTGGTTGTACGGCTTGGTGAAACTGGCCTGGCCACCTTCGAACATCCAGCCGTCGAAGCTGTGGTTGGTCAGGCTGACGCCACGAAAGGTCTGCGGCAGCATGCGGCTTTCACCGCCGGCAATCACCGGGTTGGTGAGGAACAGGTCGCCGGCCTTCAACTCGGTATCGAACGCACGCATTTTCAACGTGCCGCCCGCGGTCGAGAACGAGCCCGGCGCTTTGCCGTTGCCATCGCTGACCGGCAGGATGCTCGAGCCATCGGTGCCGCCACCGCCGTCGAGCTTCAACCCGAGCATGGCGTGGGCGTCGATGCCGAAGCCGACCGTGCCTTCGGTGTAACCCGACTGGAAGATCCCGAGAAAACCCTGGCCCCACTCGATGTTGTCGTCCGTCTGCTGCAGACGGTTGCGATTCATGTAGTAGTTGCGAGCGTTGAGGTTGAGGCTCGAGCCTTCGACGAAACCTTCCTTGGCGGCTTCGTCGGCATGGGCGGCGGGGGCAATCGTTGCGGCAATTGCAATGAACAGCGGGGTGACGCGGACTGGGTAACGCACTTGCGATGGAGCTCCTTGGGTCAACTGACACTTCAATGTCTTGAGGTGCGGGATGTTTCTTGTTTTTACAGACGAACCAAACGGCTTTCAGACCACAACGAAAAAAGGCCGCTGAAAGGCAGCGGCCTGGAAGGACGACGGTTGAACGGGAAGAGCCAAACAACCGCGTCGAGGGAAATTTTTCGCGGTGCGCGACTCAGCTGTCTTTCTCGGCTGCTTGAGCCTGGGAAGTGGCGGCCTGAGGGGCTTGCGAGGCGTCCTGCGACTTGACCATCACTTCTGCCTGAGACTGCTCGAAGGCGTGAGCGCGCGCGGCATTCTGTGCGATGAACGCTTGCGATTCTTCAGCCATCGCCATGGGCGACAGGATCAATGAGGACAAAACGAAAGCGCTGGCAATACCCATACTGTTGGACATCTGGAAAACCTTCTTGCTTGGCAAGTGCTGTTTGGTGCGGGCAAAGATAAGGTTGCCGGACGTTGGGAAACAGCCTGATTTTCATAAATGACTGTTGCAGTACAAGCAAAGATAACCCGTGGGATTTCACCGCGCGCTACTTGCCTGACCACAAACCTGTGGCGAGGGAGCTTGCTCCCGCTCGGCTGCGCAGCAGTCGTAAACAATGTGGATGCGATTGATCTGAAGGCTGATTTTGGGGCCGCTTCGCAGCCCAGCGGGAGCAAGCTCCCTCGCCACAGTGATTTTGCTTTTCAGTTAAACCGGGAGGTGGATGCCGAACGTATTCATCCCCCGGTCGCTGCGCACAAACACATCGCCACCGTGCATCAGCGCAATCGCCTTGACGATCGCCAGCCCCAATCCATGGTTGTTGCCGCTGTTGCTGCGCGAGGCATCGACCCGATAGAAGCGTTCGAACAAGCGCGGCAAATGCTCGCTGGCAATCGGCGATCCGGGGTTGGCCACGCCGATGCTGACCTGATGTTCCTCGACTTCGATCCGCACTTCGATCACCTGGCCCGGCTCGGTATGCTGCACGGCGTTGCTCAGCAGATTGATCAATGCCCGACGCAGATGCGCGATCTCGATCCGCACCTGTGCGTCGCCACTCACATGCACCTGCACTTGCGCGTCTTCGAGGATGAAATCCAGGTAATCCAGCGTGGTTGCAACTTCATCCGCCAGCGAGGTCTCGGTCAGTTTGGTCGCCTTGCTGCCCTGGTCGGCGCTGGCAAGGAACAGCATGTCGTTGATGATCGAACGCAGGCGTTCCAGCTCTTCCAGATTGGATTGCAGCACTTCGAAGTAATGCTCGGCGGAGCGCCCGCGGGTCAGCGCGACCTGAGTCTGGCCGATCAGGTTGGTCAGCGGCGAACGCAGCTCATGCGCCACGTCGGCGTTGAACGATTCCAGCCGCGAATAGGCCTGTTCGACCCGCTCAAGGGTTGAGTTGAACGAGTCGACAAACTGTTCCAGTTCCGGCGGCAACGGCGACATGCGCAGGCGTCCAGCGCGCAATGGCGGCGCCAGACGCTGCGCCTCGTGGGACAGTTTGATCAGCGGTTGCAGGCCAATCCGTGCCACCCAGTACCCGAGCGCCGAGGCCAGCGCCACGCCGATAATCGCCAGACCGATCAAGGCAATCAGCAACTGATGTTGCGTCTGGTGAAACGTATCGGTGTCGATGCCGATCATGAAGCGCAGCGGCGGGCGTTGGTCCTTGGCCGGAAACTGGCTGACCAGCACTTTCAGCGGATAGGGCTGGTCGGGCAATTGCAGGTCGCGCATGCCCAACGGGCCGTTGGCGAACTCGCGAATCTGCGGGGTCAGGTTGCCAAACTCATACTGCGGGTCACCGCTGCTGATCCAGAAACTGATGCGCTTGTCTTCCTCGCCCAGCAGCTTGAGTTTGTTGTTGATCTTCACCCAATGATCGGGCGTGCCGTAACGACCGACGGTGGATTCGAGCACACTGTAACGCGCATCCAGCTCGGCTTCCGGCAGCAGGCCCAGGCCCTTGTCGACCTGCTGATACAGCGCGCCGCCGATCAACAGAAACACCAGCAAAGCCACCAGCGTAAACATCCCACTGAGGCGCAGGGCAATCGAGTTACTGGACACCACGGCTCTCCAGCACGTAACCCATGCCACGAATGGTGTGCAGCAGTTTCTCGTCGAACGGCCCGTCGAGCTTGGCCCGCAGACGCTTGATCGCGACTTCGACGACATTCGCGTCGCTGTCGAAATTGATGTCCCAGACCATCTCGGCAATCGCGGTTTTCGAGAGGATTTCACCTTGTCGGCGCGCCAGAACGCTGAGCAGCGAGAACTCTTTCGCCGTCAGATCCAGTCGGGTGCCGGCGCGGGTGGCCTTGCGGCTGATCAGATCGATCCACAGGTCGGCGATGCTCACTTGCACCGGTTCATGGCCACCGCTGCGCCGGGTCAGCGCCTGCAAACGCGCTACCAGCTCCAGAAAGGAAAACGGCTTGCCGAGGTAATCGTCGGCGCCGTCACGCAGGCCCCTGATCCGGTCTTCAACCCGCTCGCGGGCGGTGAGCATGATCACCGGGGTCTGCTTGCGCGCACGTAAGGCGCGCAGCACGCCGAAGCCGTCCAGACCCGGCAACATCACGTCGAGGACGATCACCGCGTAGTCGCTTTCCAGCGCCAGGTGCAGGCCCTCGACGCCGTCGCGGGCCAGATCCACGGTGTAACCCTGTTCCGTCAGACCGCGGTGCAGATAATCCGCGGTTTTTTCCTCGTCTTCGATAATCAGAACGCGCATGACCGCCTCAGTCTGTAGTCGCCAGTGCCGTCGTGGGCATTGGTTTGGGCCTGTGGAACAGCCGCTCAAGCCACAAGTATATGACCGGCGTGGTAAACAGCGTCAGCATCTGGCTGACCAGCAAGCCGCCCACCACCGCGATCCCCAGCGGCTGGCGCAGTTCGGCGCCAGTGCCGTAACCGAGCATCAGCGGCAACGCGCCGAGCAGCGCGGCGAGTGTGGTCATGATGATCGGCCGGAACCGCGTCAGGCACGCTTCGAAAATCGCCTCCTGCGGCGCCAGTCCGCGATTGCGCTGGGCTTCCAGGGCGAAGTCGATCATCAGAATGCCGTTCTTTTTGACGATACCGATCAGCAGCACCAGCCCGATCAACGCCATGATCGAAAAGTCCTGACCGCAGATCCACAGCATGATCACTGCACCGAGACCCGCCGCCGGCAGGGTCGAGATGATCGTCAGTGGATGCACGAAGCTCTCATAAAGCACGCCGAGAATGATGTACACCGCCACCAGCGCCGCGAGAATCAACCACGGCTGACTGGCGAGCGAACTCTGGAATGCCTGCGCTGCGCCCTGGAAGTTGCCGCTGATTGCGGTCGGCATGCCGATCTCGGCCTTGGCCTGGTTGAGCAGGATCACCGCGTCGCCCAAGGCCACGCCGGGTGCCAGGTTGAACGACAGGTTGGCGGCGGGGAACATGCCGTCATGGGCAATCGACAGCGGGCCGATGGTCGGCGCGTCGAATTTCGCCAGCGCCGACAGCGGCACCATTTCCCCGCTCAACGGCGAGCGCAGGTAGAAATAGTTGAGGCTTTCGGCCTTGCCGCGCTGTTGGGTATCGAGCTCCAGAATCACGTTGTACTGGTTGACCTGGGTCTGGAATTCATTGATCTGGCGCTGGCCGAACGCATCGTACAGCGCCTCGTCGACATCACTCGCGGTCAGGCCGAAACGCGCGGCGGCGCTGCGGTCGATGCTGATATGGGTGATGCTGCCGCCCAGTTGCAGGTCATTGGAAATGTCGCGGAACGCCGGGATGCTGCGCAGCTTCTCGGTCAGGCGCTGGGTCCAGGTGGCCAGGGTCGCGCCGTCATTGCTCTTGAGTACGTATTGGTACTGGGCGCGGCTTGGGCCGGAGCTGAGGTTGATGTCCTGGCCGGCGCGCAGGTACAGGACGATGCCCGGGACTTTCATCAGTTTCGGACGGATACGGTCGATGAACTGGCTGGCCGAGACGTCGCGGTCGCCGCGTTTTTTCAGGGCGATCCAGAAGCGGCCGTTGGCGATGGTCTGGTTGCTGCCGGACACGCCCACCGAGTGGGAAAACGCTTCGACTGCCGGGTCGGCCGCGACGATTTCGGCCATCGCCAGGTGTTTTTTCACCATGTCGCCGTAGGAAATATCCGCAGCGGCTTCGGTGGTACCGAGCACGAACCCGGTGTCCTGAATCGGGAAGAAGCCCTTGGGAATAAAGATGTAACCGGCAATTGCCAATCCGAGGGACAGGCAGAACACGCCGATCATCAGTTTCTGATGGGCGAGGGCGCGGCGCAGGCCTTTCTCGTACCACGCCAGCAGACGCTCACTGAAGCCCGGTTTGTCATGGGCATGATGCACCGGTTTGCGCATGAACAGCGCGGCCAGGGTTGGCGCCAGCGTCAGCGATACCACTACCGAAATAAGAATGGTCGAAGTCGCGGTCAGGGCGAATTCCTTGAACAGCCGCCCGACCACACCGCCCATGAACAGCAGCGGAATGAACGCCGCCACCAGCGAGAAGCTGATCGAGACCACGGTGAAGCCGATCTCGCCGGCGCCCTTGACCGCCGCCTCACGCATGCCGTCGCCGGCCTCCAGATGCCGGTGGATGTTCTCCACCACCACAATCGCATCGTCGACCACAAACCCCACGGCCACCACAATCGCCACCAGCGTCAGGTTGTTCAGGCTGAAACCGAGGATGTACATCAGGGCGAAACTGGCCACCAGTGACACGCCGAGCACCGCCGAGACAATCAGCGTCGCCGACAGTTGGCGCAGGAACAGCGCCATCACCGCCACCACCAGCAGAATGGCGATCAACAGGGTGATTTCCACTTCATGCAGCGACGCGCGAATGGTCTGGGTGCGGTCGATCAGCACTTTGACCTGCACCGAGGCCGGCAGCATGGCTTCCAGGCCCGGCAGCGCCGCTTGAATACGGTCGACGGTTTCGACGATGTTCGCACCGGGCTGGCGCGAGATCACCAGGTTCACACCGGGTTGATCACCGGCCCAGGCTTGCACGTAGGCATCTTCCGAACCGTTGACGACTTTGGCGACATCTCTCAGGTGAACCGGGGCGCCGTCCTTGTAGGAAACGATCAGCTGGCTGTAGTCCTCGGGATGGAACAACTGGTCGTTGGTCGACAGCGTGGAGATACTCGATTCGCCATACAACGCACCTTTGGCGAGGTTCAGGCTGGTCTGCTGGATCGCCAGGCGAATGTCGGCCAGAGTCAGGCCGATGGCAGCCAGTTTGTCGGCCGAGGCTTGCACGCGGATCGCCGGACGTTGCTGACCGGTGATGTTGATCTGGCCTACACCGTCGATCTGACTGATCTGACGCGAGAGCAGGGTTTCCACCAGGTCGCTGAGTTCGGTGCCGGGCATTTGTGTGGAGCTGACACTGAGGATCAGCACCGGGCTGTCGGCCGGGTTGACCTTCTTCCAGGTCGGCAGCGTCGGCATGTCCTTGGGCAGTTTGCCGGCGGCGGTGTTGATCGCCGCTTGTACTTCTTGGGCGGCGGTGTCGATGCTTTTGTCGAGGGTGAATTGCAGGGTCAACAGGCTTGAGCCGAGCGCACTGCTGGAGGTCATCTGGGTCATGCCGGGGATGGCGCTGAATTGCACTTCAAGCGGCGTGGCCACGGAGGACGCCATGGTGTCAGGGCTGGCGCCGGGCAACTGCGCGGAAACCTGGATCGTCGGAAACTCCGCTTCCGGCAGTGGCGCAATCGGCAGGCGCGGGAAGGCAATTACCCCGAGCAGCACCAGGGCGAAGGTCAGCAGAATGGTCGCGACCGGGTGGTCGATACACCATGTGGAGACGCCTTTGTGCTCCTTCATGGCTTGGGCTCCGCTTCGACCACCTGCGGCGGCTCGGTCATCACCTGCACGGTCGAACCGGGTTTGAGCCGCGACTGGCCGTCACTGACTAATTGATCACCCGCCTTCACGCCTTTGATGATGTCCTGGCCGCTGCCCTGATAAACCATCTGCACTTGTACGGCTTCGACCTTGTCGCCGTTCACGCGGTAAACGAAGTGTTGGTCGAGGCCGCGTTGTACGACGGTAGGCGGCACCACCAGCGCATTCTTATCCAGTGCCGTCTGAATTTTTACCGTCACCAGCAGGCCCGGCCAGAGCTTCTGGCTGGCGTTGTCGAATTCGGCCTTGGCGCGGATGGTGCCGGTGTTGGCGTTGATCTGGTTGTCGATCAGGGTCAGGTGACCTTCGCCGAGCAGGTTGCCGGTTTCGCCGTCGGTGTCGGCGCCGATGTAGGCCTTGACCTGCGCGTGCTGCGGGTCGTTGATCAGACCTTGCAGGGTCGGCAGCATTTGTTGCGGCAGCGAGAACTCGACGGCGATCGGGTCGATCTGGGTGACGGTGAACAGGCCCTGGGTGTCGGTCATGCGCAGGAAGTTGCCTTCATCGACTGTGCGAATACCGACGCGGCCGGTGACCGGGGAGCGGATCTGGGTGTAGGAAAGTTGTACCTGCGCGGCGTCAATCGAAGCCTGGTTGCCTTGGGCGGTGGCCTTCAACTGGTTGACCAGCGCCTGTTGCTGATCGTAGGTCTGCTTGGAGACGCCGTCGTCGACGCTGAGCAGTTTGTAGCGCTTGAGGTTGACCAGGGCGACTTCCAGTTGGGCCTGGCTTTCGCCCAGTTGTGCGCGGGCCTGATCAAGACTGGCGCGGATCGAGCGGTCGTCGATGGTGGCGAGCAGGTCGCCTGCTTTGACCAGTTGGCCTTCTTTGACGAAGATCTTTGTCAGAATGCCGTCGATCTGCGGGCGTACCACGACGCTGTGCAATGAGAGAACCGAACCGATGCCGCTGACGTAGCGGGGGACGTCCTTTTCGCTGACTGCCACGACCCGGACCGGGATGGCGGTGGGGGTGGCGAGTTTGGTCTGGGCCGGTTTGGTGGCGTACCACAGGCCCAGAGCGGCGACGATGATCAGCGGGGTGGCGAGCAGGGCGGTTCGTTTCTGGATTCGCATGCGATTGGGGCGCCAAGGGGTTGAGTTTGGGCAGGTTGGGTATTTATAAGCTTGTTTGGGGGTCAGGAGGGTGACGGCTAGCTGTCAGCGCTGTCAGTTTCGTTTGGCTTGGCGGCCTCTGGGCCGACCATGTTGTGGGTTGATGGGGTACATATCCGTTGCTGCGGTAACGGCTTCTTATGGTTCCGCTCTTACAGCGGCTCACTTTTCCAGACGCCGGAGTGCCGGCCCAGCGAAAAGTAAGCAAAAGGCTTGGCCCCAACGTTCGGCCCTCGCTTAGGCTCGGGTTCCTTCGCTCCGGGATTGATCCGGGCGCAGCGCCTCCGGTTTGCTTCGCTGCACCTCCTCTCGCTGTGTTTGGCTGCGCCAAACGGTCGCTGCGCTCCCACCCCCGGATCAATCCCTCCACTCAGCCTGCCGACGGGGCCGGCACGGCAAGATCAAGAGCTTTCGGCGAGCTGACACTCGGCCATTTGAGTGGTGAAGAGCGTGCGTTCGGCTTTAGCGCTTTTGTGGGAGCCAGCCTGCGAGCCGACCAATTTCCAGCTGAATGCACTCAATCCAACTGTGGGAGCGGGCTTGCTCGCGAAGGCGGCCTGACAGCCGACCACTTTCCACCTGACCACACCCATTCCAACTGTAGGAGCCAGCCTGCTGGCGATGACGACAGTCCAGCCACCGCCATTCAAAACCGTGACCATCCCCCCAATTCCACCACCCAATATCTCTAAATCGGAACGTTTGTGCCTCGCAACATCTACGCTCCTAAAGATCCGCCCTCACCCGCGGATAAACGTTGTACAGCCCGGCCGTCAAATTGAGCGGGCCTCTTCGGGAGTGTCGTGCAATGAATCTGAAAACCGCTTTGGCGAGTGTGCTTGTTTTGCTTCCATTGGCAGTCTGTGCCGCGCCGCAATCGACTTCCGGCGAGATCCGTTTCACCGGGCAGATCGTCGATTCCGGTTGTGCGGTGGAGCGTGCCGGGTCGTTGGCCTCCGATGTGTCGCGGCAGGTTGAAATCAAACCGGGTCTGCAAGTTGATGTGGATACCTATCGCAACGCTTGCAGCCATCAGTCGCTGCCGTTTTCCATGACCTATCAAGCGCTGAAGACGTCGAGCGATAAAGGCATCGTCACCATCACTTACCTGTAAACCGTTCGGCGAGCGGTGCAAATCTTCAGGTGCCGAGTCTGGGCGCGCAGGTATACTGCGCGCCTTCGCGGCTCACTGTTCGGGCCCGACTTTTTGCTTTGCGGAGCTTTTATGACTTCCCCGACCCAACCGCCGGTTGACGACGCTGTGAGCGATGTCCCGGCTGAACTGGCTGACGCCAGCGAGAGCAAACCCGAGATTGCGGCTTTCAAGTTCCCGTTCAAACCGGGTGAACTGGCGGCGGCCAAGGGTTCGAATCAGCCGTGGTACAAGAACGGCGCCAAGAATGGCCACACCAAGACCCCGGGCATGGCGCCGCCGGGCACCCGTCGTTCGATGGGCAAGCGCTGATCGGACCTGACGGCATCTCTGTCAGAAAAGGATTATTCCCACAGCGATAGATGATTCGTCCTCTGGGAATGCCGGTGACCTTTCGTCAAAGATTCATGCACTTGTGAAATCTCTGATGAAGGTCGCCCCAATGTCTCTGGCAAGAAACCTGTCTGCCCTGCTGCTCCTGGCCCTGACTACCGGTTGCGTTTCGTCGCCGGTAGAGCCGACGCTCAGGTTTGGCATCGAGCCCCTTGTTCCGCCCTTTGAAAGTCGCAACGACGCAGGGGAACTGGTGGGGCTGAACATTGAATTGGGCAATGCGTTGTGCGCCGAGCTGCACAGGCGCTGCGTGTGGGTCGATCAGGATTACGCGACCAATATCCAAGCGCTCCAGGCCCATCGTTTCGATGTGATCATGCCCATGACCGCCACGCCGGCGCGGCGCGAGCAGCTGGATTTTACCGACAACCTGTATCCGCTGAGCAGCCAGTTGGTGGCGCGCAGGGCGGCGAATCTGCAACCGGATGTGCAATCGCTCAAGGGGAGGCGGGTCGGTGTGCTGGCCGGCACCAGCCGGGAAGCGTTCGCTACGGCCCGTTGGGCCGGTTCCGGCGTGACGGTGCGCAGTTTTCAGTTCAACGATCAGTTGATTGCCAGTCTTCTGGCGGGCGAAATCGACGCCACTTTGCAGGACTCCATCGAGATAACCCACGCACTGTTGAGCCAGCCTCAGGGGCACGACTTCGCGTTTGCAGGCCCGGCGATCAAGGATCCGATGCTGGGAAGCGGGGTGGCCATGGCCGTACGCAAAACCGACACCCGGCTGCGTGATGATTTGAATTCGGCGCTCGCGCGTCTCCAGCAAACGGGCGAGTATCAGGCGATCACTCGGCGCTTTTTACCGCCGATCACCAACGCTTCGCCGCGTTACCAACCCAATGTCGGAGGCTTGCCGTTTTCCGACGCAGTGCGGATTGGCGATGCGGTCTACTTGTCCGGTGTGCTGGGGCTGGATGCCGACGGCGAGCTGGTCAAAGGGGGCATCGGCCCGCAGATGACCCAGACCATGAATAATCTGCGCAGCGCGCTGCAGCGCAGCGAGTTCTTCCAATAAAAGCAGTCCCCCTCCCACAGGGTTATGGGTTGATCCATTGTTCTGTGTACAGCTCAGATCCCTGTGGGAGGGGGCTTGCTCCCGAAAGCGCCACTTCAGGCAGTACGAGATTCGGATCAAGCCGCCCGCAGCGAAATAAACGCATACGTCTGCGCCGGCTCCGTCACCACCTGTGCCCCGGCTGCGAGCAACTGCCCGGCCACATCATCCCCGGACAAATGAAACAGCCATTCACTGGATTCTGTGTTCAGAGGCTGTGCTGAAACCTGATCGATCACGGCCGCAAACGCGCCCATTTCCGGCAAATATGCGGTAAACCCATCGCCCTTGAGCGCTGTGGTGCGAATCCCCAGTGCGGCGCAGATCGCATCCTTGATCCGGATGTCATCGCGATCGGCCTGACGCGAACGCTGGATCAGCTCCAGCAGTTCCTGATCGACCAACTCCCCGCCGACAATCAGCAGCGGCCCCTGTTGCCACGACTCGGGCGGGCAATCCTTGGCGGCAGGGTTGAGTGCGATGTGTGGATTGATTTCTGCCGGATAAATCCTGCACACCAACGGCCGGCGTTCGTAAATCCGGCACAGGTTGTCATCGTCAAGATTCCGGCAGCGACCGACGTTGTAGGCAGCGAAGGTGATTGCCACGTGGGCCTCGGTGGTACCGCTGCGCACTACCGCGGAACGCCGTTCGGCGTGTTCACGCTGCTGCGCCGGCAGGCCCAGGCCGTTGCCGAGAAAGGCCTCCACCAGCACGATCACCTGACCGCCATCCGCCGCCCACATGCGGGCTTCGGCGAGGGTCAGGGGCACATGGTGGTCGGTGCAGCATTTGCCGCAACCGACGCAGGAAAACGTCGTATTCATTGCACGATCAATCTTCAATCAGAGTGTGAAACGGCGACGTAAAGTCGCCAGGCTGAGGCTGATCGAAGCAAGTTGTGCGCCAGCCCTCAAGGCTTCGCGGTCGGACGGATCGAGTCCCATTCGGTAACGAATGCTGTTTTCGACTTTTTGCTGTACAGGCACAGCTCGGTGCCTTGCTGGCCTTTCATGTGCTTTTGCGGGTATTGGCCTTGCAGCAGCACGGCGGTGTAGCCGACGCGGTCATCGAATTGCGCGGGGGTGCCGACCGGTTTGGCGTCTTTGAGGCCGCTGGCCTTGGTGCAGCTGGCGAGTACGGTTTTATCGTAGGCGGCCCAGGCGTCGGGACTGGAGGCGTGGGCCTGGGAGGCTAGGGCGGTGAGGCAGAGCAGGCTTAGGGTGAGGGCTTTCATGGTTGGGCATCCTTGGGTTTGGCCAAGGTTTGAGTGTGCCTGAGGGTGAGAAGTTGCCTGGGCCGGCCTCTTCGCGAGCAAGCCCGCTCCCACAATTGGAACGCATTTCAAATTGTGGGAGCGAGCCTGCTCGCGAAAGCGGCGCATCAGTCAGGAACAATCTCACGGCGGACTACATACATCCCGGCACTCTCATACAGACGCTGCGCCCGCAGGTTGTCTTCCAGCACCTTCAGATCGACAAACCCTTCACGGCGTTGCTGAAACACCTTGAATGCATTCAGCAGCAATGCCCGACCCAAACCTCGGCCCTGAGCACGTGGGGGCACCACCAGATTCTTGATGTACGAGCTGGTCCAGCACTGCGCCACGCCGATCACGCCTTCGGCATCGCTGGCAATGAAACACAGCGCCGGGTCGTATTCGGGATCGCTCTCGAAGCGCAGTTGCCATTCCTCCAGTGCCGGCACCCGACCGCCGCCCTCACGGTAGCCGAGTTGCATCAGCTGATGCACCGCCGCCGCCAGTTCCGGGCGATAAGTGCTCAGTTCAATGCCTTCCGGCCAGTGGATCGGCGGCACGTCTTGGCGAAGGTCGCGCCGCATCAAAAAGCAGTACGTCTGGCCCAAGACTCAGTGACCGTTGGCGGCGACGTGTTTGGCCGCTTCGATCAGCCGCTGCGTCAGTTCCGGCGAGGAGAACTTGGTCAGCACCGCGTTGGCCCCGGCCAGGCGCGCTTTCTCGCTGTTCATCGCGCTGTCGAGCGAGGTGTGCAGCAGCACGTAGAGGTGGGCGAAGTCCGGCGTCTCGCGCAGGGTGCGGGTGAAGGCGTAGCCGTCCATCTCGGACATTTCGATGTCGGAGACGATCAGGTTGATCTGTTGCGCGGTGCCTTGCAGATCCAGCAGGCAGTCGATGGCTTCCTTGGCACTGCGCGCAGTGTGGCATTGCAGGCCGAGGTTGCGCAGGGTGTGCACCGATTGCTGCAACGCCACCTGACTGTCGTCGACCACCAGAATCCGTGCGTTGCCCAGGACTTCGGCGTCTTCCATGCTCAGGTCGGTCGGGGCCATCTCGATCTGCGCCGGGGCGATGCTGTGGATGACTTTCTCGATGTCGAGCACTTGTACCAGTGTGCCGTCGACCGAAGTCACGCCGGTAATGTAGGCGCGCGAGCCGCCGGAGCCGAATGGCGGTGGCTTGATGTCGGTGGTCAGGCAATGGACGATTTTGCTCACCGCCTGAACGTGCAGACCCTGCTTGGAGCGGCTGACGTCGGTGACGATCAGGCAGCCGCCGTTCGGGTCTTCCAGCGGTCGCTCGCCGATCGCGCGGCTGAGGTCGATCACCGACAGCGAAGCGCCGCGCAGGGTGGCGATGCCTTTGACGTGCGGATGCGACTCCGGCATTTTGGTCAGCGGCGGGCAGGGAATGATTTCACTGACTTTCAGCAGGTTGATCGCCATCAGCTTGCCGCTGCGCAAGGTAAACAGCAGAAGCGAAAGTGAATCTGCGCGGGCTTTGTTGGAAGACATAAAAACCTTCTGTGGAAAAAGGTGATGGGCGAGGGTGCAAATCGCCAGAAACTATTGATGCCGGGTTATCGACTTGTCGGGGGCAGGCTTTAGGCTCAATCCCCAATCTCGGCCGAACGGCGGCGAATGCTCTGTGGCGAGGGAGCTTGCTCCCGCTGGAGTGCGAAGCGCTCCCATAACCATCCACCGCGGTGTATCAGCTTGGCCATGTCCGCTGATTTTGCGACTGCTGCGCAGCCGAGCGGGAGCAAGCTCCCTCGCCACAATGGAGATCTATCTCATTCCAAGGCGCTTGGCCATCCGCCCCAGATTCGCCCGGTCCAGCCCCAGCTCCCGCGCCGCACTCGCCCAGTTATCCTGGTTACGTTCAAGCGCAGCACTGATCAACTGCCGCTGATATTGCTCGGTGGCACTGCGCAAATCGCCGCTGATCAACGGCATCGAAGGCACCTCGGCAACTGGCTCAGCCGAGTTATCCACAACCTCGCGCGGCAGATCCAGATCTGCCGCGCTCAGGCTGAGAATCTTCGGCCGTACCTTGCAATTGCCCAGCGCTTTCAGTGCGCTGCGGCCAATCAAGTGTTCCAGCTCGCGCACGTTGCCCGGCCAAGTGTAGGCGAGCAACGCGTCCTGGGCGTCGCTGCTCAGGCGCAGGCTGTTGAGGCCCATGCGCGAGCGGTTCTGTTCCAGAAAAAAGCCGCTGAGCAGCAACACATCGCGGCCGCGATCGCGCAGCGCCGGGACCCGCAGCGGGTACACGCTCAGGCGGTGATAGAAGTCGGCGCGGTAGCGGCCGCTGCGCACTTCTTCGGCCAGATCGCGGTTGGTCGCGGCGATCAGGCGCACATCGACCTGATGTTCCTTGTCCGAGCCAAGCCGCTGCAACTGGCCGCTTTGCAGCACACGCAGCAATTTGGCCTGCACGGTCAGCGACAGTTCGCCGACTTCATCGAGAAACAGCGTGCCGCCATTGGCCAGTTCGAACTTGCCGCGGCGGTCGCTGGTAGCGCCGGTAAAGGCACCGCGCACGTGGCCGAACAGTTCGCTCTCGACCAGGGTGTCGGGCAGGGCGGCGCAGTTGAGGCTGATGATCGGTTTGTCGGCGCGCGGGGAGGCGGCGTGGATCGCCTGCGCCACCAGTTCCTTGCCGACCCCGGTTTCGCCGGTGATCAGCACGGTCAGGTCGCTGCCGCCGACCAGATTGATTTCCTCCACCAGGCGTTTGTGCGCCTTGCTCTGGCCGATCATTTCGCGCGGCTGCTGGCCGCTGGCCTGGCGGTAGACCTCGGCGCGCTGGTGCTCGTCTTCGGCACGCAGCGCCAGGCGTTCGATGCGTTCGGCGGCGTTGACCGTGGCCGAAGCGAGGCTGGCGAAGGCTTGCAAAGCGTCGAGTTCGATCGGCTCGAAACGCTCCGGGTCGAGCGCATCAAGGGTAATCAGGCCCCAGAGTTTTTCCTCGACGAACAGCGGGCAACCGAGACAGTCATGGACTTCGAGGTGATCGCCCAGACCATCGACCAGGCCATCGTAAGGATCGGGCAAGTCGCTGTCGGCGGCGAACCGGGTCGGCCCGGCGCCCTCCAGCAGGATGGCAAAACGTGGGTGTTCGCTGACTTTGAAGCGTCGGCCGAGGGTGTCGGTGCTCAATCCATCCACCGCCAATGGCACCAGCCATTCGCCGTCGAGGCGCAGCAACGCGGCGGCGTCGCATGGCAGCAGGGCGCGCAGGGCTTCGAGAAGGCGTCGATAGCGCTCGCCTTCGGGCAGTTCGCGGGACAGGTCGGAGACCAGCGGCAGTAGAGCGGTGAGCAGGGATTTGGCGGTCATGGTCTTGTAGTCAAAGAGACTCTATGTAGTCGCTATGACTATAAGGCGCTTTGAGTCTAAATGACTAATCAAAAAATAAGCCATTGATTTATAACGATAAATAATCTGGCACGAAAACTGATAAGCCTAAGGTAATTCTCAAAAAGCTCAGGAGTCACTCTTATGCTTAGCGTCCAGGATCGTGCCATCGTCAAATCCACCGTGCCTCTGCTGGAAAGCGGCGGTGAAGCGCTGATCACCCACTTCTACCGCATGATGCTCGCCGAGTACCCTGAGGTACGTCCACTGTTCAACCAGGCGCACCAGGCCAGTGGCGACCAGCCGCGTGCTCTGGCCAACGGCGTGTTGATGTATGCGCGGCACATCGATCAGCTCGACCAGTTGGGCGATCTGGTGGCGAAGATCATCAACAAGCACGTCGCCCTGCAAATCCTCCCGGAGCACTACCCGATTGTTGGCACCTGCCTGCTGCGCGCCATCTCCGAAGTGCTCGGCGACGAGATCGCCACGCCTGAGGTCATGAGCGCATGGGGCGCGGCGTACGGGCAGCTGGCCGAGATTCTGATCGGCGCGGAGACGGCGATCTACGACCAAAAAGAACAAGCGGTCGGCGGCTGGCGCGGGGCGCGGGAGTTCATCGTGGTGGACAAGGTCGAGGAGAGCGCGGAGATCATCTCGTTCTACTTCGAACCGGCGGACAAAGGTCCGATCCTTGCTGCACAGCCGGGCCAGTACATCGGCATGAAGTTGATCCTCGATGGCGAAGAGATTCGCCGCAACTACTCGTTGTCGGCACTGGCGAACAAGGGCCAGTACCGCATCAGCGTCAAACGCGAGCCGGGTGGTCGTGCGTCCAACTACTTGCACGATCAACTGCACGTCGGCGCAAGCATTGCGCTGTTTCCGCCATCGGGCGAGTTCACCCTGACGGCCAGTGACAAGCCGTTGGTGCTGATCAGTGGCGGTGTCGGCATCACTCCGACTTTGGCGATGCTTGAAGCAGCGCTGCAAACCGAACGCCCGGTGCATTTTATCCACTGCGCGCGCAATGGCAGCGTGCATGCGTTCCGCGACTGGGTCGACGGTCTGGCGGCGCGTCATCCACAGCTCAAGCGCTTCTATTGCTACGCCGAAGATGACGGCGTAAGCCCGGCGGCGGACAAGCTCGGGATGCTGAGCGCCGAGCAGTTGAGTGAATGGTTGCCGCAGCAGCGCGATGTCGATGCTTACTTTCTTGGGCCGAAAGGCTTCATGGGGGCGATCAAACGGCATCTGAAAGCCTTGGGTGTACCGGAGCAGCAGAGCCGTTATGAGTTCTTCGGGCCGGCGGCTGCTCTGGAATGATCTGAAACGCGGTTGCCTTCATTCGCGAGCAGGCTCGCTCCCGCGGGATTTGTGTTCGCCGCAGATCCAATGTGGGAGCGAGCCTGCTCGCGAAGGCCGTTACGCGGTCTCAATTATCAAATTCTGTTTAAAGGTTAATCATTCCTTAACCGCCTTATCGTTTATTCCCCCGCTACTGCGCGGCGTAATGTCCCGCGTGTAGACTTGCGGGCAACCATCAGCCGTTCAACGGCTGAACCATGGATTTGAAAGGGAAACGCGATGAGCGAGGAAACGATTCGACTGGGACGTGAGCGGCGCTTTCTGGTGCTGTTGGGGGTCATCTGTCTGGCGCTGATCGGTGGCGCTCTTTATATGCAGATCGTGCTGGGCGAGGCGCCATGCCCGCTGTGCATCCTGCAGCGTTATGCCTTGCTGCTGATTGCGCTGTTCGCCTTTATCGGCGCGGCCATGCGCACCCGACGCAGCATCACGGTGTTCGAAGTGCTGGTGGTGATCTGCGCGATCGCCGGGGCCGGTGTCGCCGGGCATCATGTGTACACCCAGTTCTATCCGGCGGTGAGCTGCGGCATCGATGTATTGCAGCCGATTGTCGACGACCTGCCGTTGGCGAAGATCTTCCCGCTGGGCTTCCAGGTCGACGGTTTCTGTTCGACACCGTACCCGCCGATCCTCGGCCTGTCGCTGGCGCAATGGGCGCTGGTGGCGTTCGTGCTGGTGGTGATCCTTGTTCCGCTGCTGACCTCGCGCAACCGAAAAGCACTGCGTTGAGTCAACTCTTCGGCTGATTGGCCGATACAGAAAACGCCTCGATTTGCGGATCAGCCGATCGAGGCGTTTTGCATTTCAGAGTGTTTGTGAAATCACCGTGACGAACGGCAACAGAGAGTGCGGCAGGTGTGCGACATGTTGTCACACGCGCCCTGTCGCAGGGCGTTTCGGCGACCCGGATTGGCGTAATGTTACAAAAAAGGATTGGTCTGTTTCGGCATTTTTCTGGTTTTGCACGGATGTGCCAGATCAGGCAGTTTTAACAAGCTCTGGCAGATGGCCAGAGGCCTTTGAATATCGGGCTTTGCGCCGATTCGATGCCGGGAAAAAGCCTTCGGAGCTGTCTGAACTGAGGTGTATAGGCCTACATTTTTTGGTGTTTTTGTTGAGAATTGATTTCGATAACATGCGGAACTTTTGCAAAAACGGTGATGGATTGTTGCTCTGAGCGATAAAAATTATTTCGGGATAAGACATGGTGTATAGGGCGCTACCTATCTACAATCGCCCGCATTGAATTCCCGGCACTGCTCGGCCTTTATAAGGAACCGAGCAGGAAGTCGGGTGTCGAGCAGGCCGAAAGGCTTTTGAGACACCCAGGTGTCGGTGCCTTCCAACTTTCCGCACCAAATGGAATTGGTCTGTAACAAGGCCTTTGACCACGAATTCGAATAAGAACTGACCGCTGTCCCAAGGTTTTGTCGAGCGTCTGACGCGCGACGGGCGGCCCTTATTCAATCCAAAGAAAATGCCAACCCTTGGCAGGGTGAAGTGTTGGCGATCAAAACCCAACTGCATTGCGCAAGCTGCTTTAGAGGTCGTGAGATGAGTAAAAACAGGTACCCCAGATTACTAGGCCTAGTGCCGCTGCTCGGCACGTTGTTGCTGGGAGGCTGCAACATGACCCTGCTCAATCCAACGGGCCAGGTCGGCCTGGAACAGCGCAACCTGATCATCACCGCCACGCTGCTGATGCTGTTGGTCGTTGTGCCGGTTATCGTCATGACCTTCCTGTTTGCCTGGAAGTATCGCGCTTCCAACAAGGACGCCGTCTATACCCCGAAATGGTCGCACTCGACCAAAATCGAGGTGGCCGTCTGGACCATCCCGGTTCTGATCATCATCGCCCTGGGTTACATCACCTACATTTCGACCCACAAACTGGACCCGTACCGTCCGATTGAATCCGACGTCAAGCCGGTGACCATCGAAGTCGTTGCGCTGGACTGGAAGTGGCTGTTCATCTACCCGGAACAAGGCATTGCCACGGTCAACAAGATCGTGTTCCCGGCGCACACGCCAATCAACTTCAAGATCACCTCCGACGCCGTGATGAACTCGTTCTTCATCCCGGGCCTGGGCGGCCAGATCTACGCGATGGCGGGCATGCAGACCAAGCTGCACCTGATCGCTGACCGCAACGCTGAAATGGACGGTATCTCCGCCAACTACAGCGGTGCTGGTTTCACCGGTATGAAATTCAAAGCGATCGCAACTTCTCAGGAAGATTTCGACGCCTGGGTAAGTGAAGTCAAAAAGGCACCTAAACAGCTTGAACAAGCTGAATACGCAGCCCTTGCCAAGCCAAGCCAGAACAATCCAGTCGAGCTCTACTCCTCGGTCACGCCGAACCTGTTCCAGATCATCGTCGACAAGTACGAAGGCATGAAACCGGGCAAGCCGCTGAAGCACGAGAAGAAAGAGAAAGAAGTGGCGGCAACGGATATGGACTCGAATTCGCATTCAGCTGCCGGGGCAGAGGAGTAAACGATGTTTGGTAAATTAAGTTGGGAAGCGATCCCTTTCCACGAGCCGATCGTGATGGTCACCATCTCGATGATCGCGCTCGGTGGTCTGGCGTTGTTCGCTGCAATCACCTACTTCAAGAAGTGGACCTACTTGTGGACCGAGTGGCTGACGTCGGTCGACCACAAGAAAATCGGTGTGATGTACATCATCGTTGCCATGGTCATGCTGCTGCGTGGCTTTGCCGACGCCATCATGATGCGTACCCAGCTGGCCATGGCCACCGAGGGTTCGCCTGGCTACCTGCCACCTGAACACTATGACCAGATCTTCACCGCTCACGGTGTGATCATGATCATCTTCATGGCGATGCCATTCTTCACCGGCCTGATGAACCTTGCAGTGCCGCTGCAGATCGGCGCGCGTGACGTTGCCTTCCCGTTCCTGAACTCCCTGAGCTTCTGGCTGCTGGTGTCCGGCGTTGTGCTGATCAACCTGTCCCTGGGCGTCGGCGAATTCGCCAAGACCGGCTGGGTTGCCTATCCGCCGCTGTCGGGTCTGCAGTAC
This sequence comes from Pseudomonas sp. MWU16-30322, assembly GCF_020515535.1. Lineage (NCBI taxonomy): Bacteria > Pseudomonadati > Pseudomonadota > Gammaproteobacteria > Pseudomonadales > Pseudomonadaceae > Pseudomonas > Pseudomonas sp. MWU16-30322. The sequence continues at coordinate 154,537 of NZ_JAIWYL010000010.1, forward strand.
AGCCCTGGCGTGGGTATGGACTACTACATCTGGGCGCTACAGCTATCCGGGTTAGGTACGACGCTAACGGGGGTCAACTTCCTCGCGACCGTGCTGAAAATGCGTACCCCTGGCATGAAACTGATGGACATGCCGATCTTCACCTGGACCTGCACCTGGGCTAACGTCCTGATCGTGGCTTCGTTCCCGATCCTGACCGCTACCCTGGCACTGCTGACCCTCGACCGTTACATGGATTTCCACATTTTCACCAATGAACTTGGTGGCAATCCAATGATGTACGTCAACCTGTTCTGGGCCTGGGGCCACCCTGAGGTTTACATCCTGATCCTGCCGGCATTCGGCATCTTCTCGGAAGTGATCTCGGCGTTCACCGGCAAGAAACTGTTCGGCCACCACTCGATGATCTACGCTTCGGGCGCGATCTCGGTACTGGGCTTCATGGTTTGGCTGCACCACTTCTTCACCATGGGTTCGGGTGCCAGCGTCAACGCCTTCTTCGGTCTGGCGACGATGCTGATTTCCATCCCGACGGGTGTGAAACTGTTCAACTGGCTGTTCACCATCTACCAGGGCCGTCTGCGCTTCACCAGCCAGGTGATGTGGACTCTGGGCTTCATGGTGACCTTCGCCATCGGCGGCATGACCGGCGTACTGCTGGCCATCCCGGGTGCTGACTTCGTTCTGCACAACAGCCTGTTCGTGATCGCGCACTTCCACAACGTGATCATCGGCGGCGCAGTCTTCGGCTACATCGCGGGTTTCGGCTTCTACTTCCCGAAAGCGTTCGGCTTCAAGCTGCACGAAGGCTGGGGTAAAGCAGCGTTCTGGTTCTGGATCTCGGGCTTCTTCGTCGCGTTCATGCCGCTCTATGCACTGGGCTTCATGGGCATGACCCGTCGTCTGAACGCCACCACCAACCCTGAGTGGGTACCGTACCTGTACGTTGCCATGTTCGGTGCGGTGATGATCGCTGTCGGTATCGCCTGCCAACTGATCCAGCTGTACGTCAGTGTGCGTGACCGCAACAAGCCAGAGAACATGTGCGAACACGGTGACCCGTGGAATGCCCACACTCTGGAATGGTCGACCTCGTCGCCACCTCCGTTCTACAACTTCGCTGTGCTGCCTAAGGCTGACTGCATCGACCCGTTCACCGAAGCCAAGGAAAACGGTACTGCGTACCAGGCTCCGGCCAAGTACGAACCGATCCACATGCCGAACAACACCGCCACTGGCGTGGTGATGGGCGCACTGCTGACCGTCTTCGGTTTCGCGATGATCTGGCACATCTGGTGGTTGGCGATCGCCAGCCTGGCCGGCACTGTCATCTACTTCGTGATCCACGCCGTACGTGACGACCAGGGCTACATGGTTCCGGTTGAAACGATCGAGCGCATCGAAGCCGAGCAGCACAAGCGTCTGGTCGCGGCAGGGAAAATCCCGGCCAATGCCACCCGTGTAACCTCGTTGGAACAGGCTTAAACCATGTCGAACTTAGTGACCAATGTTGGACACGCCCATGGTGACCATGGGCACGATGACCATCACCACGACTCGGGCGAGATGACCGTATACGGTTTCTGGCTCTACCTGATGACCGACTGCATTCTGTTTGCGTCGATCTTCGCGGTGTACGCAGTACTGGTAAACAACGTCGCCGGTGGCCCGTCGGGCCACGACATCTTCGAACTGCCATACGTGCTGGGCGAAACCGCTCTGCTGTTGTTCAGTTCGATCACCTACGGCTTCGCCATGCTGGCGTTGTACAAAGGTAAAAAGCAGCAGGTTCTGGGTTGGTTGTTCATGACCTTCCTGCTCGGCGCAGGCTTCATCGCCATGGAGATCAACGAGTTCCACCTGCTGATCTCCGAGGGCTTCGGTCCTAGCCGTTCGGGCTTCCTGTCGGCGTTCTTCACCCTGGTTGGTACCCACGGTCTGCACGTATCCGCGGGTCTGATCTGGATGGGCATCATGATGTACCAGGTCAACAAGCACGGCCTGACGGCGACCAACAAGACCCGTCTGAGCTGCCTGAGCCTGTTCTGGCACTTCCTGGACGTGGTGTGGATCTGCGTATTCACCGTTGTTTACCTGATGGGGACTCTGTAATGGCTAATGCACACTCCCATGACAGCCATGATGCTGGCCACGGCAGCGTAAAGTCGTACGCCATCGGCTTCATCCTGTCGGTGATCCTGACTGCCATCCCGTTCGGCCTGGTGATGTTCCCGACCTTGCCGAAGTCGACCACGCTGGCAATCGTTCTGCTGTTCGCGGTAATCCAGGTGATCGTTCACCTGTACTACTTCCTGCACCTGGACCGTTCGATTGCACAACGTAACAACGTGATCGCGTTTGTCTTTACGGCCATCGTGATCCTGCTGCTGGTTGGCCTGTCGCTGTGGATCATGTTCAGCATCCACACGTACATGATGGCGAAGTGAGGTAGACCCGATGTCGCTCAAGCACTTTATCCAAATCACCAAACCGGGGATCATTTTCGGTAACGTGCTTTCTGTGGCAGGCGGGTTCTTCCTGGCCTCGAAAGGGCATGTAGATCTGGCGGTGTTCCTGGCCGCCATGATCGGCACATCCCTGGTTGTGGCCTCCGGTTGCGTGTTCAACAACTGCATCGACCGCGACATCGACCTGAAGATGGAACGCACCAAGAACCGGGTGCTGGTGCAGGGCTTGATCTCCCTGAAACTGGCCCTGGTCTACGCGACCATCCTGGGTGTTCTCGGCGTTGCCTTGTTGTACAAGGTGGCCAACCCGTTGGCCGCCCTGTTCGCGGTAATCGGCTTCATCATCTACGTCGGCTTCTACAGCCTGTACCTCAAGCGCAAGTCGGTTCACGGCACGCTGGTGGGCAGTCTGTCGGGCGCCATGCCGCCAGTGATCGGTTACGTTGCCGTAACCAACAGCTTCGACATGGCCGCACTGACCCTGCTGGTGATGTTCAGCCTGTGGCAGATGCCGCATTCCTACGCCATCGCGATTTTCCGTTTCAACGACTACCTGGCCGCATCGATTCCGGTGTTGCCCGTCAAGCGCGGAATCGAAGTGGCCAAGAAGCACATCCTGCTCTACATCCTGGCGTTCCTCGTGGCGACCTTGATGCTGACTTTCAGCGGTTACGCCGGCATGAGCTACCTCGCCGTCGCCGCGGCCATGGGCATGTACTGGTTGTACATGGCCTGGACCGGCTACAAGGCGGTGGATGACACGGTCTGGGCACGCAAGCTGTTCGTGTTCTCGATCTTCACCATCACCGCCCTGAGCGTCATGATGTCCCTGGACTTCAAGGTGCCGGCCGAGCTGCTGCTGACGTACGCGCCGTAAGGCTGGATGGCTTCAAGAAAAACCCCGCACGTTGAGAGATGTGCGGGGTTTTTTGTTGGGTAAATTATGCTGAATCGAGGTGACACCATCGCGAGCAGGCTCGCTCCCACAGGGGATTTGTGAACGACGCCAATCAAATGTGGGAGCGAGCCTGCTCGCGATGGCGTGCGCCGCCGATTTCGAAGGTTGCGCAGTACTGGCAAAACACCTAGATTTGGATCCAGTCTTCAGTGATAGCGCCATGCCACTCTCTCGGCGCTCAACTGTTCCACTCCGCGATTTTTCATGCATCGATCAAAAGGCTGGGCGAAATGATTGAGAGGATGACCTGCGACGAACGCTTCATTGCCCTGGCACACGAGCTGAACTACGACATCTATGGCGAGAACACCGCCGGCGGCAATTACGCGCCGCTGATCCGCCACCGCGATGAGTTGTACATCAGCGGCATGGTGCCGCGGGTCAATGGCAGGATTCTGTATCCCGGTCGCGTGGGGTTGGAGTTGAGCCTCAAGGACGCCCAGGCTGCCGCGAGCATCAGTGCCATGCGCTGCCTGGCGCTGATCGTCGATGCGGTCGGTTCGCTGGACAAGATCCGGGCGTTGTTGCGGGTCACGGTGTACGTGAAGTCGACCCCGGACTTCGTTGACCTGAGCGAAGTGGCCAACGGTGCATCGGACGTTTTCAGCCATGTGCTCGGTGATGCCGGGCGACATACGCGCACTACGGTCGGTGTCTACCAGTTGCCGAAGAACGCCGCGGTTGAAGTCGACATGATCGCAGCGGTGCAACCGGAAGTCTGACCGCCGCGCCGCCCAACAAAAAGCCCCGCCTGAATTTCAATGCGGGGCTTTTTTGTCGGCGACGGGGTTACTGCGCAGCGATGCTGTAGCCATCGAACGCGGTCTGCTGTTGCAGGGCGGTGATGATGTTCTTGCGGTTGATCGCGTGTTCGGTGCCGGCGTTGTCGATGAAGGTCTCGCCCTCCAACTCGGCTTCTTCGCCTTCACCGACGAAGGTGAAACCGAGGAACTCCAGCGCTTCACGGTCAACGTTCAGACGCGAACGCGGCGTGCGCAGCGGCAGGGTCACGCTGCTGCCGTCCTTGCTGATGGTGAAGATTTCCAGTTCTTTCTTCTTGGCAGCCTTGCTCTTGCCGCCGCTCGGGTTGCTGATCGCCTGGTGGGTCTGATTCAGCACTTTGAGCGCGAGGCCGTAAACAATTTCCTGGAACGCCGGATCGTCCTTGAAGCAGGACAGGATGCGGCCGATTGAAAACTTGCTGCTCAGGTCTTCGAGGGCGGCGATGTCGGCGGCCTCGGCGTCCTTGAGGCGCTTGAGTTCGCCCATCAGCTCGTAGGCCTTGTCGTCATCGAAGCTGTCGTGCGCCTGACGGATCGCGGCGCGCAGCTCGCGGATCTGGTCGCTTTCGCGGGTCGACTGGAAAGCATCCAGCACCATCTCGCTGATGATCTTGGCTTGTGGAAGGTGTTGTGAAAGATTGATGGAGTTTTCGTATTCCGCTTTGGACGATTCGGTGACTACGGATTCAGCGGTGTTGAAATCGGACATTGAAATTTCACTACTTTTTTAACTTGAGTTGAGACGAGAAAGCACGGGGTCTTTTTCAGGCCGGTTAATTTAGGGGAGCGGGGCGGCGTTGTCACGGAACAACAGTCCGGTGGTGCGGATTATTTGTCCGGCGTGTTCAGGTTCATCGAGCGCACCATCCACTGTTCCGCGGTTTGCTGATCGGTCGGCAGCGTGAAGCGGAAAGTTGCGCCACGCCCAGCGACATCGACCAACTGAATGTCTCGCCCGTGCAGTTGCAGGATGCGGTGGACGATGCGCAGCCCCAGTCCTCCGTCGCGTCGCGCACCACCAATATTGAACGGACGCAGGAACAGACCTTCGCGCAACTCGGGTGCGATGCCGGGGCCGGTGTCGCTAACCGTCACTTCGACCAATGCGCCCTGGGGTTTCAGATCCAGCTCGATTTCGCCGCCCGGCGGCGTATGGCGCAAGGCGTTGTCCACCAGGTTGGTCAGCACCCGTTCGATCAAGCCAAGGTCGGCGCAGACCGTCGGCAGGTTTGGCCCGAAGCTGGCCTTGAGTTCGACGTGGCGGGCTTCGGCGGCCAGTTCGAATTTCTGGAAGATGTCCTGCAGCAGATCGATCAGGGAGAAGCGTTCCAGCACCGGTTGCACAAAGCCGTGTTCCAGACGCACCAGCTCCAGCAGCGATTGCGCCAACCCGCCGACCTTGCGGCTTTGATCGAGAGCGATACCCAGATAGCGGCGCCGCTCCTCGGCAGAGAGCGTGGCGTCCTTGAGTGACAGGGTTTCCAGATAGCCGTGCAGCGAGGCCAGTGGTGTGCGCAGGTCGTGGGAGATGTTCGCCACCAGTTCACGGCGCTCCTGATCCTGGCGGGTCAACGAGCGCCACTGTTCCCCTAAGCGGTTTTGCATTTGCCGGAAGGCAGCGTCGAGCACAGCGATTTCATCCGGGTCAGCGGTTTTATCCACAGCGGCTGGCATGACGGGCGCAGATTGCGGCGTGCCGTCGATGTCGAAGCGGCTGACAGTTTCAGTCAACCGGCGCAATGGCCGGGTAATCAGGTTGAATGCCGTGAGGCCGGCAATCAGGCACAACAGCGCCACCAGCCCGATTGATAGCAATGCGGTGTTGAGCGCAGCACTGGTCGCGCCGCGTTCGGCGAAACGATCATGTTCTTCACTGAGCAACACCACGTACAGATAGCCCGCAGGCTTGCCATTGACCTTCAGTGGCGCGGCACTGAACACCTTGCGGCCATCGACGCTGCGCGGGTCATCGCCGAGGATCGGCAGCGGTTGATCGTCGAGCAGGCGCTTGATCGGTACGAGGTCGATTTTTTCCCGTCGCATCCGACCCTCGGGTGCGGCATTGCCGACGATCCGCCCCTCCGTGTCGAGCAGGTACACCTCGACACTCGGGTTGACCAGCATCAACTGGCTGAACAGTTCGCGCACGGCGCCGGGCATCAAGCCATTGCTGTCCATCAGCACCGTGTCATGGGCGATGTGCTGCGCCAGGTCCCGCGACAGGCCTTGCACCACTTCCAGCTCGTGCATCTTGCTGGAGCGCACCTGCAGCCATGCCGAGGTGCCGCAGCACACCAGCAGCAACACGGCGAATACGACGGACAGGCGCTGCGACAGGGTCAGTTTCATGGTTGTTCCGTGCCGAATTTATAGCCACGGCCCCACACGGTGAGGATGCGTGTCGGTTGCGCCGGATCGCTTTCGATTTTCGCCCGCAAGCGATTGATGTGCGTATTGACCGTGTGCTCGTAGCCTTCGTGGCTGTAACCCCACACCGCATTGAGCAGGTCCATGCGCGAGAACACCTTGCCCGGTTGGCGGGCGAAGAAATACAGCAAGTCGAACTCTCGCGGGGTGAGGTCCAGCCGCGCACCGTTGAGGGCGACATCGCGGGTGATCGGGTCGATGCTCAGACCATCGAGATTGAGGCTGCCGGCGTCCATTTTCAGGTTGCGCGCCATGGCGTCGACCCGGCGCAGCAAGGCTTTGACCCGGGCCACCAGTTCCAGCATTGAAAACGGTTTGGCGAGGTAGTCGTCGGCACCCAGTTCCAGACCGAGGATGCGGTGCAATTCGCTGGAGCGTGCGCTGGTGATGATGATCGGCGTATAGCGCGCCATCGCCCGGGCGCGGCGGCAGATTTCCAGGCCGTCGACCCCCGGCAACATCAGGTCGAGGATCAGCGCATCCCATTGCCCCTGTTGCAACAGGCGCATGCCTTCGTCGCCGTCGGCGCAGTGCACGACGTCGTAATGTTCATCGCGCAAATGCAGGCAAATCAAATCGGCGATGTGTTGGTCATCCTCGACCACGAGGATGCGTCTGGTCGGTTCCATCAAGCTCAATCCTTCGGCGCAGTGAGCGCATTGTGCGGGTTTTCCTCGGGGCGAGTTATCACGAATTCGTTAACTTCCCGTGAGGATTTGGCGATCAACCCAAGCCTAGGCTGTGTTCCATGACAGGCACCTGGAATTTTTGGAGACGGCCATGTTTTCACGGCGACAGATTCTCGTAGCGAGCGGCGGGCTGGGGGTTGCAGCCCTGGTGGCGGGTGTATTGCCAAAATTTTCCTTGGGCACCGCACTGATCGAGCAAGCCCATGCCGATGAGGTTTTCGAGGTGAGCCACAGCGACAGCGAATGGCACTCGCTGCTCTCGGATGAGCAGTACGCCATCCTGCGCGAAGAAGGCACCGAGCGGGCCTACACCAGCCCCCTCAACAACGAACATCGCAACGGCACATTCGACTGCGCGGGCTGTGACCTGGCGCTGTTTTCATCGGCGACCAAGTTCGACAGCCGCACCGGCTGGCCGAGTTTCTGGGCACCGCTGGAGCACGCGGTGGCCACGCGTCAGGACCGCTCCTTCGGCATGTCGCGCAATGAAGTGCACTGTCGGCGCTGCGGCGGGCACCTGGGGCATGTCTTCGATGACGGCCCGAATCCCACCGGCCTGCGCTATTGCATGAACGGCCTGGCGATGACGTTCAAACCCGTGGCGGCATGAGCCATGGCCCTTTTTCGATCTTCACTTTCTACAGGACGACACCATGTGGCTCTTGGTTCTCGCTTATCTGGGCGGTGTGCTGACGATCGTCAGTCCGTGCATCCTGCCTGTTCTGCCTTTTGTCTTCGCTCGCACCGGGCAGCCGTTTATCAAGAGTGGCTTGCCGCTATTGGCCGGGATGGCGCTGACCTTCGCCCTCGTCGCCACGCTGGCGGCGGTGGGCGGCGGTTGGGTGGTGCAAGTCAATCAGTACGGGCGCTGGCTCGCGTTGCTGTTCGTTGCACTGTTCGGGCTGACGCTGCTGCTGCCGCGTCTCGCCGAGCGCCTGACGCGACCGCTGGTCTCGGCCGGCAGTCGGCTGTCCGAAGCCGCGGGCCAGGACAATCGTCCGCGTCCCGGCGCCTCGTTTCTGATCGGCGTTGCCACGGGGTTGCTCTGGGCGCCGTGCGCCGGGCCTATTCTCGGCTTGATTCTGACCGGTGCCGCGCTGCAAGGGGCAAGCATCGCCACCACGCTGTTGTTGCTCGCCTACGCGGCGGGCGCCGCGACTTCACTGGCGGCGGCGCTGCTGCTGGGCGGTAAGGTCTTTGCGTTGATGAAGCGCTCGATCGGTACGGGGGAGTGGATCCGTCGTGGGTTGGGAGCGGCGATGCTGGCGGGTGTCGCGGCGATTGCGCTGGGCCTCGACACCGGGCTGTTGGCACGGTTGTCGACCGCATCCACGGGCGGAATCGAACAAGCGCTGGTGGGCAAACTCTCCGGTAAATCACCTGCGGGCAGCGGCACGATGATGGCGCAGATTCCCGATGTGGATGACGCGGCGAACGGCAGCATGAAAGCCACAGGCGCGGCAATGAAAATTGCTGACAAGGCACCCGGAACATTGCCGGTCGAAGGGCAGTTGCCACCGCTCACTGGCGCCGTGCAATGGCTCAATTCGCCACCGCTGGACGCCCAGGCACTGAAGGGCAAAGTGGTGCTGGTGGACTTCTGGACCTACTCCTGCATCAACTGCCTGCGCACCCTGCCATACGTCAGAGCCTGGGCCGAGAAGTATCGCGATCAGGGGCTGGTGGTAATCGGTGTGCATGCGCCGGAGTTCGCTTTCGAGCGCGATGTCGGCAATGTCACGAAAGCCATGAAGGAGCTGGGTATCAACTACCCGGTGGCGATCGATAACGACTACAAGATCTGGCGTGCCTTCAACAACGAATACTGGCCGGCGCATTATTTTGCCGATGCTCAGGGACGGATTCGATACCACCATTTTGGCGAAGGCGACTACGCCGAATCAGAGCGGGTCATCCAGCAGTTGCTGCGTGAAGCCGGGGCGAAAACCGTGGCTGATGGCCTGATCAACGCTGACGCCCAAGGCGTGCAGATGGCCCCGGACATGAATCAGGTGCTATCGCCGGAAACCTATGTCGGCTACCAGCGTGCGGAACATTTCGTACCGCAAACCAGCCTGGTGCCTGACAAGGTCGCGACCTATAACCCACCGGCCAACCTGACTTTGAATGACTGGAGCCTTGGCGGGCAGTGGGCTGTCGGCGCCGAGCGCGCCACCGCCAGTGCGCCGGCCGGTCGCATCGTCTATCGCTTCCACGCCCGCGATCTGCATTTGGTACTGGGGCCGGGCGCAGATGGCAAACCGGTGCGCTTCAAAGTGTCGATTGACGGTCAGGCGCCGGGCGATGCCCACGGAGTCGATGTCGCCGCGGATGGCAGCGGTCGCGTGACCGAACAGCGCTTGTACCAATTGGTGCGGCAAACCGACGAGGTGAAGGATCGCACCTTCACCATCGAATTTCTTGATCCGGGCGTATCGGCTTACGCCTTCACCTTCGGCTGATCGGGAGTGCGCAACATGAAAGCTCAAAACAACTGGCGACGTGCATTGCTCGGCGTCGCCATGGCCGGCGTGATCGGCCAATGCTCGGCGTTCTCTTTCGGCGCTGAAGACGCGGTGGTCATCCCGCCACCAGCCCTCGACGAAACCACCCAGGCGCACAGTGAAACCGCGGTGTTCGCCGGTGGTTGTTTCTGGGGCGTGCAAGGGGTTTTCCAGCACGTCAAAGGCGTGCAGAAAGCCGTCTCCGGTTATGCCGGCGGCGCAGCGAACACGGCGCAATACGAGCGGGTCAGCGAAGGCGACACCGGTCACGCCGAGTCCGTGCAAGTTACCTTCGACCCGACGCAAGTCAGCTACGGCAGCCTGCTGCAGATCTACTTCTCGGTGGCCCACAATCCGACCGAACTCAACCGCCAAGGCCCCGACAGCGGCACGCAATATCGCTCGGCGCTATTCCCGGTCAATGCCGATCAACAACGGGTGGCCCAGGCCTACATCGCCCAACTCGACGCGGCGCATGCCTACAGCAAACCGATCGTCACCCAACTGGAAACCTACAACGGCTTCTACCCGGCGGAGGACTACCACCAGGATTTCCTGACCGAACACCCGAGCTATCCGTACATCGTGATCAACGACATGCCGAAGGTGGCGCAGTTGAAGCAGTTGTTTGCGCAGCGTTATCAGGAGAAGCCGGTGTTGGTGAAAGACGGCTCCTGATTCATTGTGCGGTCAATCCCGGGCGTTGCGCCTGAAGCAAGCGCAGCAACCGGTAGTACTTCAGCGAACGAGTGCCTATCAGTCCACAGACGAAACCTGACGTTGCAGCTTTGAACTGCAGCATATCCGGAGTAGAGGCTTGCTCCGGATGCACGTCATCCTGATAACCGAAGTAGTAATTCACGGCGAAAAACAGCAGGTACAACATCAACACTTTCCATGTGCCGGGCAAGATCAGTCCTGTTTGCGAATCATCAAGCGTCACGTATTGCGCCGAAAACATCAGCCATGCTGTAACGCCGCCCAACAAAAGGGCGCCGATCCAGCAACTGAGGGACAAGGCTGGGTTAAGCGTCAGATTTATTGAGAAGAGAGACCAGGCTATCAACGCTGGCGGTGTGACCAGCATTGCTAAACGGCTCTTGGGACTGGGCGTGCGTGCCTTGATCCCGAAATACACCAGTACCAGGAAAACCGCATAAACCCACAGTGGGGTGTTTTGCAGAGTGATTAGCATCAATTGGCGTCCGTGCTTGAAAGAGAAGATGAATCATAGCGGTTGCCATGGTCGGCGCCGGTTATTTCAAGCGCGGCCGCTCCATGGCAATCACCGACGTTTCAAATCCCAAACTGGCAAAAAACGTCTCCGCCCCTTCGCGCCCGGCGCGCAGGACCCAAGTGATCTCGGGGTTGTCACCCATGACATGCTCGACCAGTGCGCGCCCGACGCCGGCGCGCCGATGCTGGTCATCGACCACGACCATCGACAGATAGCCGTTGGACAAACCATCGGTGAGGCCTCGGGCGAAACCGATGATCTGCTCGCCGCTCAGCGCGACCGCTGTGCGTTGCGAGTTTTCGATGAGTTGGGCGAAGTAGTCGTTGGAACCCGTTCGGTGTCCCCAGCCATGTTGCCCAAGAAACAGGCGAACTGGCTCCACTTCGGCAGGCAACAGATCGCGTACGGTGAGGTTGGTTTTCATCGAATGGCAGCATCCTTTTCGGCAATCACCGGAGCATAGTCAATCGCAGCCCAAATCAGGATCTGCCCCAGGTTTTCATCGCGAATTCGACGAAGCGCCGCAGCTTGGGCAAACGATAACGATCCGGCGCGTACAGCAGGTGCAATGGGCGGCTCGGTGGCTGGTAATCGGGGATCACCGTCACCAGTTTGCCGTCGCGCAGATCCTGTTCCACCAGCGCGTCCGGCAGCATCACAATGCCCATGCCGGTGCGTGCCGCCTGATGCAGGCCGGCAGAGGTGTTCATCAGCATCGGGCCGCTGACGTCGACCAGAATCTCGCCGTCCGGGCCGCTGAGGCGCCAGCGTTTTTCCACCGATTGCCAGTCATCGCCGGCAGGGTAGGCGAACGACAGGCAGTCGTGTTGCTGCAGGTCTTCAGGGGTGATCGGCATGCCGCGTCGCGCGACGTACGCCGGGGAGGCGCATACGGTCAGGGTGTAGTCGATCAGCGGCCGGGCGATCAGGTTCGACTGCTCGAAATGCCCCAGCCGAAACGCTACGTCGAGGCCACTTTCCAGCAGGTCCGGACGGCGGTTGGTCAGCACCACATCCATTTTCAATTGCGGGTATTGCAGGGAAAACTCGCTGAGCGCCGGGGCCAGACGTTCGACGCCAAAAGTCAGTGGCGCGGTGATACGCAGCAAGCCGCGCGGCTCGTCGAGGGCCTGTTCGGCGAGGCGTTCGGAGTCGGCCACCAGACCCAATACATCCAGACAACGCTGGTAGTAAACGCTACCGAATTCGGTCAGTCGCTGACGGCGGGTGGTGCGCTGCAGCAACTGCACGCCGAGCCTTTGCTCCAGTGCGCGCAGGTGATTTCCGACCATGGTCGTGGACATTTCGCACTGCAACGCGGCCGCCGTCATGCTCCCGGCTTCCACGACCTTCACGTACACGCTCATTGCCTGCAACAGGTCCATTATCAAGTCCTGCTTTTAAATGATTGAAGTTTTGCCGAGTTTATCCAGTTCTGGTGGCTAACCATACTGCAAACACACCGACCTTCACTGGAGTTTGAAGTCATGACCGCCGCCCTGATGAACACCTACCAACCGCTGGCCCTGAGCTTTATCAGAGGCCTGGGCACGCGCCTGTGGGATCAGGCCGGTCGAGAATATCTGGATGCTGTCGCCGGAGTCGCGGTGACCAACGTCGGGCACTCGCACCCACGGATCGTCGCCGCTATCAGCGAGCAGGCCGGACTGTTGCTGCACACCTCCAACCTGTACAGCATCGACTGGCAGCAACAGCTGGCGCAGAAACTCACGCAGTTGTCAGGGATGGAGCGGGCGTTTTTCAACAACTCCGGCGCCGAAGCCAACGAGACAGCACTGAAGCTGGCGCGTTTGTACGGCTGGAGCAAAGGCATCGAACAGCCACTGGTGGTGGTCATGGCCAACGCGTTTCATGGCCGCACGTTGGGCACCTTGTCGGCCAGCGATGGGCCGGCGGTGCGTTTGGGTTTCAATGATCTGCCGGGGGATTTCGTCAAAGTGCCCTTCGGTGATCTGGCCGCGCTGGATCAAGTGCAGCAAAAGCACGGCGAGCGGATCGTGGCGATTCTGGTCGAGCCGATCCAGGGCGAAAGCGGTGTGCAACTGGCGCCGCCCGGCTACCTCAAAGCCCTGCGCGAACTGTGCAATCGTCACGCCTGGCTGCTGATGCTCGACGAAATCCAGACCGGTATCGGCCGCACTGGCCAATGGTTTGCGTTCCAGCATGAAGGCATCGTGCCGGACGTCATGACCCTGGCCAAAGGCCTCGGCAACGGCGTGCCGATCGGCGCCTGTCTGGCGCGGGGCAGGGCGGCGGATCTGTTCACCCCCGGCAGCCATGGCAGCACGTTCGGCGGTAATCCGCTGGCCTGCCGGGTCGGCTGCACGGTGCTGGATATCATCGAAGAACAAGGCTTGCTGGAAAATGTTCGGGTACAGGGGGAGCGCTTGCTGGCTCGTTTACGTGCCGAACTGGCAGACAACCCCAACGTGCTGGCGATTCGTGGGCAGGGCTTGATGATCGGCATCGAGCTGAAACAGCCGATCCGCGATCTGACGCTGATTGCTGCGCGGGATCATGGATTGCTGATCAACGTTACACGCGGCAAGACGATACGGCTGCTGCCGCCACTGACGATTGATGAGCGAGAGGTGGAGATGATTGTCAGAGGTGTGGGGCGTGCCGTGATCGCGCACTGACCTGCCGCCGAGAGTCCCTGTGGGAGCGGGCTTGCTCGCGAAAGCGTGTTGTCAGTCGACATTGATTTTGAATGATCAATTGCATTCGCGAGCAAGCCCGCTCCCACATTGGAAAAGTGTGTGATGCTAATCAGGATGATCCCCCAACTCCGGCGCCAGCATCCGCGTCTTCACCGCCCCGTTCGAATTGTGCTGAATGATCTCGCTCGGCTGCCCCTGCGCATTGAAAAACACCTGCCCGATCCCCGCCGAATTCCACAGCCGCTCACCCGCTTCGGCATGTTCCGGGGTATAGGGCACGATGCGCATGCGTCGGCGTTTGGTAAACCAGTTCAACGGCGAGCGCGGCGAGTAGAGCCAGCGGTTGAGGCGGTCGAACCATTCCAGCAGGGTTTTCGGAAATTCGTTCTTGATCCCGCTGCTGGTGATCTGCCATATCCGTGGCCCGGCCTTGCGGTGTCGGATAAGCACTTCGTAGACGAAGGAATAATGCACGTCGCCGGACAGCACCACGTAGTTTCCGGGTGTGCGGGTGTGTCGGAAAATGTTCAGGATCACCTGCGCCGCACCGCGATGAGCCATCCAGTTTTCCGCGTCGACCAGCAGCGGATAGCCGCACCAGCTGAAAACCTTCTGCACGGTTTCGATCAGCTTCACGCCGAAGATCGGCGCGGGGGAAACAATGATTGCTGACGGATGATCGAGCAGCTCCTGTTGCAGTTCGCTCAGCGCTTCCCAGTCCAGTAAACCGGAGGGTTGTTTGAGTGCCATCTCGCTGCGCCAGCGGCGGGTGCGGGTGTCGAGCACCACCAGCGCCGGGCTGGTCGGCAGCACGAAATGCCAGTGCTGAAAGCGCAGCAAATCATCGATCAGCGCGTCCTGCACCGGGCTGTCGAGATATTGATCGTCACCACTGGCGCTCAGGCTGCGAGTGTTCTCCAGCACATCCTTGAACGCGTCCGGATTATTGCCCCAGCCCTGGCACAACATGTACGCGATCAAGGCGTTGCCGATGATGCGTTTGGAGAACGGGTGGCCGTAGGCGGTTTCCTCCCATTGCGCGGAAAGATTCCAGTCATCGGTGATGTCGTGGTCGTCGAAAATCATCAGGCTTGGCAGGTGCGCCAAGGCTCGGGCGACGTTGTTCAGGCCGGCCTTAAATCCATCGATGCGAGTCTGTTCGAGGGTGTAGCGCTTGAGCCGTTCCGGGGTCATTACCGGCGCTTGTGGGGTGATCAGGGTCCAGGCAACCGGCGACCACACCAGCAGATACATCGCCATCACTTCGGCAAATGTCACCAAGTGATTGTCGGCGCTGCTGCTGGTGAAAATCGGCTTACGCGCGCCGCCGAAAAATCGCTCGCGCAAGGTCTCGTTGCTCTCCAGCGCCGGTAACAAATCCGCGCGGTGGTAGTAACTGGCCGGGTGCATGTAGAGTTTGGCGCTGTCGCTGACCACCGCGCCTTCGAGGTGTTCGTCGAACAGGCCGAGGCGTTCGATCAAGGCGTGAATCGCTCGCAGCATCGGCCCGGCAACATCGTCGGCGTAGATCTGGTCGCCGCTCATCATCAGCAGGGCTGGACGTTGTTGCGGATCGGTTTCGGCAGCCAACAGTTGATCGACGCACAGCAAACCGTCTGCCGCCGGGTGATGGGGCTTGCGGCAGGAACCGTGCAGCAACTGATCGATCCGCGAGCGCACGACAAGGTTCGGACAGCGGGCATTGCCGTACAGCAGATGCGGCGCCCATGCGGCGATGGGCGTCTGGCCGTCGATCAGCAGGTCGTAGTCAATACGCGTGTCGCAGGGCAGGGTGCTGTCGAGCACAACGTCGATCAGATGGACGAACGCGTGATGGCCTACGGAGATGACTGTGCATTTCCCGGCATCGAGAGGAATGTCTCCTACACCCTGTAGGCGTAAGGTCAGCGCCAGTTCGCGGGTACCGACCAGCCACAGCACCACTCGCGTCGATTCCAGCCGTCGCAGCAGCGGGCCGGCCAAAACGGGAGGCAGCGGGTTCAGGTCAGCAGGTATCGGGGACATTCGGGGGCAAAGCTCAAGGCGCACAGGCTGGCGATGATAGCGCAGCCGGCGCCTTGAACCCTTAAACGAGGCTTAAGAACCGACCTTCTGCAACTTCAGATTCAGCAGTCGCCATTCGGCGGACGCGGGTTGCTCCTGCACCGAGCAGTCGAAGCTATAAGTGACGTCATCGCCGTTCATGTTGCGCGCGGTGACCTTGTTGCTGAGGGTGTAGACCTGATCCTTGAAGCGCTTGGTGACAATGGCAGAGCTGTCGGCGAAGCGCGCCGACGCCGGGAAGCGCAGCGTGCTGGTGACCAGCGTGCCGCACATGACATACGCGAGCATCGATTCATCGCTGTCGGCATTTTGCCCAAGCTTGTCGCGCAGCGCGGTGAGCGCTTTACGGCCCTGCGCGTCGCTCTGATCCAGGACGGTTTTTTCCGATATCGATTTCGGTGCCCGGCTGGCGTAATTCGGCAGCAGTGCGGAATCCGGCGGAGAAGGTTGGTTATCCGGCTCGATCGCGGCAAAGCCCGGCGCGTTTTCCAGCACCGCGGACGTCGAATCCGACTCGGCTTCGGGCAACAGACTGGTGGTCACATCGCTCTGTGTGATCACGTCTTCGATTGGCGCTTTTGCGGATTTATGCGCCGACGGGAATATCGACAGCAAGATCGACAGCACCACCATGCCGACGATAAAACCGCCCGCCGCGCCAACGATGTTGCCGTAAAACAGATTCCAGCTGCCGCGGTTTTTCACCACCCAGCGCCACATGAAACCCCAGGCGGCGATAAATGCCAGAAAACTCAGAAACTCCATTCGATCCTTTCCTTAAACCTGCAAAAACGCTCAAGGCAGCATGCTTCGAGCCCGCTGCAATAATGGGCAGCAAGATAACAAGATAGAAGCGTCGCGCTTCTTGCTCATCGAGCCGATCAGCTACCTGTCAGTTCGAAGCGCAAATCCAGCAACTTCCAGTCGTCAAAACCTTCGTTCATGGTTGGCAACGCCTGCAGAGTGCATTCGAAACGATAGGTCAGATAGTTTTTCGCAGCGTCGTGGATCTTCATCATACTCGTGCTGGTATAGATCTGATCTTTGTAACGCTGGGTCGAGAGAGCCTTGTCGTCTGCAAACAAGGCCAGTTCCGGCTGACGCAAAACGCTGCGTATAAACGGCTCGCACATCTGGAATGCGATCAGTCTTTTGTTGGGATCCGGCCTGCCAACGAGCCCTTTTCGCAACTGCGCATGAGCCAGAGTCTGTTGGGCACTCATCCCTTGAACCGTCGCCAGTTCAGAACGGGTTGTCGGTATTTCATTGAGATAGTTTTCCACCAGGCCGGACTTGAGCGGTTCTGGCGTAGCAGCAGGCGCATCGGCGACATACTCGGGCAATGCTTCCCCGGACGACGTGTTGGCAGAAGCCGCAGGGCCTGATTTTCCTTGCATGGTCAACTCCAGCAGGCGCCATTGGTCATCCTTGATCCCGTTGCCAGAGACGAACTGCACGGCGCAGTCATAGCCGAGGCTGACCATCGTGCCTTCCATGTTTTCGCCACTAATCCTGCTCGTTACGAGGTAGGTCTGGGATTTGTAGCTGTCGAATCGAAAGTCCTCGGTCTCGTCGAAGGAGGCGGAATCGGGAGTGCGCAGCGTGGATTTTGCCGCTGACCGGCAGATCAGCCCCGCCAGGCTTCCGTTGACCCCGTTGACCATATCTGCGCTGGCTCGCCATTGCGCGTATTGGCTTCTCCACTGTGGATCGAGACTGGCGGAAAGCAGCGGTGTAGAGAGTCGTGGATAGCGCGGGCTGTCGGTTGGCAGCAACGGCGACGTCGGAGCGGATGCGCGACTGGCCGGAGTGCGTGGGACAAAGGTTCTGAGCTGGCTTTCGTTGGCGATTTGCGGCTGAGTGCCGCTGGATGTCGCGGGCGTGGATTTTTCGGGCAGAAGTCCGTTGACGATAACGAACACCACGGCTGCCACGATAAACCCGGCAATCACACCGGCGAAGTGGCCGAAGAATACCGGCCAGGTTCCACGATTCTTGACGACCCAGACCCACATCCCTGCCCAGACCAGCAAAAACATCACGATCAACGATGTTTCCATCCCATCCATTTCCTTCTTTAATTCGTGTCAGCTTGCTAAGTAGGTCTGCCCTTGCGGGCGGCAAGATAGCAAAACAATTACGCCTCCGTTCACACGTCGGGGAAATAATTCACAGCAAGTACCAGCAGGGTTGCCAAGCCGGCAGCAAAGCCACACATCCCACCCAGCAACTGACGTGCAACCGGATGTTCGGGTTGATGGCGATTGGCAATCCACAACCATACCCCCGCCAGAACGCCCGCGCTTGTGGTGAATACCACCAGACTGCGATCCAGGTTGGGTGTCGCCATCGATGTACCAATGACTGCGTTGTAAATCAGCGTGAACACAATGCCAGTGACCACGCTACTTCCTGCGCCAGCAAGGTTGCCAAGTAGCAAGTTCCACTCACCCCGTTGCTTCACCACCCAAAACCAGGTTCCGGCCATCACTAGCAAGCACAACAAAGCATCCATTGGTTTATTCCCGAGTGCGCGATAACGGAGGCGGTTGACAGGCCTCCAGCGAGAGTGGACGGCAAGATATCAAACTAGTAGCTTTGCGCCACTTTCTTCAACTGCGTAACGGACTACACATGCCTACCGTTTTTTCTGTCCCGCGCCTGCTCAGCGCTTTCCTCCTCTCTACCGTAATGACCCCGGCACTTGCCGGCTGGGATGAAACCCCGGAGGTCGCCTGGAAAGGATACCTCTCCGATTGTCAGAGTTTTCAGCAGGTCGTGATCAACGTTCAAAACGGAGTCATGACTACCAGGCAAGCGATGGACCGCGTCGATAGCTTGAATCGCACTGTTAATGTCCATCGCGATCACCTCTCCCAGGAAAACCTTATCTCTCCCGAATATGCCCGTTGCGAAAACGTCATTGCTCAAGCGTTCGTGATCCGGAACAAGGAAGAGGAGGTCCTGGTCGCGGAGCTTCAACAGCAATACTTCAAGGCTCAGGCCGAGCACGAGAAGTCCCCGGAATACAAGCGCGCCCTCGATCTAGGCTTTAGCGACGTCGGCGGAATTGGCAAGCTCAAAGAACTCGCCGAGGAATCGGAAACGGATGGCGAAGCGTATCTGAAGACGTTGATGATCACGGTCGATTGGGGCTGCGGCCGACATTTGCGCGCCGTGAGATACGTCAAACCCTACGTCATCTACACCGCCCATCCCGATGAGGGCAACTGCGCCTTCTATAAAGAGGTCGCGGTGTTTGGCGGAGAGATGGTGGAGAGGGGCGAGACCATTGATCAGGACGCGATTTTTCAATACGTGGGATGGAAGAAGCTGGAAGGGCCAGGTGGGTTTCCCGTCGACATTCGAGTAGTAAAAGTGCGGCAGTAATCCGAAGGGCTGTTTCTACAGATTGCGCGTCTGATTACAGAATGTCCTTCAAATAACCCTTGAGCGCGAGGAGCGGTTGATCAAGCTGCTCCAGCGACTGCGCCTGCCTGAAGTCGGCTGACAGCTTGTGCAGCTCCCGCCCCAACGGTTTCTCGACACCGCCCAAGGCGTCCATCGCCAAGCCCAGGCACTCATTCATCTTGAACTGAATCGTCTCAACATCCCCACGGCGCACCAGCAATTCGAACACGTCTTTCTGGTAGTCGCCCATGACCATATCGTCCCGCAGAATCGGGCTCAGGCCTTCCTCCTCGTAAGCGAGCTTGAGGGAGAACAGGGCGACGGTTTCCAGTGACGTTTCCATGGTTGGCCTTGGATGTCCTTGAGCATGAGTCTTGAAATTCGGTACGACCAACGAAAGCCGCAACGGGCGGCAGACCGCCTGTAGGCGGGGGGTGATTATACTGAGTGGACGCATCAGATGCAGTCCCGAGGCAAAACAGGTTGCACGTACCGCGCTGGAATATTCAATGACCTAAGCAACAGAGCGAGTTTCTCAGGATGGCCAGTGAGAATGAGGTGCCACACAAACTCGACGTTAATTCAGACACATGAGCGGAGCGACGATCATGGAATACGATGAAAAGTTGATTGATGAGGCTGTGCTTGGCCTTTTGGCCGCGTTCAGTTCCGACGACGGCAATGCATGGAAAGGGTTCGATTTTGAAGTCATGAACCGATTGCATGAGCAGGGTTTCATCAGTGATCCGGTAAACAGGAACAAATCGATCTGGTTGACGGAGGAGGGCCAGGAACGAGGTCGTCAGATAGCTGAGCGTTTGTTTGGGGGAGGTGTTCAAGCCGAGCGTGTGTCTGACCCGGATATCTGAGGTCCTGCTTTGGCTAATCACTTGATTCGGGCCGCGCCAGTGCAACGCAACTGGAGGAGTTTGTCCGTTGGAGCATTTTCTGACTGAACCACAACTGACAAAAGTGAGAGCTGCTCTTTCTGAGCCATTCAACGATTTTCCCGTCGAATATGACTATGTGGCGAATCAGGTAAGAGGCGTCGCTCCTGAAACCCTTTACGAAATTCTCTATTCAGAGGTCGCGCCGGTGTGCTTCACCAATCTCGTTGCGGCTGTGCCTCCAGTATGGACGGGGTTTGACCCTGACATACTCAGACAGTCGATAGAAGAAAGGCTGGCAGCTAGACAGCGCAACTGGTTTTGTCGGCAGTTAGATCAAGTGCTGATTCGTTGGCTGAAATACAACTACGCCTACATCTGGAAAGAAATCGCCATTAGGCTTTGAGCCCAAGCGTTCAATGGACTAGGCGACCATGACAAAGACTCAGTTGTGGCACAACCTGCAGCACGTTTAACCGATGCGGCCAGTCGCCCATTGCCACGGCATGGCGCCAAAGTCATAGCTGCAGATTCTCTTGCATATTGCTGTGATCAATCGCCCATCGTTTAGCCCACACTTCTCGTAGCACGGTTACGCAAAAATAATTGCCCAACTTTTCAGCAGACGAAAAAAAAGGCCTTGCTAAGCAAGACCTTTCTTAATTTTGGTGCCCCGAGGGAGACTCGAACTCCCACTCCTTTCGAAAACGGATTTTGAATCCGCCGCGTCTACCAATTCCGCCATCAGGGCTCAATGGCGGCGAAGTATAGAGAGGTGATTACCGTTGGTCAATCACGTTTCATGGTCAATTTTTGATAATTCCGCTAGACTTTCCGGCCCTGCTAGACGAACCCCATCATGCGCGTTGCTGACTTTACCTTCGAGCTTCCTGATTCGCTGATCGCCCGCCACCCTTTGGCCGAGCGTCGCGGTAGTCGCCTGCTGACCCTTGATGGGCCGAGCGGCGCCCTTGCACACCGTCAATTCACTGATTTGCTTGAGCATTTGCGCCCGGGCGATTTGATGGTATTCAACAATACCCGGGTGATTCCGGCGCGGCTGTTCGGGCAGAAAGCCTCGGGCGGCAAGCTGGAAATCCTCATCGAACGCGTGCTCGATACGCACCGCGTGCTGGCCCATGTGCGTTCCAGCAAGTCGCCGAAGCCGGGTTCGAAGATTCTTATCGACGGCGGTGGCGAAGCCACGATGCTCGCGCGCCACGATGCGCTGTTCGAGCTGGGCTTTGCTGAAGAAGTGTTGCCGCTGCTCGATCGCGTCGGGCACATGCCGTTGCCTCCTTATATAGACCGCCCGGATGAAGGCTCGGATCGCGAGCGCTATCAGACCGTGTACGCCCAGCGCCTCGGTGCGGTGGCAGCGCCGACGGCGGGGCTGCATTTCGATCAGCCGCTGATGGAGGCGATTGCCGCGAAGGGCGTCGAGACTGCGTTCGTCACGCTGCACGTCGGTGCGGGGACGTTCCAGCCGGTGCGCGTCGACAAGATCGAAGATCACCACATGCACAGCGAGTGGCTGGAAGTCGGCCAGGACGTGGTCGACGCCGTTGCCGCGTGCCGCGCGCGTGGTGGACGGGTGATTGCCGTGGGCACCACCAGTGTGCGTTCGCTGGAAAGTGCCGCGCGCGATGGCGTGCTCAAGCCGTTCAGTGGCGACACCGACATCTTTATCTACCCGGGCCGGCCGTTCCATGTGGTCGACGCCCTGGTCACCAACTTCCATTTGCCCGAATCCACGCTGTTGATGCTGGTTTCGGCGTTCGCCGGTTATCCCGAAACCATGGCCGCCTATAAAGCCGCCGTCGACAACGGCTACCGCTTTTTCAGCTACGGTGATGCGATGTTCATCACCCGTAATCCCGCCCCGACTGCCCCTGAACAAACAGGCCCAGAGGAAACAGAATGAGTCGCGAATGTCGCATGTCCTTTGAACTGCTTGCCACCGATGGCAAGGCTCGTCGTGGTCGTCTGACCTTCCCGCGTGGCACCGTCGAGACCCCGGCCTTCATGCCGGTGGGCACCTATGGCACGGTCAAGGGCATGTTGCCGCGTGACATCGTCGCCACTGGCGCGGAAATCATTCTGGGTAACACCTTTCACCTGTGGCTGCGCCCGGGCACGGAGGTGATCAAGGAACACGGCGACCTGCACGATTTCATGCAATGGAAAGGCCCGATCCTCACCGACTCCGGTGGTTTCCAGGTATTCAGCCTGGGCGCGATGCGCAAGATCAAGGAGGAAGGCGTGACCTTCGCTTCTCCGGTCGATGGCTCGAAAGTATTCATGGGCCCGGAAGAATCGATGCAGGTGCAGCGCGATCTCGGTTCCGACATCGTGATGATCTTCGACGAATGCACGCCGTACCCGGCTGACGAAGATGTCGCTCGCGTTTCGATGGAGCTGTCGCTGCGTTGGGCCCAGCGCTCGAAAAACGCGCATGGCGACAACACCGCAGCGCTGTTCGGCATCGTTCAGGGCGGCATGCACCAGGATCTGCGCATGCGCTCGCTGGAAGGCCTGGACAAGATCGGCTTCGATGGCCTGGCCATTGGCGGTCTGTCGGTGGGCGAGCCCAAGCACGAGATGATCAAGGTGCTGGATTATCTGCCGGGCATGATGCCGGCTGACAAACCTCGTTACCTTATGGGCGTTGGCAAACCGGAAGATCTGGTTGAGGGTGTGCGCCGCGGTGTGGACATGTTCGATTGCGTGATGCCAACCCGTAATGCCCGCAATGGGCATCTGTTCATTGATACAGGCGTGCTGAAGATCCGTAACGCGTTCCATCGCCATGATGATTCGCCGCTGGATCCGACCTGCGATTGCTATACCTGCCAGAACTTCTCCCGCGCTTATCTGCATCACCTGGACAAGTGCGGCGAAATGCTCGGCAGCATGCTCAATACCATCCATAACTTGCGCCATTATCAGGTGCTGATGGCTGGTTTGCGCGAGGCTATTCAACAGGGTACATTGGCCGCCTTTGTCGATGCCTTCTACGCCAAACGCGGGCTCCCCGTTCCGCCTTTGGACTGAGTTTTCTGACCCCAAGATTCAACATTTGCAACTGGAGTGCTAAATGAGCTTTTTTATCTCTAACGCCATGGCTGACGCAGCTGCACCGGCTGCTGCAGGCCCAATGGGCGGCGGCTTCGAGTGGATTTTCCTGGTCGGCTTCCTGGTCATCTTCTACCTGATGATCTGGCGTCCACAGGCCAAGCGCGCCAAAGAGCAGAAGAACCTGCTGAGCAGCCTTGCGAAGGGTGACGAAGTGGTTACCACCGGCGGCATCGCCGGCAAGATCACCAAAGTGGCCGACGACTTCGTGGTTCTGGAAGTTTCCGACACCGTGGAAATGAAGTTCCAGAAGGGCGCCATCGCCGCCACGCTGCCAAAAGGCACGCTGAAAGCGATCTAAGGTTCCAACTTCTACTCAATCGACGGGGCGCGCAAGGCGCCCCGCGTTCATAACGGGCGGCGTGATGCTGAACAAATATCCTCTGTGGAAATACATTCTGATCCTGGCGGTGCTGGCGGTCGGTCTGATTTATTCCGCTCCCAATCTATACCCTGATGACCCGGCCATTCAGATCAGCGGCGCCAGCACGGCCCTGCAGGTCAATCAGGCCGATCTGGATCGCGTCAGCACTGCGCTGCGTGAGTCCGGGATCAACGTCAAGGCAGCTTCGCTGGCCGCCAACGGCAAGGGCGGTCTGATCCGTCTGACCAAGGCTGAAGACCAGTTGCCGGCCAAGGACGTTGTGCGCAAGGCATTGGGTGATGACTACGTCGTCGCACTGAACCTGGCACAGACCACCCCGCAATGGCTGCGCAACCTCGGCGCGCACCCGATGAAGCTGGGTCTGGACTTGTCCGGTGGTGTGCACTTCCTGCTGGAAGTGGACATGGACAAAGCCCTCGACGCCCGCCTGAAAGTCTACGAAGGCGACGTCAAGAGCCTGCTGCGCAAAGAGAAGCTGCGCTATCGCAGCCTGCCACAACTGGGCGGCGCCATTCAGTTGGGCTTCAGCGATGCTGACTCCCGCGAACAGGCCCGTGCGCTGATCCGCAAGAACTTCAACGATTTCGACATTGTTCCGGCCGACCTCAACGGTCAACCGGTGCTGCGTCTGGCGATGACCCCGGCCAAGCTGGCGGAAATCCGTGAATACTCCATCAAGCAGAACTTGACCACGGTACGTAACCGCGTCAACGAGCTGGGTGTTGCCGAACCGATCGTTCAGCGTCAGGGCGCCAACCGCATCGTGGTTGAGCTGCCGGGCGTGCAGGACACTGCCGAAGCCAAACGTATTCTCGGCAAGACGGCCAACCTTGAGTTCCGTCTGGCTGCAGAGCCGGGTGCTTCGAAAGCCACTTCCGAAACTTTCGAGTTCCGTGAAGGCAAGCGTCCTCCTGCGCAGATCGAGCGTGGCCTGATCATCACCGGTGACCAGGTGACCGACGCCAAGGCCGGTTTCGGCGAGCACGGCACACCTGAAGTGAACATCCGTCTGGATGGCCACGGTGGCGAGCTGATGAGCCGCGCGACCCGTTCGAACGTGGGTCGCAGCATGGCGGTGATCTTCATCGAGCAGCGTCCGGTAACCACCTACGTCAAGCAGGTTGTCGACGGCGTCGAGAAAGACGTGCCGGTTCAGACCTTCAAGGAAGAGAAGAAGATCATCAGCCTGGCGACCATTCAGTCGCCGCTGGGCGCGCAGTTCCGTATCACCGGCCTGAACGGCCAGGGCGAATCGTCCGAGCTGGCGCTGCTGCTGCGTGCCGGTGGTCTGGCCGCACCGATGTACTTCGCGGAAGAGCGCACAATCGGTCCGAGCCTGGGTGCTGACAACATCACCAAAGGTATCGATGCATCGCTGTGGGGCATGCTGTTCGTCTCGCTGTTCATCATCGCCATCTACCGCTTCTTCGGTTTGATCGCCACGGTCGCGCTGGCGGTGAACATGGTGCTGCTGCTGGCGCTGATGTCGCTGCTGGGTGCAACGCTGACCCTGCCGGGTATCGCCGGTATCGTCTTGACCATGGGTATGGCGGTCGACGCCAACGTGCTGATCTTCTCGCGGATCCGTGAAGAGATCGCCGCCGGCATGACCGTGCAGCGTGCAATCAACGAAGGCTTCGGCCGGGCATTCACCGCGATTCTCGACGCCAACCTGACCACTCTGCTGGTCGGCGGCATCCTCTTTGCCATGGGCACCGGCCCGGTGAAGGGCTTCGCAGTGACCATGTCCCTCGGGATCTTTACCTCGATGTTCACGGCCATCATGGTGACCCGCGCAATGGTCAACCTGATCTTCGGCGGACGTGACTTCAAGAAGTTGTGGATTTAAGGGGCTGCCATGTTACGTACAATCAACTTCATGGGCGTTCGCAACTTCGCGTTCGGCGTCACAGTGTTTCTCACGTTGCTGGCTATTTTCAGCGTCGTCCACAAGGGCATGAACTGGGGCCTGGACTTCACCGGCGGTACGCTCATCGAGCTGACCTACGAGCGTCCGGCCGATGTCACCAAGGTGCGTGAAGAGCTGGTGACTTCCGGTTATCACGAAGCCATCGTGCAGAGCTTTGGTGCAACCACCGACTTGCTCGTACGTATGCCAGGCGAAGACCCGCAGTTGGGTCATCAGGTCGCCGAGGCCTTGCAGAAAGTCGGCGGCGACAACCCGGCGACGGTCAAGCGTGTCGAGTTCGTCGGCCCGCAGGTCGGTGAAGAACTGCGCGACCAGGGCGGCCTCGGCATGCTGCTGGCGCTCGGCGGCATCCTGATCTACCTGGCTTTCCGCTTTCAGTGGAAATTCGCGGTCGGCGCGATCGTTTCGCTGATTCACGACGTGATCGTGACTGTCGGTATCCTGTCGTTCTTCCAGATCACCTTCGACCTGACGGTGCTGGCAGCGGTACTGGCGATCATCGGTTACTCGCTGAACGACACCATCGTCGTGTTCGACCGGGTTCGTGAGAACTTCCGTGTGCTGCGCAAGGCTTCGCTGATCGAGAACATCAACATCTCGACCACTCAGACCCTGCTGCGGACCATGGCAACGTCGATCTCCACCTTGCTGGCGATCGCTGCGCTGCTGTTCTTCGGTGGCGACAACCTGTTCGGCTTCTCCATTGCCCTGTTCATCGGTGTTCTGGCGGGTACCTACTCGTCGATCTACATCGCGAACGTGGTACTGATCTGGCTGAACCTGAGCACCGAGGATCTGATTCCTCCGGCCAACACCGAGAAAGAAGTCGACGACCGTCCATAACGGCCATCGCTTCTCCGGCTGTCAGCCCAGAAAAGGCGCGAGTTGAACTCGCGCCTTTTTTTATGCTCCAAGGCTGGGAGAAGCGCGGGACGCGTCCCGTATGTGATGGTCAGGAGGTTCATGTGAACAAGTCGTTGCTGGTTGGTGCGGTATTGGGTGCTGTCGGTGTGACTGCCGGGGGTGCTGTTGCCACCTACAGCCTGGTTAAAAGCGGCCCTGAGTATGCGCAAGTGCTGGCCGTAGAACCGGTCAAGACACAGATCAAGACTCCACGTGAAGTGTGCAAGGATGTGGCAGTAACCCGGCAGAAACCGGTTCAGGATCAGCACCAGATCGTGGGTACGGTGCTCGGTGCGGTCGGTGGTGGCCTGCTGGGTAACATGGTCGGCGGCGGTAACGGTAAGAAGCTTGCCACCGTTGCTGGTGCGGTCGGTGGCGGTTATGCCGGTAACAAGGTGCAGGAAGGCATGCAGAACCGCGACACCTACACGACCACCCAGACTCGCTGTAACACAGTGAATGACATCAGTGACAAGGTTGTCGGTTACGACGTGCGTTATTCGCTGGATGGCAAGGAAGGCAAAGTGCGGATGGATCGCGATCCGGGCAACCAGATTCCGGTCGACAAGGAAGGCAAGCTGATTCTGTCGCAGAATCAGCCAGGTCAATAACGGTCTGATGGTTTTGAAAAGAAGCACCCTTCGGGGTGCTTTTTTGTGCGCGCGATTCAAGCCCCACCACAAATTCCCTGTAGGAGTGAGCCTGCTCGCGATGGCGGTGCATCAGTCAACATTAATGCCGGCTGATACACTGCCATCGCGAGCAGGCTCACTCCTACACTGGACCGGTGGTATTTCTCCAGGCATAAAAAAAGCACCCCGAAGGGTGCTTTTTGCGTTTCGCCGGAAGCTTAGCGCTTCAGCGAAGCCGGCAGGTGCGGCTGGATCGCCGTCAGGACTGCCTTGAAGCATTTGGTGTTGCCGGCAACGATGTGGCCTTTCTCAAGGAAATCGTGACCGCCGGTGAAGTCGCTCACCAGGCCGCCAGCTTCTTGAATCAGCAGGGCGCCTGCAGCCATGTCCCACTCGGACAGGCCCGACTCCCAGAACGCGTCGAAACGACCGGCAGCCACGTAGGCCAGGTCCAGGCTGGCGGAGCCGGCGCGGCGGATGCCGGCAGTCTGGCCAACCAGGGCGCGGAACATGCCCAGGTAGTTGTCGAGGTTGTCCATCTGGTCGTCACGGAACGGGAAGCCAGTGCCCAGCAGAGCGCCGTCGAGGCTGGTGCGACCGCTGACGCGCAGACGACGACCGTTCAGTTGAGCGCCGCGACCACGGCTGGCGGTGAACTCTTCCTGGCGAACCGGGTCCAGAACCACTGCGTGCTCCAGGCGACCACGGTATTTGCAGGCAATGCTGACAGCGAAGTGAGGAATGCCACGCAGGAAGTTGGTGGTGCCATCCAGCGGATCGATGATCCACAGGTACTCTTCGCCTTCGATGCCGTTACCGACGTGCATGCCGGTCTCTTCACCCTGGATCGAGTGATTCGGGTAAGCCTTGCGCAGAGCATCGATGATTTTCTGTTCGGCGGCGCGATCGACCTCGGATACATAATCCTTGGCGTCTTTTTCGTCGACCTTGATGGTATCCAGGCGCTCGATGGAGCGGAAGATCAGTTCACTGGCGCTGCGGGCGGCGCGCAGCGCGATATTCAGCATGGGCTGCATGGATGTGTCACCTAAGGTTGTTAAAGAAAGCCGCGCATTCTATCAGAACTTTTCTTCAGGTGAAGGTCGCTGTTCGCTTTCATAGCTTAACGGTAGGCTGTTCTGTAAGATTTGCACCCCTTTCCTGTGTCCGAGAGCGCCTCCCTTGCTGCAGAACATTCGTGTCGTCCTGGTCAATACCAGCCACCCCGGCAATATCGGCGGGGCCGCGCGCGCCATGAAAAACATGGGTCTGTCGCGGCTGGTGCTGGTCGAACCGCGGTTGTTTCCGCACCACGAAGCCGATGCTCGAGCTTCGGGTGCCGGGGATATCCTTGAAAATGCTCAAGTCGTCGCCACCCTGGAAGACGCCCTGGTCGGCTGCAATCTGGTGCTCGGCACCAGCGCCCGTGACCGGCGCATTCCCTGGCCGTTGCTCGATCCGCGCGAATGCGGGAGCAAAGTGGTCGAAGAGGCGGGGCAGGGCGCGGAAATCGCGTTGGTATTCGGTCGTGAAGACTCCGGCCTGACCAACGAGGAGCTGCAGCGATGTCACTTTCATGTGCACATCCCCTCCGATCCTGGGTTCAGCTCGCTGAACCTCGGGGCGGCGGTGCAGGTGTTGAGCTATGAAGTGCGCATGGCCTGGCTGGCTGCTCAAGGCCAGCCGACCAAGATCGAGAAAGAAGAAGTGGCCTCGGTAAAAAGTGCCGAGCTCGCGACCATGGATGAGCTGGAGCGCTTTTATGAGCATCTGGAGCAGACGCTGGTCGCCATCGAATTTCTCGATCCGGAAAAACCACGGCACTTGATGGCGCGCCTGCGCCGGTTGTACGGACGCAGCTCGGTCAGCCGGGCGGAAATGAATATTTTGCGTGGCATCCTCACGGAAACCCAAAAAGCGGCCCGTGGTGAGCTTCTTAAGCGGAAGGACTGAATGATGTTTGAGCGTTTGCGTGAAGATATCCAGAGCGTATTCCATCGAGACCCGGCGGCGCGTAACGCTTTTGAAGTCCTGACCTGCTACCCCGGCATGCATGCGATCTGGATTCACCGGTTGGCCGGCATGCTGTGGCGCAACGAGCTGAAATGGCTGGCGCGACTGGTGTCGAACTTCGGTCGCTGGCTGACCGGGATCGAGATTCATCCGGGGGCCAAGGTCGGTCGGCGTTTCTTTATCGATCACGGCATGGGCATCGTTATTGGTGAAACTGCCGAAATTGGCGATGACGTGACCATCTATCAGGGCGTAACCCTCGGTGGTACCAGCTGGAACAAAGGCAAGCGCCACCCGACGCTGGGTGATGGCGTGGTGGTGGGTGCTGGCGCCAAAGTGCTCGGGCCGTTCACGGTAGGGGCTGGCGCCAAAGTCGGCTCCAACGCAGTGGTCACCAAGGAAGTGCCGCCGGGCGCTACAGTGGTGGGGATTCCGGGGCGGATCATCGTCAAAACCGATGAAGAGCAGGATGCCAAGCGCAAGGCGATGGCTGAGAAGATTGGCTTCGATGCTTATGGTGTCAGCGAAGACATGCCCGATCCGGTAGCCCGTGCCATCGGTCAGTTGCTCGATCACCTGCAAGCGGTGGATGGGCGGCTGGAAGGGATGTGCGGCGCGCTGAAGGATCTGGGCAGTAATTACTGTGCGAAAGATCTGCCTGAACTGCGCGAAGAAGACTTTGCCTGTGTGAAGGGCAAAGACGAATCCAAAGCCGGCTGAACCGCAGCGCTGCTTTTCGCGAGCAGGCTCGCTCCCACAGATGAATGCTTTCCAGTGTGGGAGCGGGCTTGCTCGCGAAGAACGATAACGCGGTACCGCTGGCTGTACGCCGCCAGCCTTTGCTATGATGCGCGCGCTCTTTTGCGGGTAAACCCGACTAAAGCACTAGGTCTTATAGTTGACTTAAATGCTCGGGAATTGCATACTCCCGCCCATTCCGAACTCCGTGGTAATTGTCCATGCGACTGACTACAAAAGGCCGATACGCCGTGACCGCCATGCTTGACCTGGCGTTGCACGCGCAGCACGGGCCGGTGTCCCTGGCCGATATCTCCGAGCGCCAAGGCATCTCCCTGTCCTATCTCGAACAGCTTTTCGCCAAGCTGCGTCGCAGTAACCTGGTTTCCAGTGTTCGCGGCCCAGGCGGTGGTTATCAGTTGTCGCGCGACATGCAGGGCATCCAGGTGGCTCAGGTGATCGATGCGGTCAACGAATCGGTCGACGCTACAAAGTGCCAGGGCCAGGGCGATTGCCATTCCGGCGACACCTGCCTGACTCATCACCTGTGGTGCGATCTGAGCCTGCAGATTCACGAATTTCTAAGTGGTATCAGCTTGGCTGATCTTGTGACTCGCCGTGAGGTGCAAGAAGTAGCCCAGCGTCAGGACCAGCGTCGTTGCAACAGCAAGGCGCCACGCCTGGACAAGATTGAAGCGTCCGCCGTCGAATGACAGCCGAAGAGCTAGCGGAACGCCAGCCCTGATTTAGGAGATAGTCCATGAAATTGCCGATTTACCTTGATTACTCTGCGACCACCCCGGTCGATCCGCGCGTTGCGCAAAAGATGAGTGAATGCCTGCTGGTCGACGGAAACTTCGGTAACCCGGCGTCCCGTTCCCACGTGTTCGGCTGGAAAGCTGAAGAGTCCGTCGAAAATGCCCGTCGTCAGGTGGCCGATCTGGTCAACGCCGACCCGCGCGAAATCGTCTGGACGTCCGGCGCCACCGAATCCGACAACCTGGCAATCAAGGGTGCGGCGCATTTCTATGGCTCCAAAGGCAAACACCTGATCACCAGCAAGATCGAACACAAGGCTGTTCTCGACACCATGCGCCAACTGGAGCGTGAAGGTTTCGAAGTGACCTACCTCGAGCCGACCGAAGACGGTCTGATCACCCCGGCGATGATCGAAGCGGCACTGCGCGAAGACACCATTCTGGTGTCGGTGATGCACGTGAACAACGAAATCGGCACCATCAACGACATCGCTGCCATCGGCGAACTGACCCGCTCCAAGGGCGTTCTGCTGCATGTTGACGCGGCTCAGTCCACCGGCAAGGTCGAGATCGATCTGCAGAAGCTGAAAGTCGACATGATGTCGTTCTCCGCCCACAAAACCTACGGCCCTAAAGGCATCGGCGCACTGTACGTCAGCCGCAAGCCGCGTGTGCGCATCGAAGCGACCATGCACGGCGGCGGTCACGAACGTGGCATGCGTTCCGGCACTCTGGCGACCCACCAGATCGTCGGCATGGGCGAAGCCTTCCGCGTAGCCAAGGAAGACATGGCTGCCGAAAACGTACGCATCAAGGCCCTGAGCGATCGTTTCTTCAAACAGGTCGAGCACCTGGAAGAGCTGTACGTCAACGGCAGCCTGACCGCCCGCGTTCCGCACAACCTGAACCTGAGCTTCAACTACGTTGAAGGCGAGTCGCTGATCATGGCGCTCAAGGATCTGGCGGTATCGTCCGGTTCGGCCTGCACTTCGGCGTCCCTGGAGCCTTCGTACGTACTGCGCGCCCTGGGCCGCAACGACGAACTGGCACACAGCTCGATCCGTTTCACCTTCGGCCGTTTCACCACCGAAGAAGAAATCGACTACGCCGCGCAGAAAGTCTGCGAGGCCGTTACCAAGCTGCGCGCTCTGTCGCCGCTGTGGGACATGTACAAAGACGGTGTCGACATTTCGAAAATCGAGTGGGCGGCACACTGATTTCAAGTCGCCGCGAACCGGCCCTGCGACCCAAGGTTGCGGGGCTTAAAGAGCGACTCTCTGATGAGTGAGGATTAAGCATCATGGCTTACAGCGAAAAGGTCATCGACCACTACGAAAACCCGCGCAACGTCGGCAAGATGAACGCGGAAGACCCGGATGTCGGCACCGGCATGGTCGGCGCTCCGGCGTGCGGCGACGTGATGCGTCTGCAGATCAAGGTCAACGATCAGGGCGTTATCGAAGACGCCAAGTTCAAGACTTACGGCTGCGGTTCGGCAATCGCTTCCAGCTCCCTGGCCACCGAGTGGATGAAGGGCAAGACGCTGGACGAGGCCGAGACCATCAAGAACACTCAGCTGGCCGAAGAACTGGCCCTGCCGCCAGTGAAAATCCACTGCTCGGTACTCGCTGAAGACGCTATCAAAGCGGCTGTTCGCGACTACAAGCAGAAGAAAGGCTTGATCTAAGCATTGCGCGACGAGTAAGGAGTCAACGATGGCTATCAGCATGACAGAAGCGGCTGCTCGACACGTGCGACGCTCCCTCGACGGGCGCGGCAAAGGTGAAGGGATTCGTCTGGGTGTTCGCACCACAGGCTGTTCCGGCCTTGCCTACGTGCTGGAGTTTGTCGACGAGGTGGTTGCCGAGGATCAGGTGTTCGAAAGTCACGGCGAGAAAGTGATCATCGACCCGAAAAGCCTGGCTTACCTGGACGGCACCGAGCTCGATTTCGTCAAGGAAGGGTTGAACGAAGGCTTCAAGTTCAACAATCCCAACGTTCGCGGTGAATGTGGCTGCGGCGAAAGCTTCAACATCTGAGGCTTGTCGTGGGTATTCCTTGTCATTTCGCTTTATTCGAGCTGCAACCGAGCTTTCGCCTGGATCTCGAGCAGTTGGCCACGCGCTACCGTGAGTTGGCGCGCGGTGTTCATCCTGACCGCTTTGCCGACGCCTCCGAGCGCGAACAGCGGTCGGCGCTTGAGCAGTCTGCGCGGCTCAACGACGCGTACCAGACGCTCAAGAGTCCTGCCCAGCGTGCACGCTACCTGCTGACCATCAGCGGGCATGAAGTGCCGATGGAAGTCACGGTCCATGACCCCGAGTTTCTTTTGCAGCAGATGCAGTGGCGCGAAGAGCTCGAAGACCTCCAGGACAGCGCCGACCTCGACGGTGTCGCGGTATTCAAGCGTCGCCTGAAAGTGGCTCAGGAACAGTTGAACGAAAGCTTCGCAGCCTGTTGGGATGATGCAGCGCAACGCGAACAGGCCGAACGCCTGATGCGGCGCATGCAGTTCCTCGACAAGCTCACCTACGAAGTGCGCCAGTTAGAAGAGCGCCTCGACGATTAACCCAGTGCCGCTCCGGTCGCACGCCTGATATACAGATAAGTCCTGATCACGATGGCCCTACTGCAGATCGCCGAACCCGGCCAAAGTCCTCAACCGCACCAGCGTCGTCTGGCTGTGGGGATTGACTTGGGCACTACCAATTCGCTGGTCGCTGCGTTGCGCAGTGGTCTTTCCGAACCACTGGCCGACGCTGACGGGCAGGTCATCCTGCCGTCCGCCGTGCGTTATCACGCCGACCGCGTCGAGGTTGGCGAGTCGGCCAAGCTGGCCGCGTCTTCCGATCCCTTGAACACTGTGCTGTCGGTCAAGCGCCTGATGGGTCGTGGCCTGTCCGACGTCAAGCAATTGGGCGAGCAACTGCCATACCGCTTCGTCGGTGGCGAATCGCACATGCCGTTCATCGACACCGTGCAAGGCCCGAAAAGCCCGGTCGAAGTCTCCGCTGATATCCTCAAGGTGCTGCGTCAGCGTGCTGAAGCGACCCTGGGTGGCGAGCTGGTCGGTGCGGTGATCACCGTTCCGGCGTATTTCGACGATGCTCAGCGTCAGGCCACCAAAGATGCGGCGAAACTCGCCGGTCTGAACGTGCTGCGCCTGCTCAATGAGCCGACGGCGGCTGCCGTGGCTTATGGTCTGGATCAGCATGCCGAAGGCCTGGTGGCGATTTATGACCTGGGCGGCGGTACGTTCGATATTTCGATTCTGCGTCTGACTGGCGGTGTTTTCGAAGTGCTGGCCACCGGCGGCGACAGCGCCCTGGGCGGCGATGACTTCGATCACGCGATTGCCGGCTGGATCATCGAGAGCGCCGGTCTGTCCGCCGATCTCGATCCGGGTGCGCAACGCAATCTGCTGCAAACTGCCTGCGCGGCGAAAGAAGCCCTGACCCATGCGGCCAGCGTTGAAGTCGCCTACGGTGACTGGAAGGCGCAGCTGACCCGCGAAGCCTTCGATGCGCTGATCGAGCCGATGGTTGCGCGCAGCCTGAAAGCCTGCCGCCGCGCCGTGCGTGATTCCGGTATCGAACTGGAAGACGTGCATGCCGTGGTCATGGTCGGTGGTTCGACCCGCGTTCCACGTGTACGCGAGGCCGTTGCCGAAGCCTTCGGTCGTCAGCCATTGACGGAAATCGACCCGGATCAAGTGGTGGCCATCGGGGCCGCGATCCAGGCGGATACGCTGGCTGGCAACAAGCGCGATGGCGGCGAACTGCTGCTGCTCGACGTGATTCCGCTGTCCCTGGGGCTGGAAACCATGGGCGGGCTGATGGAGAAGGTGATTCCGCGCAACACCACCATTCCGGTCGCTCGTGCTCAAGACTTCACCACTTATAAAGACGGCCAGTCGGCCATGGCGATCCATGTGCTCCAAGGGGAGCGCGAGCTGATCAGCGACTGCCGCTCCCTGGCGCGCTTCGAACTGCGCGGCATTCCGGCGATGGTGGCCGGTGCGGCGAAGATTCGTGTGACCTTCCAGGTCGATGCCGACGGTCTGCTCAGCGTTTCGGCCCGCGAACTGGGTTCAGGCGTTGAAGCGAGCATTCAGGTCAAGCCGTCCTACGGCCTGACCGACGGCGAAATCGCCAAGATGCTCAAGGATTCGTTCCAGCACGCCAATGACGACAAGGTCGCCCGCGTCCTGCGCGAGCAGCAAGTCGATGCCCAGCGCCTGATCGAAGCGGTACAGGGTGCTCTGGATGCCGATGGCGAGCGTTTGCTCGACGCCGAAGAGCGCATGGTCATCGAGCTGCAGATGCAGGAACTGGCCGAACTGATGAAAGGCACCGATGGTTACGCCATCGAGCAGCAGACCAAGCGTCTGTCGCAAGTGACCGATGCTTTTGCTGCCCGCCGCATGGATCTGACAGTTAAAGCCGCTCTGTCGGGGCGCAATCTGAATGAAATCGAGGATATCTGATGCCGCAGGTCATTTTTCTGCCCCACGAGAAGTTCTGCCCTGAAGGCATGGTGGTCGAGGCCGAACCCGGCACTTCGATTCTCGATCTGGCTCACGAACACCATATCGAGATGGAAAGTGCCTGCGGCGGTGTCTGCGCCTGCACCACTTGCCATTGCATCATCCGCGAGGGTTTCGACTCGCTGGAAGAGGCGGACGAGCTGGAAGAAGACTTCCTCGATCGCGCCTGGGGCCTGGAAGCGCAATCGCGCCTGGCCTGTCAGGCTATCGTCGGCGAAGAAGACATCACCGTCGAGATTCCGAAATATTCGCTTAACCATGCGGCCGAAGCGCCGCACTGACTGGTAAGACTGTCATGAGCTACGGTTGGAATGATGTTCAACGCATTGCAGAAGAATTGGCCGAAGCCAAGCCGGATGTAGATCCGCTTTCTGTCAATTTCGTCGACCTGCAGCGATGGATCATGGAATTGCCTGACTTCGACAACACCTCTGGCCGTGTCGGCGAGAAGGTGTTGGAAGCGGTTCAGGCACTCTGGATCGAAGAAGTCGACTGATCGTCTCGCAGGTTAGGCAATACCCAAGAACCCGCGTATAATTCGCGGGTTTAATTTTTCGCAAATTACTGTTTCTGGAGTTACACCATGGCTGTTCAACGTACTTTCTCCATCATCAAGCCTGACGCTGTTGCAAAAGGCGCTGCCGGCGAAATCGTTACCCGTTTCGAAAAGGCTGGTCTGAAAGTTGTTGCTTCGAAAATGAAGCAGCTGTCCAAAGCCGAAGCTGAAGGCTTCTACGCTGAGCACAAAGAGCGCGGTTTCTTCGGTGACCTGGTTGCTTTCATGATCTCCGGTCCAGTGGTTGTTCAGGTTCTGGAAGGCGAAAACGCTATCGCTCGCAACCGTGAGCTGATGGGCGCTACCAACCCTAAAGAAGCTGCTGCTGGCACCATCCGTGCTGACTTCGCTGAGTCGATCGACGCCAACGCCGTTCACGGTTCGGACTCCGAAGCCGCTGCTGCTCGTGAAATCTCGTACTTCTTCGCAGCTACTGAAGTAACCACTCGCTAAGCATTGCTTAAAGAGTGAAGGTGAATCCATGACTACATCGACTGTTAAAACAAACCTGCTGGGTCTGACCCAGCCGGAAATGGAAAAATTCTTCGACTCAATCGGGGAGAAGCGTTTCCGTGCCGGTCAGGTAATGAAATGGATTCACCACTTTGGCGTCGATGATTTCGACGCCATGACGAACGTCAGCAAGGCCTTGCGCGACAAGCTCAAGGCTATTGCTGAAGTCCGTGGTCCAGAAGTGGTCAGCGAGGACATTTCCAGCGACGGCACCCGTAAGTGGGTGGTGCGCGTGGCGTCCGGCAGCTGTGTCGAGACCGTCTACATTCCCCAGGGCAAACGCGGCACTCTGTGCGTTTCGTCCCAGGCAGGCTGTGCCCTGGACTGCAGTTTCTGCTCCACCGGCAAGCAAGGCTTCAACAGCAACCTCACCGCCGCCGAAGTCATCGGTCAGGTGTGGATTGCCAACAAATCCTTCGGCAGTGTTCCCGCCACCATCGACCGCGCCATCACCAACGTGGTGATGATGGGCATGGGCGAACCGCTGCTGAACTTCGACAACGTCGTGGCCGCCATGCATCTGATGATGGATGACCTGGGCTACGGGATCTCCAAGCGCCGCGTGACCCTGTCCACTTCGGGCGTGGTGCCGATGATCGATGAGCTGGCCAAGCACATCGACGTCTCACTGGCGTTGTCCCTGCACGCACCGAATGACGCATTGCGTAACCAATTGGTGCCGATCAACAAGAAATATCCGCTTAAGATGCTGCTCGAGTCGTGCCAGCGCTACATGTCCGCCCTTGGCGAGAAGCGTGTGCTGACCATCGAGTACACCTTGCTCAAGGACGTCAACGACAAGCTTGAGCACGCCGTGGAAATGATCGAGCTGCTCAAAGACATTCCGTGCAAGATCAACCTGATTCCGTTCAACCCGTTCCCGCATTCCGGTTACGAGCGGCCGAGCAACAACGCCATTCGTCGGTTCCAGGATCAGTTGCATCAGGCCGGCTTTAACGTCACTGTCCGCACCACCCGTGGTGAAGACATCGACGCCGCATGTGGTCAATTGGTAGGGCAGGTGCTGGATCGCACCCGTCGCAGCGAACGTTACATCGCCGTGCGCGAGTTGAGCGCCGACAGCGATCTGGCACAGAACGCCGCGAACACTAACTAAGAGAGGATCTCTATGTCCCTGCGCTTTGCGCTGCTGTTGCTGATGGCCAGCCTGTGTGCTGGTTGTGTCCTGTCGGGTGACTACAACCCGATGAAGACCAGCAAGGGCCGCGACGAAGCGCGGGCTGCCTACGTGCAGCTGGGATTGGGATACTTGCAGCAAGGGATGACCGAACGGGCCAAGGTGCCGCTGAAGAAGGCGCTGGAGCTGGACGATTCCGATCCCGATGCCAACGCCGCCCTCGGGCTGGTGTTCCAGGCCGAAATGGAGCCGAAACTGGCCGACGAACATTTCCGCAAAGCCCTGTCCTCGCGTCCCACCGATGCACGAATCCTCAATAACTACGGCAGTTTTCTCTACGAAGAACAGCGTTACAAGGAAGCCTACGAGCGTTTTGAGCAGGCAGCCGCCGATACCCTGTATCCTGAGCGTTCGCGGGTCTTCGAGAACCTCGGCATGACCGCTTCGAAGCTCGGGCAGCGGGATCTGGCGCAGCAGCAACTGGAAAAAGCCCTGCGGCTGAACCGTCAACAACCGCGTGCTTTGCTGGAAATGGCTGAGTTGTCCTTCGAAGACAGGCATTATGTGCCCGCGCGTGACTATTACGACCGTTTCAGCCTGCTAACCGAGCAAAATGCACGTAGTCTATTGCTCGGCGTTCGGCTGGCAAAAGTGTTTGAAGATCGCGACAAGGCCGCCAGTTATGGCCTGCAATTAAAACGACTCTATCCCGGTACGCCGGAATATCAGCAATACCTGTCGGAGCAATGATGAAAGCGGCGCATCCCGAAGTTGTAGCAGCGACTCGCGTTAATCCCGGTGAGACTTTGCGCCAGGCCCGCGAAAGCAATGGCTGGTCGCTGGCCGAAGTGGCCCTCAAGCTCAACCTCACCGTGACTTCCCTGAGCAATCTTGAAGCTGGCGCTTTCGACAAGCTGCCGGGGCATACCTTCGCTCGCGGTTACATTCGCGCTTACGCCAAGTTGCTCGGCATGGATCAGACCGTTCTGGTCCAGCAATTCGACCAGTCCACCGGTACCGACTCCCAAGGCAGCAATGTGCATGCGTTGGGGCGTATCGAAGAGCCGGTGCGGGTTTCCCATACCATTTTGCGTATCGTCAGCCTGTTGTTGCTGATCGCGGTCATCGGCGGCGGTTTCGTCTGGTGGCAGGATCAGACCTCGCTGCGCACCAAAGACTTGACCAGCCTGGTTCCGGAGCACGTCGAAGTCGAAGGCGCCGACGGCACCACGCAGATTCACCCGATCGATGAGCCGGAAGACCAGGCCGTTGCCGAAGGTCAGGCCGAGGGCGCAACCGCTCTCGCACTGCCGCAATCGGAAACCACCGCTGAAGCGACGGGTGCCGAGCCTGCCGCTCCGGCAACTGCTCCAGCCGCCCCGGCTGCGACCACGCCAGCCGCACCGGTTCATACACCGGCTCCGGTGGTGGCCACCCCGGCGACTCCAGCACCTAACGTTCCGGCCACACCAGCGCCGACCGTCACCGCTCCAGTGACCGCGGCCACAGCTGCGCCAACCGTGGAAGCGGCTGCCCCAGCTGCCGGCGACGGCCAGGTGCAACTGCAGTTCACCGCCGATTGCTGGGCACAGGTCACCGACGGTCGCGGCAAAGTGCTGTTCAGCGGTCTGAAACATAAAGGCGACAGCGTTTCGGTTTCCGGCAAGCCGCCACTGGCGGTGCGTCTGGGTGTGGCTCGCGCCGCACAGGTCAGCTACAACGGCCAACCGGTCGATATCGCTCCGTTCACCAGTGGCGAGACTGCTCGCCTGAAGTTGGGTCAATAAGTCATGCACGGCGAATCTCCAATCAAACGTCGCGTTTCGCGCAAGATCTGGGTCGGTAACGTGCCTGTTGGCGGCGATGCGCCTATCGCTGTGCAGAGCATGACCAACAGCGACACCAATGATGTGGCTGCCACCGTCGCGCAGATCAATCGTCTGGAAGCGGCCGGCGTCGACATCGTCCGCGTTTCGGTACCGGACATGGACGCCGCCGAGGCGTTCGGCAAGATCAAACAACTGGTCAAGGTGCCGCTGGTTGCCGACATCCACTTCGACTACAAGATCGCCTTGCGCGTGGCCGAACTGGGTGTGGACTGCCTGCGCATCAACCCGGGCAACATCGGTCGTGAAGACCGTGTGCGTGCCGTGGTCGATGCCGCCCGTGACCGCGGGATTCCGATCCGCATCGGCGTCAACGCCGGTTCCCTGGAAAAAGACCTGCAGAAGAAATACGGCGAGCCGACCCCGGCTGCGCTGGTCGAGTCCGCGCTGCGGCACGTCGAGCACCTCGAACGCCTGAATTTCCAGGACTTCAAGGTCAGCGTGAAAGCCTCCGACGTGTTCATGGCCGTTGAAGCCTACCGTCTGCTGGCGAAAGAAATCGTCCAGCCGCTGCACTTGGGCATCACCGAAGCCGGTGGTTTGCGTTCGGGCACAGTGAAATCCGCCGTGGGCCTAGGTATGCTGCTCGCCGAGGGGATTGGCGATACTATCCGCATCTCGCTGGCGGCCGATCCGGTCGAGGAAGTGAAGGTCGGGTACGACATTCTCAAGTCTTTGCATCTGCGTTCCCGTGGCATCAACTTCATCGCCTGCCCGAGCTGCTCGCGGCAGAACTTCGATGTAGTCAAGACCATGAACGAGCTGGAAGGGCGCCTTGAAGACCTGCTGGTGCCGCTGGATGTCGCGGTGATCGGTTGCGTGGTCAACGGCCCCGGCGAAGCCAAGGAAGCCCATATCGGCTTGACCGGCGGCACGCCAAACCTGATTTACATCGACGGCAAGCCGTCGCAGAAACTGACGAATGACAATCTGGTGGACGAGCTGGAAAAGCTGATCCGCCAGAAAGCGGCCGAAAAGGTCGAAGCTGACGCAGCGGTCATCGCGCGCGGCTGAGCCTGACTGAAAGCCGAACGAATTTAAGGATTTATAGTGAGCAAGTCTCTGCAAGCCATTCGTGGCATGAACGACATCCTGCCCGAACAGACCCCGCTGTGGCGTTATTTCGAGGGCACTGTCGCGCGTCTGCTGGATAACTACGGTTACAAGCAGATCCGCATGC
Source organism: Pseudomonas sp. MWU16-30322 (assembly GCF_020515535.1). Taxonomy (NCBI): domain Bacteria; kingdom Pseudomonadati; phylum Pseudomonadota; class Gammaproteobacteria; order Pseudomonadales; family Pseudomonadaceae; genus Pseudomonas; species Pseudomonas sp. MWU16-30322. Next base: position 194,958 of record NZ_JAIWYL010000010.1, read on the forward strand.
CGATCGTCGAGTTCACCGAGCTGTTCAAGCGCTCGATCGGTGAAGTGACCGACATCGTCGAAAAAGAGATGTACACCTTCGAAGACCGCAACGGCGACTCCCTGACCCTGCGTCCGGAAGGCACCGCGGCGTGCGTGCGTGCAGTGCTCGAGCACGGCATCACTGGCGGTGGCCAGGTGCAGAAACTCTGGTACATCGGCCCGATGTTTCGCCACGAGCGTCCGCAGAAAGGTCGTTATCGCCAGTTCCACCAGATCGGTCTGGAGGTGTTCAACCTCGACGGTCCGGACATCGATGCCGAACTGATCATCATGACCTGGCGCCTGTGGGGCGAGTTGGGTATCCGTGATGCGGTCAAGCTCGAACTCAACAGCCTGGGCACCAGCGAGTCCCGTGGTCGCTATCGTGAAGCGCTGGTCGAGTACCTCTCGGCGCACCACGACAAGCTCGACGAAGACAGCCAGCGTCGCCTGAAAACCAACCCGCTGCGCGTGCTCGACACCAAAAATGCCGACACTCAAGCCGTACTGGTCGATGCGCCGAAGATGGCCGATTACCTGGACGACGAATCCCGTGCGCACTTCGAAGGTCTGAAGGCGCGTCTGGACGCGGTTGGCATCCCGTACGTGCTCAACCCGAAACTGGTGCGCGGCCTCGATTACTACAGCAAAACCGTATTCGAATGGGTCACCGACAAGCTCGGCGCCCAGGGCACTGTCTGCGCGGGCGGTCGTTACGACGGTCTGGTCGAGCAGATGGGCGGCAAGCCGACCGCAGGCGTCGGTTTCGCCATGGGCATCGAGCGTCTGGTGTTGATGCTCGAAACCCTGGAGCAGATCCCGGAAGAAATCTCCCGTCAGGTCGACGTCTACCTCTGCGCCTTTGGTGAGCAGGCCGAACTGGCCGGTCTGGCCCTGGCCGAGCGTGTACGTGACCAGCTTCCAAACCTGCGTCTGCAAGTCAATGCCGGCGCCGGCAGCTTCAAAAGCCAGTTCAAGAAAGCCGACAAGAGCGGTGCACTGTATGCACTGATCCTCGGTGACGACGAAATGGCCCAGCAAGTGGTAGGTTTCAAACCCCTGCGTGGCCAGGGCGAACAACAAAGCATTGCCTGGGATGCGCTCGCCGCTCACCTGGCCACCTGCGTCGTGCAGGGTTGAAGCTGTCTAAACAGCCGATTTAGCGATTAAGGAGTATTGGGGTGTCGAGTACCGAAGACGAACAGTTGGCGGATTTGAAGGACTGGTGGACACGCAACGGCAAACCTCTGGTCACCGGTGGCCTGTTGGCGCTGGTCATCGTGTTCGGCTGGCAGGCTTATCACAAGTATCAGAGCAACCAGTCGCAAGGCGCCTCGGTGCTCTATCAACAATTGCTGGAAACCACGCTGACCCCGGATGGCAAGCCTGACGCTGCCCGCGTTGCGGATCTGGCCGGCAAGCTCAACAGCGAATTCGGCGGCACCGCGTACGCGCAGTACGGCAGCCTGTTCGTGGCGAAAGTAGCGGTCGACAGCGGCAAGCTCGACGACGCCGCGACCGAACTCAAAGCCATCGTTGCCAAACCGGCCAACCCGGCGCTGGGCGAAATCGCCCGTCAGCGTCTGGCGCAGGTGCTGGGTGCGCAGAACAAGGCCGATGAAGCCCTGAAGCTGCTCGACGGTGATGCTGACAAGGCGTTCCTGGCCACTCGCGAAGAACTCAAGGGCGACTTGCTGGTTCAGCTGGGGCGTACTGACGAAGCGAACACCGCGTATCAAAAAGCCAAGGCGGCACTGTCGGATGAAGCGGCAGTCGGTGGCCTTCAAATCAAGCTCGACGACCTGGCCAAAGGGGATGCGTGACGTGATCCGTTGGAAGCATGCAGCATTGCTGGCTCTGGCCATTTTGGCCGCGGGTTGCAGCAGCAACAGCAAAAAAGAACTGCCACCGGCCGAACTGACCTCCTTCAAAGAAGAAGTCGTTCTGCAGAAGCAGTGGAGTCGTTCGATCGGTGACGGTCAGGGCGAAACCTACAACATGTTGGTACCGGCGATCGACGGTGACACCATCTACGCGGCCGACGTGAACGGCATCGTGATGGCCATGGATCGCAACAACGGCGACGTGAAGTGGAAAAAAGAGCTTGAACTGCCTGTTTCCGGCGCCGTTGGCGTGGGTTACGGTCTGGTCACGATCGGTACCCTCAAGGGTGAAATCGTTGCGCTCGACGCCATCAATGGCGAAGAGAAGTGGCGCGCCCGGGTTTCCAGCGAAGTCCTCGCGCCGCCGGCCAACAACGGTGACGTCGTGGTGGTACAGACTCAGGACGATCGTCTGATCGGTCTGGATGCCGCCACCGGCAACCGTCGCTGGATTTACGACAGCACCCCAGCGGTACTGACCCTGCGCGGCACCAGCGCACCGGTCGTGACCAACCGCCTCGCGGTGGCTGGCCTGTCGACCGGTAAAGTGGTCGCCCTGGACATTTCCAACGGTGTGCCGGTCTGGGAACAACGGGTCGCGATTCCAACCGGTCGTTCGGAACTGGAGCGCGTGGTCGACATCGACGGCGGCCTGCTGCTGTCCGGCGAAACGCTGTACGTTGCCAGCTACCAGGGTCGCGTGGCAGCACTTGATCTGCAGAGCGGTCGCCAACTCTGGCAGCGCGATGCATCGAGCTATGCCGGTGTCGCTCAAGGTTTCGGCAACGTCTACGTGAGTCTGTCTTCGGGCACCGTTGAAGGCGTTGACGAGCGTTCGACCACTGCGCTGTGGAGCAACGACTCGCTGGCTCGCCGTCAGTTGTCGGCGCCGGAAGTATTCTCCAGCTACGTAGCCGTCGGTGACCTGGAAGGTTACCTGCACCTGTTGAGCCAGGTGGACGGTCGTTTTGTGGGTCGTGAGCGTATCGACAGTGACGGCCTGCGTGCCCGTCCGCTGGTGGTGGGCAACACGATCTATGTGTATGGCAACAGCGGCAAACTGGAAGCCCTGACCATCAAGTAACAACTATGCTTGGGGTTAACGCCCCAGGCAGCTTCACTTGTGGGAGCGGGTTTGCTCGCGAAGGGCGTCAACGAAGACGCGTACAGCCTGATTAAACGCGGTGCTGCTACGGTCTTTCGCGAGCAAGCCCGCTCCCACAGTGTTGCCCCGAGCACCAGCCGCTGCCTCGCAGCGGCTTTTGTATTTTCTGAAATAACGAAGTGGAGAGCCGCATGGTTCCCGTAATCGCCCTGGTGGGCCGACCGAACGTCGGCAAATCCACCTTGTTCAACCGCCTGACCAGGACTCGTGACGCCATCGTCGGCGACTTGTCCGGTCTGACCCGTGATCGCCAGTACGGTGAGGCCAAGTGGCAAGGGCGTTCCTACATTCTGATTGACACCGGCGGTATCTCCGGTGACGAACACGGTATGGACGAAAAAATGGCCGAGCAGTCGCTGCTGGCCATTGAAGAAGCGGATGTTGTGCTGTTCCTGGTAGATGCCAAGGCCGGTTTCACCGCCGCCGACCAGATGATCGCCGAACACTTGCGCAAGCGTAACAAGCGTTCCCACGTGGTCGCCAACAAGGTCGACAACATCGACCCGGAAATGGCCCGCGCCGAATTCGCCCCGTTGGGCATGGGCCACGCGATCCCGATCGCCGGTGCTCACGGCCGTGGTATCACTCAACTGCTGGAAGCGGCACTGAGCGATTTCCCGCGTGACGAAGACGAGCCGCAGGAAGGCGAAGAGGAAGAGATCGTCGCCGAAGGCGAGGAAGCCAAGCGCATTCCTGGCCCGAGCGAAAAAGACGGGATCAAGATCGCCATCATCGGCCGTCCGAACGTCGGCAAGTCGACTCTGGTCAACCGCATGCTCGGTGAAGACCGGGTGATCGTCTACGACCAGCCCGGCACCACCCGCGACAGTATCTACATCCCGTTCGAGCGTAACGACGAGAAGTACACGCTGATCGACACCGCCGGTGTGCGCAAGCGCGGCAAGATCCATGAAGAAGTCGAAAAGTTCTCCGTGGTCAAAACCCTGCAGGCGATCAAAGACGCCAACGTGGTGATCTTCGTGATGGACGCCCGCGAAGGTGTGGTCGATCACGACCTCAACCTGCTGGGCTTTGCCCTCGAAGCCGGCCGTGCGCTGGTGATCGCGATCAACAAATGGGACGGTATGACCCCGAGCGAGCGCGACTATGTGAAGGTCGAGCTGCAACGTCGTCTGTTCTTCGTCGACTTCGCCGATATTCACTTCATCTCGGCGCTGCACGGCACGGGCGTGGGCAACCTCTACGCCTCGGTACAGAACTCGTTCAAGTCGGCGGTGACCCGCTGGCCGACCAGCCGCCTGACGCAGATTCTCGAAGACGCGGTCAGCGAGCACCAGCCGCCGATGGTCAACAGCCGCCGGATCAAGCTGCGTTACGCTCACCTGGGTGGCGCGAACCCGCCGATCATCGTGATTCACGGTAACCAGATCGAGAAAGTGCCGAAGTCGTATGTGCGCTATCTGGAGAACACTTACCGCCGTGTGCTGAAACTGGTCGGTACGCCGATCCGCATCGAGTTCAAGGGCGGCGAGAACCCGTACGAAGGCAACAAGAACACGCTGACCGACCGCCAGGTCAACAAGAAGCGTCGCTTGATGTCGCACAACAAGAAAGCCAGCAAGAAGCGCCGCGACAAGAAGTGATCAAGGTTGATTGTTCCCACAATTGCGTGGGAATGCTCAACCGCTTCTGTAGGAGCTGGCGAAGCCTGCGATCTTTTGACTTTGCTTTGAAGGCAGGATCAAAAGATCGCAGCCTGCGGCAGCTCCTGCAGGGTTCGGCGATAAAGAAGGGTGCCCGGTTGGGCGCCCTTTTTTTATGGGCGCCGGATGGGCTATTCTCGGGCTCTCCCGCGCCGCCGTCAGAGCCGGGTGTAGAGCAGGGAACCCCTCGATGATCACCAGTAAGCTGCCGAATGTCGGCATCACTATTTTCACGCAGATGTCTCAGCTCGCGGCGCAGACCGGAGCGATCAACCTGTCCCAGGGTTTTCCTGATTTCGACGGCCCGCAATCCCTGCGTGACGCGGTCGGTCGGCATATCGCCAGCGGCCATAACCAGTATTCACCGATGACCGGTCTGCCGGCGCTGCGCGAGCAGATCGCGGCGAAGATCGCGCGCAGCTATGGCGTGAAAGTCGATGCCGACAGTGAAGTGACGGTGACCCCAGGCGCGACTCAGGCGATCTTCTGTGCGATTCAGGCGGTTATCCACAGCGGCGACGAAGTCATCGTGTTCGACCCGTGCTACGACAGCTATGAGCCGGCGACGCAGTTGGCGGGCGGCCGCTGCGTGCATGTGCAACTGAACCCGAACGATTTCTCCATCGATTTCGAGCAACTCGCCGCGGCCCTCAGCCCGCGCACGAAAATGATCGTCATCAACACCCCGCACAACCCGAGCGGTGCACTAATCAGCCGTGCCGAACTGGATCAATTGGCGGAGTTGATCCGGGGTCGGGACATATACCTTATCAGCGACGAAGTCTATGAACACCTGGTGTTCGACGGCGTGCCGCATGTCAGCGTGCTGGCCCACGAAGAGCTGTATCAGCGCGCCTTCGTGGTCAGCTCATTCGGCAAGACCTATCACGTCACCGGCTGGAAAACCGGCTACGTGGTGGCGCCACCGGCGCTGACCGCCGAGCTGCGCAAGGTGCACCAGTACGTCAGTTTCTGCGGGGTCACGCCGCTGCAGTACGCCCTGGCCGATTACATGGCCGAACACCCGGAGCACGTTGAAGAGCTGCCGGGTTTCTATCAGGCCAAGCGCGACCTGTTCTGCGATTTGCTGGCGCCGTCGCGCTTTACCTTCACCCGCGTCACCGGTACGTATTTCCAGTTGGTCGACTACTCGCAGATTCGCCCTGACCTGAACGACGTCGACATGGCGATCTGGATGACCCGCGAACACGGCGTGGCGAGCATTCCGGTGTCGGTGTTCTACCAGAAACCACCCGAAGGCCAGCGCCTGGTGCGCCTGTGCTTCGCCAAACGCGAGGAGACGCTGCGCGAGGCAGCGGCAAAACTATGCGTGATCTGAGTGCATTGCCCGATCTTCACCTGGCGCTGATCCAGACCAGCCTGGCCTGGCACGACCGTCAGGCCAACCTTGAGCACTTCGACGTGCTGCTGGAGCAGGCCCGCGGCGCAGACCTGATCATCCTGCCGGAGATGTTCACCACCGGCTTCTCCATGGAATCGGAAACCCTCGCCGAAGCCGAGCATGGCCCGACCAGCAAATGGATGAAGGCGCAGGCCGCGAAGCTCAATGCGGTGATCACCGGCAGCGTGATCATTCAGGCGGCGGACGGTAGCCATCGCAACCGCCTGCTGTGGGCGCGCCCGGACGGCGAAGTCTGGCATTACGACAAGCGCCACCTGTTTCGCATGGCGGGCGAACACCATCACTACACGCCCGGCGAGCGTCAGGTGCAGTTCGAACTCAAGGGTTGGCGCATCCGGCCGCTGATTTGCTACGACCTGCGGTTCCCGGTGTGGAGTCGCGACGCGCACGACACCGATCTGCTGCTGTACACCGCCAACTGGCCGGGCGCACGGCGTCTGCACTGGAACCGCTTGTTGCCGGCGCGGGCGATTGAAAACCTGTGCTATGTGGCGGCAGTGAATCGTATTGGCACCGACGGCAAGGGCTTCGCCTATACCGGCGACAGTCAGGTGCTGGATTTTCAGGGTGAAACGTTGCTGGCGGCGGGGGAGGCGGACGGCGTGTTCAAGGTCGTGCTGGAAGCCGCGCCACTGGCGGCGTATCGCGAGCGCTTCCCGGCCAATCTGGACGCGGATACCTTCGAACTCACTTGATATTCGCGACCGCTTTCGCGAGCAAGCCCGCTCCCACAGGTAGAACGCAATACCCTGTGGGAGCGGGCTTGCTCGCGAAGAGGCCCGATCAGGCAACACAAAACCAGCAGGCATAAAAAAGGCCCCGGAGTTCACACTCCGGGGCCTTTTTGCATGTCAGCGAAGGCTTAGGCCGCTTTCGCTTCCGGCTGGCTCAGGGAGCGGTTCAGCGCACTGAACAGCGCCTTGAAGCTGGCGGTGGTGATGTTTTCATCGATACCCACGCCGTGCACCGCACGCTCACCGTTCACACGCAGTTCGATGTAGGCCGCTGCCTTGGCGTTGGTGCCCGCGCCGATCGCATGTTCGTTGTAGTCCATGATTTCCACCGGAATCGGCAGACCGGCCACCAGGGCTTCCAGCGCGCCGTTGCCCTTGCCGCGCCAGTGCAGGTTGGTTTCGCCCTGACCCTGGCTCGCCACTTCAACTTCGACGGCACTGTTGCCGTTTTCTTCCTGCAGGCGATGGCTGACCAGCGCGTACGGGGTATTGGCTTGCAGGTATTCGCTGATCAACAGCGAGTGAATCTGCTTGGCGGTCATTTCCAGGCCGAGGCGATCGGTCTCACGCTGCACGACCTGGCTGAACTCGATCTGCATGCGACGCGGCAGGCTGATGCCGTATTCCTGCTCCAGCAAGTAGGCGATACCGCCCTTGCCCGACTGGCTGTTCACACGAATCACCGCCTCGTAGCTGCGGCCGATGTCGGCCGGGTCGATCGGCAGGTACGGCACTTCCCACAGGGTATCCGGTTTCTGCTGGGCGAAGCCCTTGCGGATTGCGTCCTGGTGCGAGCCGGAGAATGCGGTGTGTACCAGGTCGCCGACGTACGGGTGACGCGGGTGCACCTGGATCTGGTTGCACTCTTCGACGACCTTGCGCACGCCGTCGATGTCGGAGAAGTCCAGCTCAGGGTCGACGCCCTGGGTGTACATGTTCAGGGCCACAGTGACGAGGTCAACGTTACCGGTACGCTCGCCGTTGCCGAACAGGCAGCCTTCGACGCGATCCGCGCCAGCCATCAGGCCCAGCTCGGTGGCGGCGACGCCGGTGCCACGGTCGTTGTGGGTGTGCAGGCTGATGATCACGCTGTCACGACGGTTGATGTTGCGGCCGAACCATTCGATCTGGTCGGCGTAGACGTTCGGCGTTGCGCATTCGACGGTGGCCGGCAGGTTGAGGATCATCTTGTGCTCAGGCGTCGGGTTCCAGACCTCGATCACTGCGTCGCAGACTTCCTTGGCAAACTCCAGCTCGGTGGCGCTGAAGGTTTCCGGGGAGTATTCGAAAGTCCACTCGGTGTCCGGCTGCATCGCCGCGTACTTGACGAACAGCTTCGCCGCATTGACCGCGATGGCCTTGATGCCGTCCTTGTCCTGGTTGAAGACAATGCGACGGAAGGAAGGCGAGGTGGCGTTGTACAGGTGAACGATGGCTTTCTTCGCCCCGCGCAGGGATTCGAAAGTGCGCTCGATCAAGTCTTCACGGCCCTGGGTCAGCACCTGAATGGTGGTGTCGTCCGGGATGTGGCCTTCTTCGATCAGGGTACGCACGAAGTCGAAGTCGGTTTGCGAAGCGGCCGGGAACGAGGCTTCGATTTCCTTCACGCCGACTTGCACGAGGGTTTTCCAGAAGCGCAGCTTCTTCACCGCGTCCATCGGCTCGATCAGCGACTGGTTGCCGTCACGCAGGTCGGAGCTGCACCAGATCGGCGCGGCGTCGATGGTTTTCGACGGCCAGGTGCGATCCGGCAGATTGATGACGGGGAACGCGCGGTATTTCGAAGACGGGTCTTTGAGCATGCTCATCGGGAAAATCCTTATTGTCTGGGCCGAAAAGAGGCGGCCTGCCGGTGGAACGAATGTTCGGGGAACAGCTTGGGACGAGGCGCAGCGATTCAGCCCGGCAGTCGTGCGCTGACGAGGCACAGACTACGGTGCTGGCGAAGCTGAATAAGGGTGTGAGAGGTTTTCATGTCTTCAACCCTAACCGCGAGGTGAGAGGATGGCAAGCAGTCGAAAAAAATTGAGAGGAATACTCGAAAAGCGGGGATTAGCGCGATTTTATTGTGCTTCAGGCGAATGATCGTGTTGATGTTTGCGCGGGGGTTGATTGGGGCGCAATTGAAGCGGGTGGGGTGTCAGCAGGGTTTACGGTGTGGGATGGGCCGCCTTCGCGAGCAAGCCCGCTCCCACAGTTGATCGTGTTCACCACACAAATCCAATGTGGGAGGGGGCTTGCTCCCGAAGGGGCCGGTAGCCTCAATCAAGAATTACGGCTGAAATGCACCAATGAAAATCGCCGGATCCACCCGCGCATCGTTCAGGCTGATGTTCCAGTGCATGTGCGGCCCGGTCGCCCGGCCGGTCGAGCCGACCTTGCCCACCACTGCGCCACGGGCCAGTTGATCGCCGACCTTCACGTCGATTTTCGACATGTGGCAGAACATGCTGATAAAGCCCTGGCCGTGATCGACAAACACCGTGTTGCCGTTGAAGAAGTAGTTGCCGGTGAGAATCACTTTGCCTGCCGCCGGGGTCTTGATCGGCGTACCGGCCGGCACCGCAAAGTCGAGGCCGGCGTGTGGGTTGCGCTCTTCGCCATTGAAGAAGCGGCGCACACCGAACTTGCTCGACAGCGGCCCGTTGACCGGTTTGTCCAGCAGCAGGTTGCTCGGGGTGTTCGGGCTGAAGCTGCGGTAAGCCTTGATCTGCTCGGCCAGTTCGCCCTCGATGCGTTTGAGGTTGGCCGGGTTCGGATTGACCTGCTGAGTGTTCTTCAGGGTGATGTGCTGTTCCGGGTATTTCTTGTTGCCGACGGTGAACGGCAGATTACGTCCGCCGCTGCTGATCTGCTGACTGCCGGGTTTGACCGTCAGCGGCACACCGACAATCGCCAGCCAGTTGTTCTGTTCTTTCACCACCAGCACCGGTTTGCCCTGATAGGTGGCTTTAGGTGCCTGAGTGGCGCTGCCCAGATCAACCACGGCCACGCCGCCCGGCACCGGTTTGTTCAGCAGACGGGTGATGTAGCTGTCGGCGTGGGCATTGAAGGTGGTCAGGCACAGCAACAATAACGGAGCGAAAAAACGCGGCATGGATCAGTCCAGTAAAGAGAGGGTGACGGGCGTCAGGTGGTTGTCCTCGACGCGCACTTGCAGTTCGCCTTCGCCAAGTTTGGCCTTCAGGCGCTGCCCGTTGTGGGTCTGCGCGGCGTTGCGGATCGCCTGGCCGCGTTCATCCAGCAGAATGCTGTAACCGCGGCCAAGCGTCGCCAGCGGACTGACCACATGCAGCGTCTGCATCTGGCTGTGCAGTTGCAGGCGACGGCTTTTCAGGCCTTCGCGCATGGCTCGCGGCAGGCGTTCGGCGAGGCTGTCGAGGCGCTGGCGCAGCATCGCCAGTTGGCGTCCCGGGTGTTGCCCGGCGAGGCGGGTTTCCAGACGGATCAGGCGTTCGCGGCGGGTATTGAGCTGGCGTTCGAACGCCCGGCGCAGGCGCATGTCCAGGTCATCCAGGCGTTGCGCTTGCTGACGCAGGCGTTCGCCGGGGTGACGCAGACGGCGGGCCATGCCTTCGAGGCGCAGGCGATCGCGCATCAAACGGTCGCGCATGCGCATCACCAGACGTCGGTGCAGGCTTTCGACCTGACGGATCAGGTGACTCGAATCCGGGGCCAGCAATTCGGCGGCAGCGGAGGGCGTTGGGGCGCGCACGTCAGCCACGAAATCACTGATCGACACGTCGGTTTCGTGCCCGACCGCGCTGACGATCGGCGTCACGCAGGCATCGACCGCGCGGGCCACGGCTTCTTCGTTGAAGCACCAGAGGTCTTCCAGCGAACCACCGCCACGGGCGAGGATCAGCGCGTCGAAACCACGGGCGTCGGCCAGTTTCAGCGCGCGGACGATTTGCGCAGTGGCTTCGCGCCCCTGCACAGCGGTCGGAATCAGCGTCAGTTGCACCTGCGGCGCCCGGCGGCGGAACACGCTGATGATGTCGCGAATCACCGCGCCGGTCGGCGAACTGATGATGCCGATGCGTTGCGGATGCGCCGGCAGCGGCACTTTGCGTTCGGCGCTGAACAGGCCTTCGGCGCTGAGTTTTTCTTTCAGCGCATCGAAGGCCAGGCGCAGCGCGCCGTCACCGGCCGGCTCCACGGTGTCGAGAATCAGCTGATAGTCGCCGCGCCCTTCGAACAGCGAGACCTTGCCGCGCACTTTCACGGCCAAGCCGTCCTTCAGCGCCTGACGCACCCGTGCCGCATTATTGCGGAACAGCGCGCAACGCACCTGCGCACCGCTGTCCTTGAGGGTGAAATACACGTGGCCGGACGCCGGACGGGCGAGGTTGGAGATTTCGCCTTCGACCCAGATGTTGCTGAACACGTCTTCGAGCAACACCCGCGCGCGGCCGTTGAGCTGGCTGACGGTCAGGACTTCACGTTCCAGGCCAAGTCTTGCAAAGGGATCTTTAATCATGGGGCGCAGTTTAAAGGCATTCGCCTACCGATCACCATGACCCAACACAAAACCAATTGTGGGAGCGGGCTTGCTCGCGAAAGCGGTGTGGCAGGCAAATCAAGTTTCGACTGACACGCCGCCTTCGCGAGCAAGCCCGCTCCCACAGGGTGGATTTGTGAAGGTCTGGATGAAGTGTTGCACCAGTGGCGTGGGGTTTTGCCGGTAGGCGAGGGCGACGGTGCTTTGGCAATCGGCATCACTCAGCGGTAGAAATCGTACGCCGCTGGGCGCGATGTCCTGCATCGACTCGGGCAGCAGGGCAATCCCGAATCCAGCCTGGATCAGTTGCAACTGCGTGGTCTTGCGCGACATCACCCGCGCGGCTTTGGGGAAAAAGCCCTGACGCATGCACAGGTCTGCGCACAAATAACTGAGTCCACCGCGCTGCGGATGCGGGATCGAGATGAACGCTTCGTCCTTCAGTTGCGCCAGTTCGACAGCGGATGAATCGGCCAGCGGATGATCGCTCGGCACCGCCAACAGCAGGCGCTCGGTGAACAGATGCACAACCTGAATGCCCTCACGCTGACGCAACACCGGCAGGCGCAACAGACCAATGTCGAGACGTCCTTCGGCGAGTTCCTCAAGCTGCGCCTCGGAGGACAGTTTGTCGATGTCCAGCGACACGCCGTGCTGCTGATCGAGATAAGTGCTGATCCGATGTAGTAGATGCCCGCTGATCGACACGGTGCTGGAATGACTCAGACGCACAGTACCCGATTGCCCGTTACCGACTTCGGTGGCCATCGCGCTGGCTTTGCTCAGTTCATTGAGCAGGTTTCTGGCTCGCGGCAAAAACGCCTCACCTGCCGCCGTGAGCCGGGGCTGGCGTGCAGTGCGTTCGAACAGCGGGGTTTGCAGGCGCGCTTCCATGTCCTTGATCTGCCGGCTCAGCGCCGACTGCGCGATGAACAAGCGTTCAGCCGCGGCGCTGAAGCTGCCGCATTCGGCGATTTCCACGAAATAGCGCAGTTGACGGGTTGAAAGCACCAGGTATGCCTTTTCGAGATGGGTGGGCGACTTTGATCATATTAGTCGCAAGGCTTGGCGCTGGCTAAAGTCATCACAGGCTTATAAAGGAAGCGGACCGATGAGCGTGGCGGGGTTGTTGAGCGAGTGGACGTGGGGCGCGGGCGGCTGGGCGGTGATCGGGCTGGGGATTGCGCTGGCCTATATCGTCTTCGGGATTGCCGGGTTCGGTACCGCACTGGTCGCGGGGCCGATTCTGATTCTGTTCATGCCGTTGTCGAAAATCGTGCCGCTGCTGGTGCTGCTGGATTTCGTCGCGGCGTTCGGCAATCTGCTGCCTTCGCGCCGGGACGTGGCGAAACCCGAGTTGTTGCGGCTGTTGCCGTGCATGGCGGTGGGATGCACGTTGGGGGTGATTTTCCTGCTTAACCTCAAATCCGATCTGTTGCTGCTGTTGATGGGGCTGTTCATCAGTGCTTACGCGATTTACAGCCTGTGGGTCAAAGCCCGGCCGACGCAGCTGTCCGCCGCATGGGCGCTGCCGATGGGCACCGTGGGCGGGCTGTTTGGCGCGCTGTTTGGCAGTGGCGGCTTCTTATATGCGATCTATCTCAACAGCCGTTTGCCGAAAGATGCGGCGCGGGCCACGCAAAGTGCGCTGATCAGTTGCAGCACGGTGGTGCGTTTGAGCCTGTTCGCCATCGCCGGGGTGTATGCCGAGCTACCCTTGTTGATGCTGGCGCTGTGTCTGTTGCCGGCCATGGCGCTGGGGTTGTGGATCGGGCGGCGGTTGACCATGCGTCTGTCGCGCGAGGCGTTCGTGCGGCTGGTGACCTGGCTGGTGCTGGCCAGCGGGATTGCGTTGATCGGGCGCTACATTATTAGTATGGCGTGAGCACTTGACCGGATTTCGTCAGGGATTAAGCTGCCGGCCGCAATTCCTTTGTAGGAGTGAGCCTGCTCGCGATAGCGGTGTATCAGTTGATCTTGATGTGTCTGACCCACCGCTATCGCGAGCAGGCTCACTCCTACAGGGGTAAATCTCGGTATCTGCAGCAGGCTTGCACCATGAATTCGCAAAGCATCATCGTCCCGAAAATCTCCACCCTGCCGGTCCACGAACCCCGGGCCCGGGCGATCGTGCGCTGGCTGGTGCGCAAGAACATCATCGAAGAACAGCTGACTACCTGCGGCCGCACCGGCAACCGCATGGCCCATGCGATTGCCGACGGCGCGCGTGCGGTGGTACTGCATCCCGAGGCACTGCCTTTCGGTGAACCGATCAATGGCCTGGAGATCATCGTCAAGCGCTGCATCTACACCCCGGCCAAGGGTTTTCTCGAAGAAGCCGGGTGCGCCGAGTGCCGCCGCGAAGTCGGCGAAGCGCTGTTCGAGAGTCTGGAAGACTGGATGCCCGGGCGCACCGATAACTTCACCTGCCCGGAATGCGGGCATGAAGACGATATCAACGGCTTTCTGTTCTTGCAGGAATGTGCGTTTTCCAACCTGGGTTTCATCTTCAACAACTGGCTGGAAGCCGGGTTCAAGCAGAGCTTTATCGATGAGTTCGCCGATTGGCTCGATCAATCTGTCTCTTGGGTCAAGGTGGAGCTGTAGCGGCGGGGGTCTCCGTATATCAGCAACATTGATATTAAGCTGAGTTTTACATTGAACAGCAGGGGGTGTCTGACTATAATGGCGCGCTTCCATTTTCCCGCTCGGGAGCCCCCGCGATGCTGCGTATCAGCCAAGAAGCTCTGACATTCGACGACATTCTCCTAGTGCCCGGTTATTCCGAGGTGCTTCCTAACGAAGTCAGTCTCAAGACCCGCCTTACCCGTGGCATCGAGCTGAATATTCCTCTGGTTTCTGCCGCCATGGACACCGTCACTGAAGCCCGTCTGGCAATCGCCATGGCTCAGGAAGGTGGTATCGGTATCATCCACAAGAACATGACCATCGAGCAGCAAGCTGCCGAAGTGCGTAAGGTCAAGAAGTTCGAAGCCGGCGTCGTCAAGGATCCGATCACCATCGAGGCTGATGCCACGGTACGTGACCTGTTCGAACTGACCCGCATGCACAACATCTCCGGCGTTCCGGTACTGCACGATGGCGACCTGGTCGGCATCGTCACTTCCCGTGACGTACGCTTCGAAACTCGTCTGGAAGCCACCGTACGTGAAGTGATGACGCCTAAAGAGCGTCTGGTCACCGTCCGTGAAGGCGCCAACAAGAACGAAGTCCGCGAGCTGCTGCACAAGCACCGTCTGGAAAAAGTTCTGATCGTCGATGACAAGTTTGCCCTCAAAGGCATGATGACCGTCAAAGACATCGAAAAAGCCAAAGCCTACCCGCTGGCCAGCAAGGACGATCAAGGTCGTCTGCGCGTTGGCGCAGCTGTCGGCACCGGTAAAGACACCGGTGACCGCGTTGCTGCGCTGGTCAACGCCGGTGTGGACGTGGTGGTGGTCGACACCGCACACGGTCACTCCAAAGGCGTGATCGACCGCGTTCGCTGGGTCAAAGAGAATTTCCCTGAAGTGCAGGTGATCGGCGGCAACATCGCCACCGGCGCTGCCGCCAAGGCTCTGGCCGAAGCTGGCGCCGACGCAGTCAAGGTCGGTATCGGCCCTGGCTCGATCTGCACCACCCGTATCGTCGCTGGTGTCGGCGTGCCGCAAATCAGTGCCATCGCCAACGTCGCCGCTGCCCTTGAAGGCACTGGCGTGCCGTTGATCGCCGACGGCGGCATCCGGTTCTCCGGTGACCTGTCCAAGGCCATCGTGGCCGGTGCATCCTGCGTGATGATGGGCTCGATGTTCGCCGGTACTGAAGAAGCGCCGGGCGAGATCGAACTGTTCCAGGGCCGTTCGTACAAGGCGTATCGCGGCATGGGTTCGCTGGGCGCCATGTCCCAGGCTCAAGGTTCCTCCGACCGTTACTTCCAGGACTCCTCGGCAGGCGCCGAGAAACTGGTTCCGGAAGGGATCGAAGGCCGTGTGCCGTACAAAGGCACCCTGACCGCGATCATCCACCAGTTGATGGGCGGTCTGCGTTCCTCGATGGGTTACACCGGCAGCGCCGACATCGAAGAAATGCGTACCAAGCCTGAGTTCGTGCGGATCACCGGTGCCGGTATGGCCGAATCCCACGTTCACGACGTGCAGATCACCAAGGAAGCGCCAAACTACCGCGTAGGTTGATGCTTCAAGCAAATCGTTAAGCAACCGGGGCTGTTTTATTCAGCCCCGAGTTGTTTCTGAATCACGACTGTTTCTGAATTACTTAGACGAGACTGAATCATGGCCCTCGACATTCACGCTCACCGCATCCTGATCCTCGACTTCGGTTCGCAATACACCCAACTGATTGCCCGCCGCGTGCGCGAGATCGGTGTGTACTGCGAGCTGCACCCGTTCGACATGGACGAAGAGGCGATCCGCGAATTCGCGCCTAAAGGCGTCATTCTCGCCGGCGGCCCCGAATCCGTACACGAAGCCAACAGCCCGCGCTGCCCGCAAGCGGTGTTTGACCTGGGCGTGCCGGTTTTCGGTATCTGCTACGGCATGCAGACCATGGCCGAGCAGCTTGGCGGCAAGGTTGAAGGTTCCGAGCTGCGTGAGTTCGGTTACGCCCGCGTTGACGTGGTCGGCAAGAGCCGCCTGCTCGACGGCATCGAAGACCACATCGACGCCGACGGCCTGTTCGGTCTCGACGTGTGGATGAGCCACGGTGACAAGGTCACCAAGATGCCGGAAGACTTCCACATACTCGCCAGCACCCCAAGCTGCCCGATCGCCGGCATGTTCAACGACGAACGCGCTTACTACGGCGTGCAGTTCCACCCGGAAGTGACCCACACCAAGCAGGGCGGTCGCATCCTGTCGCGCTTCGTGCTGGACATCTGCGGCTGTGAAGCCCTGTGGACCCCGTCGAAGATCGCTGAAGACGCCATCGCCAACATCCGCGCACAAGTCGGCACCGACAACGTGCTGCTGGGTCTGTCCGGCGGCGTTGACTCCTCGGTGGTTGCGGCGCTGCTGCACAAGGCCATCGGCGACCAGCTGACCTGCGTCTTCGTCGACAACGGTCTGCTGCGTCTGCACGAAGGCGAGCAAGTGATGGCCATGTTCGCCGAGAACATGGGCGTCAAGGTGATCCGCGCCAATGCTGAAGAGCAGTTCCTCAACAACCTGGCCGGCGAAGCCGACCCGGAGAAGAAGCGCAAGATCATCGGCCGTACCTTCATCGACGTGTTCGATGCCGAATCCTGCAAGCTGGACAACATCAAGTACCTGGCGCAGGGCACCATTTACCCGGACGTGATCGAGTCGGCTGGCGCGAAAAGCGGCAAGGCGCACGTGATCAAGTCGCACCACAACGTGGGCGGCCTGCCGGAAGAGATGAACCTGAAACTGGTCGAGCCACTGCGCGAACTGTTCAAGGACGAAGTCCGTCGTCTGGGTCTGGAGCTGGGCCTGCCGTACGACATGGTCTACCGTCACCCGTTCCCGGGCCCGGGTCTGGGCGTACGCATCCTCGGCGAAGTGAAGAAGGAATACGCCGACCTGCTGCGTCGTGCCGACCACATCTTCATCGAAGAACTGCGCAAAGCCGACTGGTACCACAAGGTCAGCCAGGCCTTCGTAGTGTTCCAGCCAGTGAAATCGGTTGGCGTGGTCGGCGATGGCCGTCGTTACGCGTGGGTCGTGGCCCTGCGTGCCGTAGAAACCATCGACTTCATGACCGCACGTTGGGCTCACCTGCCTTACGAACTGCTGGAAACCGTTTCCGGCCGCATCATCAATGAAATCGAAGGCATCTCCCGCGTCACCTACGACGTGTCGAGCAAGCCGCCAGCGACCATTGAGTGGGAATAATGCCCTCGGCCTCAGGGCGGATCGGTTGAAACAAAAAACGCCTGGTGCTTATGCATCAGGCGTTTTTTTTGGGGTTCTATTAGTGCTTCGGAGCGAACGGCCACTCAGTGAGACTTGCTGGCATTTTTGGTGGGAGCACTGGAGCAAGGGGCGTAGTTCTCAATCGATCGCTAAGGCTGGCATACGTATCAGAGAAACTGTGATCGAATCAAATCTGTATCGAACGGTGTTATCCCTTGCTCAGGCGCAAACACTGCATTTGCTTGCTCCGGCGAAGCAACTCGTTCCCCTCGTGCTCGTACATGCAAGTCGAACAGCGTTGCCAAATCCGGCCGTGGCGTATGAACCAAGGCCCGCAGCATCAACGATACCCCACTGAGATTGTTCCCGACGTTGTTCCACCGCGGCGATGAAGTAAGTCCCAGATCGGCCCAAATCGTGCGTCGTTCCTGTAAATCCATCACGAAGGGCAGACAGATAATTGTGTCGGATGCGATATCGACACGGTCGAACACGGTTCGCGGCTCGAATACTTCACCCGATGCCGTATCGGTGCGGGCCATCCAGCCAGCGAAGCATTCTGGAAGATCGCAGTACGGTTGTGTGGTGTATGAGTTGATGGACGTGACGACGTAGCGAATACCTCTGTCGACGAGGGCATCTACATCGAGGTCGATGAACTCCGACGCGCCGTCGGGCGCGTCGGTGATGTCGCCGCTGTGGCAACCGCCGAAATCCTTCAGGTTGTAGTACGCGACCGTTTGCTTGAATACGAAGTCGGCGTCGAAAAAAGCGGCGGACAAGTCAATATCCGTGCGCCCGGTGCCATTCTTCCACCACAAGAACAGGCGAATGAAGCGTGCATCAGGCATAGGCAACCGACTGCCTCGCACCAGCGTACGTAGCGATTTCGACGATGCACGCTGCGCCAGCGGCACCTTGTATTCGCGTAATGCGGGATCGATGAAACAACGACCGAGTGGCGGCAGCGATGCAAAACGCGTTACAAGCGCGTTTTCGCAGATTCGGGCTGCGCGAGCCAACACTTCGGCGGTGAGAGGTTCGCGGTGATCCTTGATGCCATAGACCTTGGCGAATGCGCCTTTTGGGGTGAAGGCGCGCAGGGACAGGGGGCGTGGAGCGCGTACCTGGGCGAGCAATTGCAGCAGGACAGGTGAGGACACTTGTGTTGCAACAGCCTCGAATGCGTCGAGAACCGACTCGGGGTTCGTCGCGCGCCGCAGGCTCACGTCCAGCCGTCGTGCGAATTCACCGGGACGGCTCTGTAGTAAGGGCGTGAGCGTGGCGATGTCGCGCTGGGCCAGCAGTGTTTCGACACGTGAACCAAAGGTGGCTGGCGCTTCGTCGCGGCGCGCTGCCGTGATCGCGTCGAGTGCTCGTGGGTACTTATCGGCGTAGTCGCCCGGATGCAGCACTTCAGCCAGACGCTTCCAGCGCTCGGCGTGGCGCATCACATCTTCTGTAGCATTGGGTATTGAGTCGAGCAGGCGTAATAACAGACGGCGCATCGAGCGCTTCATCGCTTTGAAACGTGTCGTAGCTGTCGCAAGTGACACGTCACCTCCACTCAGGGCGACCGCGAGTCGCAGCACATCCGTCGCCGTTTCGACGTTGCGCTCCAGGAATGCGTCCACCCGTGCGTCACCGGCTACATGCAGGATAAGTGCGCCGCCAACCTGTGCACGTATCTCCCGGAAAGGGATGGCCTCGGGCAGCAGACGGAAAACATCACTTTTGTACTCCCTGACGAACCAGACAACATCAGCCGTTTCCTCTTCGGAAAGTGAAGTGCGTGATGAAACCAGCGGCTCGAGCAGTGACTCGAACTCATGGACGCTTCCCGGCTCAATAACCCAGTGTATGAAGTTGCCTTCAAGCAGTGGAGGTCGAGATTCTTCAGTCGGTGGTAGGCGCCTAAGCGTGAGGTAATGTATGACCGCGTTAAGATACAACTCCGCCTCTGTGGCCCTCAGAACCTGATCTGGAAAGTCAGGATAGAACGGCCGATGATGCACATGCGCGCCACTCCTCCGCCGAAGGATTTCAACAATGCCATACAACCAGTGCTTGAGCTCTGTCGGTGACAACATGCCGATCTGCTCTATCAGCGTTTCTGATAGTACACACCGGAACGCCGCGACCTCCCGGATAGCCGACGCGACCTGAGCGCGGGTTGCACCGCCAGTACCCACCGGTACGTGAACTTTGCTACGGCGACGCAGGAATAGCTCCTGATTCATGCTTGATTTTCTCCTTGGGTCGTCGTCGTGAGCGAGCCGCAGCATCATGCCTGCAACTGATATGAAAACGCCTGCTAGAAGCAGGCGCGGTGTGGAGAGCGGAACCCCTAGTTCATAGGGGGTTAGAAGGAAGGTGTTCCATAGCCACGGAGACATTCTACGTAAGGTTTTCGCTTTTTGTCAGGTCGTTGCTTCTCTCAACGGTAACAAGCTGATTCACGATATGAAGGGGGGATGAACGACAAGTCGCTTGTCTATCATCCAGGCGGATATTGGCGTTTTTGGCAATCATGGCCATCCGGCAATAGCACACTTGCCCTATAGCTAAGTCGATCTTCGCTCCCTAATCTGGAAGCGTCTTCTATTGACTGAAGTACAGCTACTGTCTTGACGGATAACAAAGTCATGCGTGTTGATCAACAACATCGCGTCGAGCTCCGTTGCTCGTCATCTCCATAATTCGTGAAATACATGCAGGTAAGCGTATGTCGCCAACACATGGAAAAGCGTTTAGAAACGGAATTGCGCTGTGTCTGATGGCGGGACTTTTAATCGGCTGCGCAAACTCAAACGATTTAATGGGATCGTTGAATCCCAATGGTGTAGGTGCGAAGAAATATGACGAAGCTTATCTAAAGACCACCATCATTCGTGGCAAGACCACCAAGAGCCAGATATCCCAGTTATTTGGCCCTCCCATGCAGGAGGCGGCAGACTCGGACACTATAACTAACTGGACTTATGTGAAGAGCGAGGAAGGGGTCGAGAAGTATATGAATCTCGCCCACAGATTCGTATCGCCCGAGACAGGTGGCCAAATTGCACAGGTTTCGTCCCATGTCTCCAATGCGCAGGGAACATTAAATGAGGTGGGCAGCGTGACCAGTGGCAAAACCACGCGCCAAGGCATTGTTTTGACCATCTATTTTGAAAACGATGTTGTCCAAAACTACAGCGTTGCACGTTGATTGATTCTGCACGGTTCAACGACTGGTAACTGCGACCAGTCGAGCCAACCGAATTGATCCCGCGCAAGCCTTAGAGGCTTGATCGCTGCAACCGAAAAGCCGTGTGAAATGCGTTTCACACGGCTTTTTGCGTTTTTGCGTTACAGCGGTTTTGACCAGCCGCCCAGTTGCATGCCCATGTCATCCAGTGCCTGCAGCAGCGCTTTCATGCTCGGGTAGCGTTTACCGCTCACCGAAGGCCAGCCGGGGCGTTCGATGTAGAAGCGCTTGCCGTCGGTCTCGATGATGGTCCGCACCAGCTGTTGCGTGCGGCTGCGATGGACGATGAAGGTCATGTTGGGTTGCTGCTTCAGGGAGTACATGCCGTAGCGCGGCAACAGGGTTTCGAATTCCGTCATGGTGTGCGCGGTCCAGGGCGTTTCCATCTGCAGGCGCAGGTCGCCCCTGACCAGTGCCGAGCGATCATGCTCGGTACCGCCCAACGGCAGGATTTTCCCCGGGTCGACTTCGATGCCCCGTGCAGTCCCTTCGGGGACATCCTCGACGCGAATGCCGATCGCCTCTTCCAGTTCGCTGACGCCGGCCACGCCTTCGAAACTGTTGGAGTGGGAATTGCCCATCAGCGCCACCCATTTGTGTGCGCCCCGCGCAGCCTGGTCGGCGCGGATCACCAGGCGGGCAAAGTAATTCATCATTTTCTGCCGCGCCGCCTCATCGCCGGACGGAATGTCCATGCCATTGAGGCGATAACTTGCCATGCAGTCGATGGCTTGCACGTGGATTCCCTGTTTTCTGGCTTCCCTGACCAGTTCCAGAAACGTGTAGCGCTGCAGCGGATCGGTCATGTTGCCGACGTCGAGCGCCTTGAGATACGCCTCGAGTTTTTTCGGCAGGTTGCCGGTCTGGAAGAACTCGTCCAGTGCGGCTTGATGGAAGTCCGTCAGCAAATGCTCCATGTACAGGCTCTTCACCTGTTTGCTGGCCAGCAACGACATGTTCTCGATCAGCCATTGCTTGCTGCCAACGGCGGTGTGGCTTTCACCGATCACCAAGCCCCGGGCATGTTCGAGGATTTTCTCGATGATCTCCTCGGCGGTCGCGTCGGCTGCCAGGGTGGGGACGGGAGGGCGTTCGGGCAGGCGCAAGGTGCTGAAAAAATCCCGGGCGTCGCGGTACAGGCGTTTACGGATGCCCTTGAAGTCGCGGTAGGCATCGAACTCGTTCAGGCTGTCATAGAAATCACGCAATGCTTCGTCATTCAGGCCGTCCGCGCCTTCCTCCAACTCCGTTTTAAGCGGCGCCGGCATGTCGTATTGCGAGGCGGGCAGGGCGAGCACCGGTCTGCGGCTGCTCGGTCCGGCCGTTACCGCAGGCTTGCCACCGCCACTGAGGCCGGCGCGGGGTATGGTTTCCCATTCGCCCTGAGGGTTCAGGCGTACCGGGATCGAGCGAGTAAAGCCGTGAGGATGCTCGGGATCAATGACAGCCCAGTGTCCGCTGCCGTTGATGTCGGTTTCGTAGCGTACGTAATAGGCGGTGTCGTCGATCGAGATCGCGGTCGCAGGATTCGAATCGAGCAGATAAATGCCCTGGAATTTTCCTGGCTCGTTCACCGGAGTAATCCCATCCAGCAACTCATTGGCCTGCCAGTTCGACGGGATGACTGGTCGCGGAGTGTCTTCAAGCAGCGTTGTGGCGCTCACTTGAGGCCAACCCA
The DNA here is from genome assembly GCF_020515535.1 of Pseudomonas sp. MWU16-30322. Lineage (NCBI taxonomy): Bacteria > Pseudomonadati > Pseudomonadota > Gammaproteobacteria > Pseudomonadales > Pseudomonadaceae > Pseudomonas > Pseudomonas sp. MWU16-30322. Next base: position 217,164 of record NZ_JAIWYL010000010.1, read on the forward strand.
TCGGCTTCAGGCCTTTTTCGATCAGCGCCTGTTTCAACTCGTCCAGTGTGTCCACGGTCAGCGATTCAGGGGGCGGGGCCAGCGGTGTATCGAGGTTGAGCCTGCCGGCGGGGGTGATTCTGATCGCGCTGTCAGCCATGTGGCGTTCGGCATTGCGGTAGACCACCAGCAGGCTGCTGCGGTAGCGCTGAAACGTGAACATTCCCGGTTCCGGCAACAGTGCGCGCAGATTTTGCGGGGTGCGGTATGCCCATGGCGTTTCCATTTGCACCCGCCAGTCGCCCTTGATCAGGTTTTGAATACTGTCGGGATCGCTCAGGCCTCCGGCAATTTCCTCGACCGGGGAGTCGGGGTAATCGGCATATTCCACCGCCAGCCCAGGGTCGCTACCGATGGCTTCGGCTTGTCCCGGCGTTACATCGTCGATGCGTACACTCAAGGCCTCGGTCTGCTCGCTGATGCCTTGATAGCCGCGAAAGGCGCTCATGTTTTCCTGATTGACCAATGCCACCCATTTGCCTGGGCCATTGAGTTCCTGATGAAAGCGAATGACTTCGCCGGCAAAGAAGCTGCGCGCCATCTGGTTGTTGGGGAAGGGCTGCAGCGAATCTTTGTTGATGTTGTAAGTGGTCGACAGGTCGATCGCCTGAAGTCGGATGCGCTGGGCGTTGGCGGCCTTCACCAGCGCCATCAGGTTGAATTTGCCGTCCGGGTCGTTGCCGGCCCGGAAGTCGATTCTGTTCAGGTAGTCTCGCAGTTCCTCGGACATTTCCCCGGTGCGGGCGAACGCATCCAGATCCAGTTGATTGACGTTGGCCAGCAACTCTTGCAGGTACAGGGTCTTCACACCGCTGCGGGCGAGATGCGGCATGTGTTCGATCAGCAGTTTCTTGCTGCCGATGCTGCCGCGGCTTTCACCGATCACCAGCCCGGGTTTCTCCGCCAGCGCGACGTCGAACAAGTCGCTCGGGGAGGCGACGGGCTCCGGCGGCAGTACATGCAGGCGTGGAGCCGGCGGGTGCAGTTCATACCAGGCGTTGGCATCGCTGATCAGCGTCGCACGTGCTTGTTCCTGCGCCAGGTCGAACTCGCTTAACGAGATCACCTCATGCGCATGCGGCATGAGTGCATTGCCTGCTTCGGTTTCGGGCCTGATCACGCTGTGCATGTCGATGCCGCCCAGGGTCCAGGCGCGGCGGAACTGGGCTTGCAGATCCGGACCGCCGAGCGCCCAGGCGCGCATGTCGGGATCATCGAGTCCGGGAACATGGATGCCCGGTGTTTGCGCCCATGGTTCGACGGCGGGACCGCTCGCTTCACTGCCACCGGCGATCATGGGGATATCGAGACCGCCGCGAAGCCCCAATCTCGGCGCCACCTCCCAGGCACCGTCAGCGTTCAGCCGGACGGGGATCGAGCCGGCAAAGGCGTCGGGCCTGGCGGGATCAATGATTGCCCAGTTGCCACGTCCATTCAGGTTTTCTTCAAAACGCACGTAGTAGGCGCTGTCACCAAGGCTGATTGCGGACGAGGGATTGGATGCCAGTCGATGGATACCACGAAATTTGCCCGACTCGCTGATCAGCGTGTCCTCGCCCAAGACCCGGTTGATCTTGAACGATTGCGGGATGTTCGTGGCAGGTGTCTGCGCTACGGGAAGATCAGTCGGGATCGGGGGCGCCTGCACCGCCGGTGGTGCAGGTTCAGGTTGATTGCTCTCGATCAGGTCGGCCATTTCCGCCGCTTCGGCGGCATCCACCTCGGGGCCGACTTCGACCAGCGATCCCGGACCCTTGAGGACCAGCAGGTTGAACAGCATGTCGATGCCGCTGAGGACTGCACCGAGGATTCCGGCCTTGCGCTCGGTGGCGGTTTTGCCATTGACCGCCTGATCAATATTCAAGCCCATGTTGGCAATGCTGGCGCCAATCACCGGCAATGCGATTGGCCAGCCGACCACGGCCATCGGCCCGAACACCTTGACCCCGGCGCTGAGGTAGCCGATCCACAGCTTCTTGCGCTGGTCGCCATTGGAGGTCAGGGACAGGCTGGCCTCGGCAAACATCGCCGCGCGGGTCGAGTCGCTCAGCCAGGTGAAGGCGTCGCCGCTGACCGCGCGGTTGTCCTGATTGATCAGCGAGTGGTCGTAGCGGCCCCACGTTGCTACCAGGCGATTCATCAGCTCGCCAAGGTTGGCGTTGATCTGCTGCCGGTCGGCCAGCGAGAAATGCGCAAGGAATGTTTCGCGGGCAGCGCGTTTGTTCATCCGCTGCAGGATCCAGAAGTGCAGGTCGGTGGTAGTTTCCAGTACCTGAAAAGCGTCGCTGTCACCGGGCAGATAGAGGATCTGCCGACCCTGGGGCGCGACGAAACGCAGAACGTTGATCGCGGCATAACCGGCCAGATCCAGCCTGCGCACGCTGTTCGGACAACGCTGTTGTGCCTGCAGCATGGCCAGGTTCACCGGCCAGGTCAGCGGGCCGATCACCGCTCGCGTGACGAACAGAAAATCCGCGTCGCTCAGCTGACGTTGGTCCCGCGCCTGCAGGGCTTTGATCAGGAAATTGCACTTGGCCAGGGTACGAAAGTCGCTGCCGCTGGTGTTCCAGAATGCGTTCAGTTGATCGTCGTATAGCGTGCTGAAGTCGATGCTCCAGAAGTCCTTGAGCACGTCGTTGCCGTGCAGGCGCACTTCATTGCGCTCATCGAAGGTGCGGGCATCGGGGCCGGCAGTGTAGAAGCCGCCATAGACGTCGAGCAGGTCGGCGTTGTCCTGATCAGCCACGCGGAAGCGGTGAATCACCAGTTGGGTCAGGGTCATGCTTGAAGTGGGCGTGGCGTGCACATGCTCCCAGCCGGTGAAGGCTTTCGAACTGCTTTGCGAGGCGTCGAAGCGGTGGAAATACACTTGATCCGGGTCGAGGCCGTGAACCTGGTATTTGCTCAGCAAATCGTTGGCGACCTGTCGAGCGGCATCCTGCAGGCTCGGGCAGGTCTGGATGACGGTGGCGGCAATCGCCTTGAGCGCGGCCTTGTCGGCGGCGTTGGGCATCGGGCTTGGCATGTGGTTGAACTCTCTATCCATGAGAAACGGGTGGCACAGGATCGCCCGGCTGTTCGATGCATGTGCACTACATAGTTATGTCACTTGAGCGCTCGAAATCGTGTACGCGCGAGGCGCAACTGCGTCCATCCGCCGCGCTGCCCTTACTGTTTCGCAATTGCAGGTGTATCGTATTTGCCTTTTGCGGGCCCGGCGCCCGAAGCAGATACGTGAGGTAGTTGAGTTCATGTCCTTTACCCGTCGCCAAATCCTCGGTGGCCTGGCCGGTCTTGTTGTCGTTGGTGTCGGAGCAGGAGGCGCGTCGCGCTACTGGCTGGGCAAGATGGCCGATGCTGACGCGGGCCACGACTACGAGCTGATCGCGGCGCCACTGGACGTTGAATTGGTGCCAGGGCACAAGACCGAGGCGTGGGCGTTCGGCCCGTCGGCGCCGGGCACTGAACTGCGCGTGCGTCAGGGCGAGTGGCTGCGGGTGCGTTTCATCAACCACCTGCCGGTGGCGACCACCATTCACTGGCACGGCATCCGTCTGCCGCTGGAGATGGACGGTGTGCCGTATGTCTCGCAACTGCCGGTGCTGCCCGGTGAATACTTCGATTACAAATTCCGCGTGCCGGACGCCGGCAGCTACTGGTATCACCCGCACGTCAGCAGCAGCGAAGAGCTGGGGCGCGGGCTGGTCGGGCCGTTGATTGTCGAAGAGCGCGAGCCGACCGGTTTCAAGTACGAAAAGACCCTGAGTCTGAAGAACTGGCACATCGACGATGAGGGGCATTTCGTCGAGTTCAGTGTTCCGCGCGAAGCGGCGCGTGGCGGTACGGCGGGGCGGCTGTCGACCATCAACGGCGTGCCCTCGCCGGTGATCGAATTGCCGGCCGGGCAGATCACCCGGGTGCGTTTGCTCAACCTCGATAACACGCTGACCTATCGCATCAACATCCCCGGCGTCGAAGCGCAGATTTATGCGCTGGACGGCAACCCGGTCGAGCCGCGGCCGCTGGGCAAGGAATACTGGCTCGGCCCGGGCATGCGTATTTGTCTGGCGATCAAGGCGCCGCCGGCCGGTGAAGAGTTGTCGCTGCGCAATGGCCCGGTGCGTCTGGGGACTTTGCGTTCGGTGGCCAACAACGATGCGCCGACCGAGTGGCCGAAAGCCTTGCCCGCCAACCCGGTGGCCGAGCCGGATCTGGCGAATGCCGAGAAACTCAACTTCAATTTCGAATGGGTCGGTTCGGTGTCGGTGAATGTCGACAACGGCAAGCCGCCGAGCCTGTGGCAGATCAACGGCAAGGCCTGGGACATCACTGACAAGACCTGCGCCGATCGGCCGATTGCCAGCCTGAAACTGGGCCAGAGCTACATCTTCGAACTGAAGAACATGACCCAGTATCAGCACCCGATCCACTTGCACGGCATGAGCTTCAAGGTGATTGCGTCGAACCGGCACAAGATCACCCCGTACTTCACCGACACCTACCTGCTGGGCAAGAACGAGCGTGCGCAAGTGGCGCTGGTGGCGGATAACCCGGGGGTGTGGATGTTCCATTGCCATGTGATCGACCACATGGAAACCGGCCTGATGGCCGCCATCGAGGTGAAGTGATGCGCCAGATTCGCCCCGCCGCGATCATCGACCGCAGCCGTGACCGCGATTTCATGCGTGAAGCACTGGCCCTCGCCGAGCAAGGCGCAGTCCTGGGCGAAGTGCCGGTGGGCGCGGTGCTGGTGCAGGACGGCGAAATCATCGGGCGTGGCTACAACTGCCCGATCACCACCAGCGACCCGAGTGCCCACGCGGAAATGGTCGCGATCCGCGCCGCTGCGCAAGCCGTCAGCAACTATCGCCTGCCGGGCAGCACGCTGTACGTGACGCTGGAACCGTGCAGCATGTGCGCCGGGCTGATCGTGCATTCGCGCATTGCGCGGGTGGTGTATGGCGCATTGGAGCCGAAGGCCGGGATTGTGCAGAGTCAGGGGCAGTTTTTTACCCAGGGCTTTTTGAATCACCGGGTGTTGTATGAGGGTGGGGTACTGGCCGAAGAATGTGGAGCAGTGCTGACCGAATTCTTCCGCGCCCGGCGCGCAAAGCCATCTGAATAAACACAACACCCAATGTGGGAGCGGGCTTGCTCGCGAAAGCGGTGTGTCAGGCGATTAAATGTTGCCTGACACACCGCTTTCGCGAGCAAGCCCGCTCCCACAGGGGGGATCTCCTGTGCAGGGGAGATTGGGTTATTTCTTCGCGACAATCACCGCCCGCATCGGCGCCGGCAGGCCTTCGATGGTCTTGCTGTGATCTTCCGGATCAAGGAAGTCACTCAACGACTGATACTTCATCCATTCGGTGCCTCGTTGTTCATCGACCGTCGTCATGCTGACGTCGACACAACGAATATCGGTGAAGCCTGCTCGGCGCAGCCACAATTCCAGCGCCGGCACCGATGGCAGGAACCACACGTTGCGCATTTGCGCGTAGCGATCTTCTGGCACTAGCACTTGATGCTTGTCGCCTTTAACCACCAGCGTTTCCAGCACCAGTTCGCCGCCCTTGACCAGGCAATCCTTCAGCGCCAGCAAATGCTCGATCGGCGAACGACGGTGGTAGAACACGCCCATCGAGAACACCGTATCGAAGCCTTCCAGGTTCGGCGGCAGGTCTTCGAACGGGAACGGCAGGTGCCACGCGTTCGGCTCGGACAGATAACGCTGCACGGCCTGGAACTGGCAGAAGAACAGCCAGTTCGGATCAACGCCGATCACGCTGTCGGCACCGGCGCCGAGCATGCGCCACATGTAGTAACCGTTGCCGCAACCGACATCGAGGATGCGTTTGCCCTTCAGATCCAGATGCGGAGCGACCCGCGACCACTTCCAGTCCGAGCGCCATTCGGTGTCGACGTGTACGCCGAACAGGTCGAACGGCCCCTTGCGCCACGGCGACAGGCCCATCAGTGCGGTGCGCATTTGTGCACGGGTTTCATCGTCGCAATCGGTGTCGAGTTTCAGGCCGTTGAGCAGATCGACTTCGCTCGGCTGGATCTTCGGCAACGCGTCCAGCGCACTCTGCCAGCGCTCCAGATCGCCGTGGCCTTTCTCCATTTTCTTGTCGAGTTGCCCTTGCAGGGTGTTGGCCCAGTCGGCCAGCGGCGTGCCGGCCAGACGGCGGGCGAGGGGGGACAGATCAATCATGGCAAGGCAATCAACGAGGCAAAGTTAAGACACTGGAACCACGGCACGACTTTCGAGAACCCGGCGGCCAGCAGGCGTTCGCGGTGTTCTTCGAGGCTGTCGGGCTTCATGACGTTTTCGATGGCGCTGCGCTTCTGGGCAATTTCCAGTTCGCTGTAGCCGTTGGCGCGTTTGAACGCGACGTGCAGATCGGTGAGCAGCGCGTGCTCTTGCGCATCGTTGAAGCGCAGCTTCTCCGACAGAATCAGCGCGCCGCCGGGCAGCAGCGATTGGCGGATACGCGAGAGCAACGCGGTGCGCTGTTCCGGTGCGATGAATTGCAGGGTGAAGTTCAGCGCCACCACCGAGGCTGGTTTGAATTCGAGCGCGAGAATGTCGCCTTCGATCACTTCGACCGGCAGCAACTCCTGGAACATCGAATCCTGACCGTTGAGGTATTCGCGGCAGCGTTCGACCATCGCCGCCGAGTTATCCACCGCGATCACCCGGCAACCGTCGGTGCGCACGTGGCGGCGCAGGGCCTGAGTCACGGCGCCGAGCGAGGCGCCGAGATCGTAAAGGACACTGTTTGGTTGGGCGAACTGCGCGGCGAGCACGCCGAGGTTTTCGACGATGGTCGGGTAACCCGGCACCGAGCGCTTGATCATGTCCGGGAACACCCGCACCACGTCCTCGTTGAAGGCGAAGTCAGGCACCTGGGCCATCGGCTGGGCGAAAATGCGATCGGGTTCTTTGCTCACGGCGGTTCCGGCGGTGTCGGTGGAAAAGGCCGGCATTTTAGCCAAAGTGGCGTCGGGATGCTTGGGTTGTCTGATAAACCGCCGCACGCACGCCCGAAACACATACCTGTGGCGAGGGAGCTTGCTCCCGCTGGGTTGCGAAGCGACCCCAATTCCGGGGCACGCGATACTGCAGGTATACCTCGTACTCAGGTTTTACGACTGCTGCGCAGCCGAGCGGGAGCAAGCTCCCTCGCCACAACGGTTTCATCGTTTGGCGGGGGAGAACGCCGAAGCGGCAATCCCCCACTGGCCCAGCCAGTAGCTGAGGATGATCACGTATGGGGCCGCTTGGAATGGCGATACGAAGCGATCAATGCCGATCACGCTGTCGGAGAACACGAACGACACCGCGCCCGCCGCCGCCAGCAGCGCCGAACGCTTGGGCACGTCGGTGCCGAGGCGGGCGAGGGCGCGCCAGAGCATGGCGCTGATCGCGGTGCCGTAGACGACCACCGGCACCAGCAATGGCCCAAGACCGCTGGAGATCAGCAGCCCCAGCAGCACCGCGCCCACGCCGAGCGCGAGCACCAGCGGCAAGAGCGCCAGACGCTTGCAATCGCTGAGGTAAGCCTTGAGGTACGCCAGGTGTGCAACCAGAAACGCACCCAGGCCAAACACGAACAAATCCCCCGGCCACGCCAACAACACGTCACCGAGCAAAGAGAAAATCAGCCCCAGACTGATCCAGCGCCGATAGTCGCTGGGTGGCGCATCGTGCAGCCAGCCGAGCAGCGCCAGCACCGGCAGCGGTTTGACCAACAGGCAGAGCAGCGCCGCATGGGTGCTCACGCCGTAGAGAAACGTCACCGCGCCCATCAGCGCCAGAATCAGCCAGCCCACGCTCAGTTCACCGAGATGGCGCAGTCGAAGGTTTCCACTGGTGTTACTTCGGGCTCCCAAGGTTGCTGCGAGGTCAGGCGCAGGCGGCCGGTGCCGGTGGCAAAGGCCTGGAAGCGCCAGGTGGAAAAACCGCCCGCGCCGACCATGCCGGAATCTTTCGGGCTGCTGTAAACCTCGGGGCTGAGGGCATGTAGCACACCGCCCGCCGAATCCTGAATCGCCCAGCGATAACCCGTGGTCGGATTGCTTGGTAGCATCACGATCAGGTTTTGTCCGTTGGTCAGCCGCACGGGGCATTCGCTCTGTTTTTCCACGGTCACGTTGTGTTTCGGCTGCGTGGCGCAGGCGGCCAGCAGGGAAAGGGCGAGGGGGACGAACAGGCGAGTGGGGGACATAGGCTCAGTGGCTCCGGTGTTGGCGACGAACGGCGAGCATAACTGAAGATGAGACAAAGTGTGACCGTCAGGCAGTCAGTGGTGTCGCTACAGACGCCTTCGCGAGCAAGCCCGCTCCCACAGGGTTTTGTGATGAACACAGGATTTGTGATCACCACACAACCAATGTGGGAGCGGGCTTGCTCGCGAAGGCGGTGTGTCAGGCCTTAGATAACTGTCAGAACAGCACTTTCGCCACATCCGCAAAGCGCTTGGCAAAGTGCACGGTAATTCCCTCTTTCAGATAGTCCGGCAGTTCTTCGAAGTTACCGCGGTTCGGTTCGGGCAGGATCAGCTCGAAAATCTTCTGCCGCCGCGCCGCGATGACTTTCTCGCGCACCCCGCCAATCGGCAGCACATGCCCGGTCAGGGTCAGTTCGCCGGTCATCGCCACGCCTTTTTTCGGCGCCTGGTTGCGTGCGAGCGAAAGCAGGGCACTGGCCATGGTCACGCCGGCGCTTGGACCGTCCTTCGGTGTCGCGCCTTCCGGCACATGCAGGTGGACAAAGGCTTCATCGAAGAACTTCGGATCGCCGCCGAACGATTTCAGGTGCGAGCTGACGTAGCTGTAGGCGATCTCCGCCGACTCTTTCATCACATCACCCAGTTGCCCGGTGAGTTTGAAGCCACGATTGAGCGTGTGAATCCGCGTCGCTTCGATCGGCAGGGTCGCGCCGCCCATGCTGGTCCAGGCCAGACCGGTGATCACGCCGGTGCCGGACAGCACTTGTTCGTTGCGGAACACCGGATGGCCCAGCGAGGCTTCGAGGTCTTTCGGGCCGAGCTTGATCACCGCTTTCGGGTCGTCGATGAGCTTCATCACCGCTTTGCGCACCAGTTTGCCCATCTGTTTTTCCAGTTGGCGCACCCCGGCTTCACGGGCGTAACCGTCGATCAAGGCCTTGAGCGCGCTGTCGCTGATGCTCAGGCTGGCTTTGGACACGCCGGCCTTTTCCAGCAGCTTCGGCCACAGGTGGCGCTTGGCGATGGCGACTTTTTCTTCGGTGATGTAGCCCGACAGGCGAATCACTTCCATCCGGTCCAGCAACGGGCCGGGAATCGAATCCAGGGTGTTGGCGGTGCACACGAACAGCACTTTCGACAGGTCCATGCGCAAGTCGAGGTAATGGTCGAGGAATTCGACGTTCTGCTCCGGATCGAGGGTTTCCAGCAGCGCCGAGGCCGGGTCGCCCTGGTAGCTCTGGCCCATCTTGTCGATCTCGTCGAGCATGATCACCGGGTTCATCACTTCGACGTCTTTCAACGCCTGCACCAGTTTGCCCGGCTGCGCGCCGATGTAGGTGCGGCGGTGGCCCTTGATCTCGGCTTCGTCACGCATGCCGCCGAGGCTGAAGCGGTAGAACGGTCGGCCGAGGGATTCGGCGATGGATTTGCCGACGCTGGTTTTACCCACGCCCGGCGGGCCGACCAGCAGCACGATCGAGCCGCTGATCTCGCCTTTGTAGGCACCGACGGCGAGGAATTCGAGGATGCGATCCTTGATGTCATCGAGGCCGGCGTGGTGTTTGTCGAGCACCTTGCGCGCGTGCTTGAGGTCGAGTTTGTCCTCGCCGTACACGCCCCACGGCACCGAGGTCGCCCAGTCGAGGTAGTTGCGGGTGACCGCGTACTCCGGCGATCCGGTTTCGAGGATCGACAGCTTGTTCATTTCCTCTTCGAGGCGTTTCTGTACCTGCGCCGGCAGGACTTTGCCTTCCAGGCGTTGCTCGAATTGTTCAAGGTCGGCGCTGCGGTCGTCCTTGGTCAGGCCGAGTTCCTGCTGGATGACCTTGAGTTGTTCCTTGAGGAAGAACTCGCGCTGATGCTCGCCAATCTTGCGATTGACCTCGGCGGAGATCTCTTTCTGCAGGCGCGCGACTTCAACTTCCTTGCGCAGCATCGGCAGGACTTTTTCCATGCGCTTGAGCATCGGCACGCAGTCGAGCACTTCTTGCAGCTCGGAACCGGTGGCGGAGGTCAGGGCGGCGGCGAAGTCGGTCAGCGGCGACGGATCGTTGGGGCTGAAGCGGTTGAGGTAGTTCTTCAGCTCTTCGCTGTACAACGGGTTCAGCGGCAGCAGTTCCTTGATCGCGTTGATCAGCGCCATGCCGTAGGCCTTGACCTCATCGGTCGGCTCGGTCGGCTGGTGCGGGTATTCGACTTCCACCAGGTACGGTGGACGATGGTGCTTGAGCCAGGTCTTGATGCGTACGCGGCTCAGGCCTTGGGCGACAAATTGGAGTTTGCCGTTTTCACGGCTGGCGTGGTGCACCTTCACCAACGTGCCGTATTGCGGCAGGGCTTTGGTGTTGAAGTGGCGCGGGTCTTCCTGGGGCGTGTCCATGAAGAACAGGGCCAGGGAGTGGTGTTCGGATTTGCTCACCAGATCGAGCGTTTCGGCCCAGGGTTCTTCGTTGACGATGACCGGCAGCACTTGGGCCGGGAAGAACGGGCGATTGTGGATCGGGATGACGTAGACCTTGTCCGGCAGGTTCTGGCCGGGCAGGGCGAGGCCTTTGCCGGTGGAGTGGTGTTCGATGTGGTCAGCTTCGGTGTAGTCGTCGGGGTTGTCCGGGAATTCTTGCTGGTCGCTCATTGGGGCACCTGCGCAATGGGGTATGGGTCTTAGATGGGGCAGGCTTTGGGTGGTTTCAATGGGGGGGGTGTTTCTGCTTGTGTGTTCAGGGTTTTGACAGGGGGCTCGCTTTGGACTTGGCGGCCTTTGGGCCGACCAGGTTCTTGGTTTTTTGTGTACATATCCGTTTTTTTGGTAACGGCTACTTAGGGTTTCGCCCTGACGGCGACTCACTTTTTTACAAGCGCCTAAAAAAGTAAGCAAAAAACGCTTGCTCCTGCGTTCGGCCCGCTCGCTGGGGCTCGGGGTTCCTTCGCTGCGGGATTGATCCGGGCGCAGCGCCTCCGGTTTGCTTCGCTGCACCTCCTCTCGCTGTGTTTGGCTGCGCCAAACGGTCGCTGCGCTCCCACCCCCGGATCAATCCCTCCACTCAGCCTTCCGACGTCGCCCGTGGATCAAGATCAAAAGCGGTACTCGAGCTTGCGCTCATTGTGTTGAGTGGGGCGGCTGCGCCGCATGGGGCGTACACAAATCAAAACTGTGGGAGCTGGCTTGCCAGCGATGGCGGCCTGACAGCCGACCGATCTCTAACTGACCACATCCATTCCAACTGTAGGAGTGAGCCTGCTCGCGATGGCGGCCTATGAGCCGACCAATCTCCAACTGACCACACCCAATCCAAATGTGGGAGCTGGCTTGCCAGCGATGGCGGCCTGACAGCCGACCAATCTCCAACTGACCACACCCAATCCAAATGTGGGAGCTGGCTTGCCAGCGATGGCGGCCTACGAGCCGACCAATCTCTAACTGACTCACCCAATTCCACTGTGGGAGCGGGCTTGCTCGCGAAAGCGGTGTGTCAGTCACCGCAAGTGTTGGATGTGCTGACGCTTTCGCGAGCAAGCCCGCTCCCACTATGGCTCAGCTGTGCGCCGCAGATTGGGTGATTTCCACATTATCCAGCACCCGATTCACCGCCAGTTCAGCCAGCATGATGATCTGCTGGATCGCCAGAATCGTCTGCCGCTGCGGGCTGTCCACATAGGCTGCGATGTCGCTGGTCATGATGCTCGCCGAGGCCAGTGATTCGCAGGCGTGAACCAGCAGGCTTTCGTTGTCCATGTCCGGGGCGACCTGGAACATGCTGCTGGGTTTGTGGAATCTCACAGCGGCGGCGGAGGGTTTCAGGTAGTGATCCAGCGCACGTTCGGCGGCGTCGTGGAGTTTTCTGGAATCGAGGGATTCGTAGGGGGAGGTTTCGGGGGGATTCGGTGTGGGTTTGATCATGATGAGTTCTCAGTTGGTGAAGTGGAGCTACCTTCGATTGCCGCGACGCAATCTGAGGTGGCAGCTGTACGCGGGTTCGCGGACCGATAACTGAGAAATCGGCATACCTCCCTAGAAAGGTATCCCGCGCACAGCCGCCATGAAACAACCAACAGGCACCGGCAGGTGCTGTCAGGTTGGCGATTATGCATCAGTTATCAGGCCGCGACGCCCGTTCGCTGAATTTCCAGCGATCTTCAGAGCCTACCCAGCCGACTTCCGAAGCACAACCGACGCGACTTGTCGGAAAACTCCCGCATGTAACGCGCTTCTGTAGGACGGACACCGTCCATTGTGGGAGCGGGCTTGCTCGCGAAGGCTGTGTGTCAGTCGGCAAATTAACTGGCTGACACACCGCTTTCGCGAGCAAGCCCGCTCCCACAGGTTTTTCAGTGAGTTCAGAAAAGCTGTGTGCAACAAAAAAAGGCGATGTCCCTCATGGAACATCGCCTTTCTATTACCGCCGCTAAAACTTATTCCGGCAGTTTGTACGCAATCACGTAGTCACCCATCTTGGTGCCCAGCGAACCGTGACCACCCACCACCAGGAGGACGTATTGCTTGCCGTCCTTGCCGGTGTAGGTCATCGGGGTCGCTTGGCCGCCGGCAGGCAGACGCGATTTCCACAGCTCTTTACCAGTGTTCACGTCGTAGGCGCGCAGGTACTGGTCGAGGGTGCCGCTGAGGAAGCCGACGCCGCCCGCAGTCACCATCGAGCCGCCCATGCTTGGCACGCCAAGGGTGAAGCCGATCGGGATTGGCGAGCTGTCGCGGCTGGTGCCGTTCTTGCGTTTCCACACGACTTTGCCGGTGGTCAGGTCGATACCGGCGACGTAGCCCCAGGCCGGGGCCTGGCACGGTACGCCGAAAGGCGACATGAACGGGTGCATGGTCACCGCGTACGGCGCGCCAGTGTTTGGCTGGATACCGGCGGTTTCGCTTTCGCGTTTGCTGTCGGCGGCCACTTCGGCGCGCGGGATCATCTTCGAGACGAAGGCCATGTAGTTCGGGCTGGTGAACAGCATCTGGCGAACCGGGTCGACCGAGACGCCGCCCCAGTTGAACACGCCGACGTTACCCGGGTAGATCAGGCTGCCTTGCTCCGACGGAGGCGTGTATTGGCCTTCGTAGCGCAGTTCCTTGAACTGGATGCGGCACAGCATCTGATCGAACGGGCTCGCGCCCCACATGGCTTTTTCGGTCAGTTCCGGGGCCAGCAGGTTGAGGTCCGAACGGGCCTGGGTCGGAGCGGTGTGGTCGCCTTTCACGGCGCCTTGCGGAACCGGGATTTCGCGGATCGGGATGATTGGCGTGCCGTCACGACGGTCGAGGACGTACAGGCTGCCCTGTTTGGTCGGGGCGATCAGCGCCGGTTTCACGCCGTCGGCGGTTTTCATGTCGAGCAGGGTTGGCTGGCTGCCAACGTCCATGTCCCACAGGTCGTGGTGGGTGAACTGGTAGTTCCAGCGCACTTTACCGGTGGCCAGATCCAGCGCGACGATGCCGGCGCTGAATTTCTCGGCGCCTGGGGTGCGGTCGGCGCCCCACTGGTCCGGAGTCTGGTTGCCCAGTGGCAGATAAACCATGCCGAGTTTTTCATCGACGCTGGCCAGCGACCACATGTTCGCCGAGTTGCGGCTGTAGGTTTCGCCCGGCGCCAAAGGCTCGGTGGCGTCCGGCTTGTCGCTGTCCCAGTTCCACACGAGGTGGCCGTCGTGCACGTCGAAGGCGCGGATCACGCCCGATGGCTCGTTGGTCGATTCGTTGTCGGTGACGTGACCGCCCATGATCACCAGATCACGGGTAATCGCGGCCGGCGAGGTGGAGTAGTAGCCACCGGCGGTGAACGGGCCGATGCCTTGGGTCAGGTCGACCACGCCGTTTTTGCCGAAGCCTTCGCAGATCTTGCCGGTGTCGGCGTTCAGTGCGATCAGGCGTGCATCGGCGGTTGGCAGGTACAGACGACGCGGGCAGGCCTGGGCAACGGCTTTGCCGGCTTCGGAGATAACGGCCGAGGCGGCGTTATCAGCTTTCGCGTAGGCGGCTTCGTCGTAGTACGACACGCCGCGGCAAGTCATGTGGGCGAAGCCCTTGAAGCCCACCGGGCTCTTGATCTGCGGGTCGAAGCGCCAGATTTCCTTGCCGGTGTCCGGGTCCAGTGCCAGCACTTTGCTGTGCGCGGTGCAGGCATAGATCATGCCGTTGACTTTGAGCGGGGTGTTTTCGTTGGTCAGCTCGACCGGGTCATCAGACGTCGGCAGGTCGCCGGTCTGGATGCGCCAGGCCTCTTTCAGCTTGCCGACGTTGGCCGGGGTGATCTGCTTCAGCGGCGAGTAGCGGTCACCGAACTCGGTGCGGCCATAAGCCTGCCAATCGCCTTCAGGCATTTGCGGTGCGGTGCTGGTCATGTCCGCGGTGTCGCGGCCCAGTTCGCCAAAGGTTTCCCCGGGGTGGGTGAACAGGCTGGCCAGGGCAGTGACGCCGGCCAGCACCACAGCCACGCTCAGACCACCCGTGCCCATCGGCGCCGGGCCGGCAAGCAGCAGCGGACGACGGAACCAGGGCAGCAACATCACGATGCCGAGGACAAACCACAGTGCCAGACGTGGCACCAGTTGCCACCAGTCCAGACCGACTTCCCACAAGGCCCAGACCGTGCTGGCGAACAACACGATGGCGTACAGGCCCAGCGCTGCGCGACGACGCAGCAGCAACAGAATGCCGCTCAGCGCAATGCCGATACCGGCCAGCAGGTAGTACAGCGAGCCGCCGAGCATGCTCAGCTTGACTC
This sequence comes from Pseudomonas sp. MWU16-30322, assembly GCF_020515535.1. NCBI lineage: Bacteria > Pseudomonadati > Pseudomonadota > Gammaproteobacteria > Pseudomonadales > Pseudomonadaceae > Pseudomonas > Pseudomonas sp. MWU16-30322. Next base: position 232,165 of record NZ_JAIWYL010000010.1, read on the forward strand.
CCCCGGCCAGCATGGCCAGGCCCATCAGTAGAAGCAGAATGCCGAGCAGGCTCGGTAACAGACGGCCCCGACTCGAAGCACTTTCAGTGCTCATAGTGTGATTCTCCGTGACGTTTATTTAGTCCCGCGCTTTAGTCACTCTAGATGACGATTGGGCGCAGGTATGGTTCAGATAAAACTTGTGTAGCTAACAAATTTCATAAATCCCCCTGTGGGAGCGGGCTTGCTCGCGAAAGCGGTGTGTCAGAAGGCTGATGCATCGACTGACACGCCACCTTCGCGAGCAAGCCCGCTCCCACCTTGGGGATTTGCGTAAATCTTTAGAACGAAGACTGGATCTTGATCCCCGCGATCAGTGCGTCATCGACCTCGTTCACGCCGCCCGGATGGCGGATGTATTGCAGGTTCGGGCGCACGGTCAGCCAGTTGGCGACGTGCACGCCGTAATACAGTTCGGCGCTGTATTCGGTGTCCTGCGGTGGCAGGAAGGACGGGTCGTCATAGTCGTAGACGGCGTGCGCCTGATTGCTCGCTTCGGCGTTCTTGCGGAAGGCCGGGTTGACGTGGACGCGGGCCAGGGCGAAACCGATGTCGTCCTTGGCGCGGGCATCGAACGGGCCTTTGTAGACCACGCCGGCCTGCACGTAGTTGTCGATCGCGTTGGTTTTCTTGTCGTGCATCGTCGCGTTGGCGAACACGCTTAAGCCGCGCGAGTGATCGCTGGCGAGGCTGGTGATTTGCTGCTGAGCGCCGAACCACACGCCGTGCTTGCTCGACGCGCTGCGGTAGGCTTCGCCGCTCAGTGCGGCGGGCTGGCCGTTCTGGTCTTTATAGACGTCAGAGGCCTTGGCGCTGCTGTAGTAGTAACCGGCACGGTATTCGCCCGGCAGGTCGTTGAGCTTCGGCGTCCACACCAGTTCCACCGGCAACACGGCGCCCTGGGTGCCGCTGCCGCTGAGTTTGAAGCCGTTGCCGCGATCAAGGTTCGACGGGTTCTGCTCGTAGGCGCCGACTTGCGCGTACAGCTCCGGGGTCAGGTGATATTTGACTCGCAGTGCCCACTGGCTGACCGGCCAGTTGTACCAGATGCCGCCGACCCAGTTGCCGACCTGCGAGCCGCAGAACGCCAGGTTCTGGAAGTCGCACGGGAAGCTGTTGAAGTCTTCGCCTTCGCCGAAGCGGCCGACCTTGATGTCGAGCTTCTGGTCGAAGAATTTCTGCTGATACCACATCTGCGTCAGGCGCGTGGTCTGGCCACGGCCCCAGACTTCCTGGGCCGAGGTGAAGCCGCCAACACGTGGATCGTTGATCCGGTCGTTGCTGATGTTGTTGCCGCTGCGCTTGGTGATGGTCAGCTGAAATTCGGCGTCGTCCCAGCCGAGGATTTTTTGCAGGTCCAGGTGCGTGCCCAGACCGAACTGATCGCTGTAGCGCGCGGTGCGATCGTGGTCGTAGCCGCCGTGCAGGTTGCTGCCCATTTCGCCGGTGTAATCGAGTTTGAAGTCGTAGCCTTTTTCCGCCAGCTCGGTACGCGTGCCGTTCCAGTCACCGAGCATCCACGGTGAGTCGCTATCGAAGGCGGGGGCCGCCTGGGCGTAGGTGGCGAAGCCGAGCGCGGTGCAGCCGCCGAGCAGGCGCAGGGTTGAGATAGCGCTGTCTCGGGAGAAGGAAAAATCAGGCATGGGTCAGTCTTTTTTTGGTGTTTTACGGGGGTAAACCGAGCGCTTCAATTTGACGCAGGCAGTGAAGCGATTCAGCTGAAGGGCGGCAGGATAATGATCTGTAACAAAAAGACAAAGGGCTTTTGCAGACATGCAGCGTTTCGGATTCGGTAACAGTGCGGCAAACGGGCGCATTGTGGCGATGGTCGCAGGCTGCGATCTTCTCGGGTTGGCCTACATTTGATGCAAGGCCTTCCACCTGACCGGCCCCTCGGCTAAGGTGCGCGGCTTGTGCATTTTCACTCCGTCCAAAGGCCTGGCATGAACGACCACACTCCCGATCCGCTGCATGGCGTAACCCTTGAACAGATCCTCAATGCGCTGGTGGCGCATTACGAGTGGTCGGGGTTGGCCGAGCGCATCGATATCCGCTGCTTCAAGAGCGACCCGAGCATCAAGTCGAGCCTGACGTTCCTGCGCAAAACCCCGTGGGCGCGGGAGAAGGTCGAGCGCTTGTACGTGAAACTGATGCGCACCAAGCGTCCGCTCTGAGATGAACGCCGTTTCGCGGCGACGCCTGATCACGTTCATTGCCATCCTCGGCTGGAGCGGATTGAGCATTCAGCTGTACCTGATTTTCCTTGCGCGACTGAGTGTCGATGCCAGCCTGCTGGGCGGGCTGGTGAGTTTCTTCAGTTACTTCACGGTGTTGACCAACACGCTGGTGGCGACGGTGCTGACCTGCGCGATCACCCGGCGTGAATCCGCTGCGCAACGCTGGTTTCTGCAGCCATGGGTCAGCAGTGGGGTGGCGGTGAGCATTGCCGTGGTGGGGCTGGCCTACAGCATTTTGCTGCGGCATCTATGGCACCCCGAAGGCTGGCAGTTTATTGCCGATGAATTGCTGCACGACGTGATGCCGTTGCTGTTTCTTGGCTACTGGTGGTTTTTCGTACCGAAGGGCACGTTGCGCCTGAAGCACCTGGCGCTGTGGCTGATCTATCCGCTGCTGTACTTCGTTTACGCGCTGCTGCGCGGGCATCTGCTCGGCGCGTATGCGTATCCGTTCATCGATGTGGCGATGCTCGGTTATGCACAGGTGTTCATCAATGCCGGAGGGATATTGGTGGGGTTTGTGCTGATTGGCTTGCTGGTGATCGGGGTCGACCGCTGGCAGTCAGGACGAAGTTAAAAGGTCAAAGTGGGAGCGGGCTTGCTCGCGAAGGCGTCAGGTCAGTCAACATCATGGTTGAATGATCGACCGCATTCGCGAGCAAGCCCGCTCCCACAAGGGCAAATCACTCTTCTGCCGAACCCTCAGCCCGCCAGTAGCCGACGGCTTTGACGAACTGTTCATTGAGCCCATGCTCATCCAGCAGCACCCGACGGATCTGCCGCGAGACCTTGGTCTCGGTCGCCACCCACGCATACAGATTGCCCTTGGGCACCTGCAGCTCTTTGACCGTGGTCAGCAGGTTGTCCTTGCCGCCCTCGCGCAACACCCAGATCACATTGACCTGCGCCGCACTCTCCAGCACTTGTTGCTCGGCACCGTTCTCCACTTCGATCACCACCAGCGCCTTGCGATTGGCCGCCAGACCTTCGAGGCGGCGGGCGATAGCGGGCAGGGCGGTTTCGTCGCCGATCAGCAGGTAGCTGTCGAAGATGTCCGGCACGATCATCGAACCGCGTGGCCCGCCGATATGCAGGAATTGCCCGGGTCTGGCCTGTTCAGCCCAGGTCGAGGCAGGGCCGTCGCCGTGCAGGACGAAGTCGATGTCCAGCTCGAGTTTTTCCAGGTCGTAGCGGCGCGGGGTGTAGTCGCGCATCTCGGGCAGCGGGCCGTTGTCCTTGCCGGCGCCGAGCACCATGGTTTCCAGCGCAGCGGTTTGTTCGGCGTTCTGCGGGAACAGCAGCTTGACGTGATCGTCCGTGCCCAGGCTGATGAACCCGGCCAGCTCCGGCCCGCCGAGGGTGATGCGGCGCATGCGCGGGGTCAGGTCGACCACGCGCAGCACTTGCAGTTTGCGGCGTTTGATTTCGTGCATCACACGGTGAATGGTTTGCGTATCGACTGCAGTCATTCGGCTTTCTCCGGGGCAAATTGAACGGCAGGGCCGTCGACGATGGCTTTGGCGGTGTCGTTGAGCAGCGCGGCAACCCGTTGGATTTCTTCCGCGCTCCAGCGTCCGTGGTGCAGCTGCAAGGCGTGGCGCAGGTTGTGCACCGCCTCGTGGATTTCCGGCGGCCGGTCATGGCCGCGCAGTGAACGCTTGCTGACGTCGATGCGCATGCGCACGCCGTCCAGCGCTACCGCTTGCTCGCTTAAAGACAAACGACCGGCCTCGGTCACGCTGTAGCGTTTTTTGCCGGCCTCGGCGTCGCCGCTGATCAGGTCGCTTTCTTCGAGGAACGTCAGGGTCGGGTAGATCACGCCGGGGCTGGGGCTGTAAGCGCCATCGAACATGCCTTCGATCTGGCGAATCAGGTCATAGCCATGGCAGGGCTGCTCGGCGATCAGCGCCAGCAGCAGCAATTTCAGATCACCGGGGGCGAAGACCCGTGGGCCGCGCCCGCCCCGTTCACGGCCGGGGCGCTTTTCGAAGCCGTCACGGCCGTCGCCGTGTTCGCGGTGATGGTGGGGGGAATGATGGTCTCTCATTTTTGCCTTCTCTCTCGTCGTGTTTAGATACAACTTAAGATATATCTTTACGCCGGCGCAAGGGGTCCTGACCAACGGTGCAGATCTGATTCATCGAATCCGCAGGCGCAAAAACCGGAAAACGATCAAAAAAAACCGGTATTAAATCCCGCGGCAAAGGCGCAGTTTAGTGCTAACTCTCTAATGTCCGGTTTCGCCCTTTAATCTCGGGAAAGTGTGGTATCGGTCTTACGGAAGTTGCCGCAAAGTTCTGGCGCGTAGAGTCACCCGGGTGGCGCGTTGTAGCCTGTCTCTTACAGTTGAACAGGAACTTTCCTGATTTTCGCGGTTTTTTCTCTCTCATCTAATGGCGCTCAGGCTACAAGGTCGCAGGACATTGCCTGCTTACTTTAAATATAAATTGGTTGACCATGCCTCGGCGTTGAAAGTTAACGGTGAGTCACTAACTGCTCGTGACTGTTGTGCTCATCTTGATCTTTCGATGAATCAACTAATTTATATAAGACAGGTATTCAATGATGCTCAAGAAACTCGCCTTTGCCGCCCCTCTGACCGTATTGGCCATGAGCGCCTCGATGGCGTTTGCCGCCACCGAAGCCAAGCACTCGATCAGCATCGTGGCGCACGTGCCGCCTGATGACTTCTACGCGGTGCCGGTGGATGCCGACCTGGTCAACAAGGATCAGGACATGAGCTACAACCCGTCCACCGATTCGATGCGCGAGGTCAACGGTCACTTCGACGTGCTGCACACCGCCGGCAAGGTTCACGCCCGTCTGGAAGGCGTGCCGAAGCTGATTGCCGGCAACAAAACCGTCGATCTGAAGGTCGAACTCAACGGCAAGACGCTGACCACCCTCTCTCAGGAAGTGGTCGGTGACACCGAGTCCAATACGCGCTATCGCGCACCCTTCAAGATCAGCGCTACCGGTGCCAAACCCGCGCCTGGCGACTACACCGGCGTGGTCATGCTGGTCGTGGAACCTTCGGTCTGAGGTATAACGGCAATACCTGACGTTACTTGTTCAAGTGGCGTAACCGGTCGGCAACTTGCAACTTTAAAGTTGTCCGGCCGGACTTTTACTTTCCGGTAATCAGAGTATTCGTTCATGTTTCCGATGACGCCCATCGCGGCTGCGCTTGCGTTGCTGACTTGCAGCGGCGTACTCGCGGCGCCCGCATCCGTTGATAATACGCCGCGAAGTTTGTTGGCCCAGGCCAAAGGGTTGCCGGCAGACTTTGAAGAGCACTTCTTTGATGTTCCATTGGCTGTTCGCGTAGAACTTGATCAGCAACCTCTTGGCGAGGCAATGATCGTCTTGTCGCGTGACGACCGCATTACCCTGCTCGACTTCACCGACACCAGTGACAGTCGCATCAGTGCCGTCGAGCGTGAAACCTGGGCGAGCATCCTCAAACCCGGGATCGCCCTGGGAAGTTGCAGCGGCCAATGCCCGGAGCAACTGCTGGCGGTGCACTACAACCTCGAAAGCTCGCTGCTGTCGATCGTCACGGAAAACGCCGAGCGTGATTTGCAGGCGCAACGTTTCCATGAGCAGCCGGAGGGCGGCAGCAGCGGTCTGATGCTGCGCAATCAGCTCAACCTCAACGGTGGCCAGGATCAGGATCTGGGTGGCCGTTTCGGTCTGGAAGCCAGTGCCAGCCTCGGCAACTGGAGCCAGTCCTTCAACATGCAGCTGGCGCGCCTCGGCGGGCCGGACACCCAGACCTATCACGCGGTACACGAGCTCTATACCCAGCGTGAACTGCAGGGCAGTTTTTTCCGTCTGGGCTATTTCACCCCCAATTCCGAAGGACTGACCCGCCAGCCACGGTCGTTCGGCACCAGCCCGGACACGGCGGTGGGCGTGATGTACGGCAGCTCCGACAGCCTCGCTGTCGACAGCCCGCGCCCCAGCGTGTACCCGATTTTCGTCACGGCCAATCGCCAGGCGTCGGTGGAGATCTATCGCGATGGCCTGCTGATCAACACCCAGTCAGTCACTGCCGGCCTGCAGACCCTCGACACCCGGCCGTTGCCCGGCGGCATCTACGAGGTCGAAGTGCGGCTGATCGAAGACGGCCAGACCACCTCGACCACCCAGGAACTGGTGTACAAACCGGTGAACTGGCGCAACCTCGACGAGCGCTGGCGCTACAACCTGTTCGCCGGGCAGGAAAGCAAATTGCTCAGCAACTGGGACGAACAGGACAGCGGTGAATTCACCGCCGGCGCCGCGCTCAACTACCTGCTGCACCCGCGAGTGATCCTCGGGTTGTCGGCACGTCAGGTGCGCGACACCTTGCAGTACGGCACCTCGATCGACTGGAGCCTGGCCGACAGCGTCAGCTTTTTCGCCAACCTCTATCAGACCGAGGATCACGGCACCGGCGCCGATGTGCAGGGCCTGTACAACTACGGCGCCGGCAGCCTGGTGATCAGCCACAACCGCAGCTGGCTCGACACCCGCAACAGTTACGACACGCTGCCCGACGGCACCCGCGTGCGTCAGCGCAATGTGTTCATCGGCGAAACCAGCAATTCGTCGCTGGCGATCAACCATCGCCTCAGCCGTAAGAATTCGTTGAGCGCACGGGTTTCGCACAGTGAAGGCAACGTCGAAGGCGTGGGCATGGACCTTGGCTGGAGCCAACGCACCGAGCTGTTCGGCAGCGATGCCAACTGGCGGTTGTCGCTGTTCGATCGGCCGGGCAGCTACAGCAGCGGCGATGCACGCAATCGCGGGGTCGACCTGAGCATCAGCATGGCACTGGGCGGCCCCGGCCAGCAGGTCTCGGGCAGCATCGGCAGCCGCACGGCACGCGATGGCGGGCGCGACAACAACGCCTCGCTCGGCTATCGCAAGGACTGGCAGGATCACGTGCTGCAGAGCGTTTCGCTCACGGCGCTGAGCGATACCTACGGCGTTGGTCTGGCCAGCCTGGCCAACTTCCGAACCGACTGGATCAATGGCGACGGCTTCCTGCAGCGCTCGTCCTATAACGGCAACTTCACCGGTGGCGTGAACCTCGACAGCAGCGTGATCGTCGGCGCTCAGCGGCTGGTGCTGACCAGTCAGCATCAGGGCCGCGGCGCCGGGATGATCGTCGATGTCGAGTCGGATATCACCGACGTCGCCCTGCGCGCCGACGACCTCAGTGGCGGCAGCGCGGCGCTGCGCCCGGGGCGCAATTTCATCCCGCTCACGGCGTATCGCAACAGCTCGGTGAGCTTCGACTTCGAAGGCAATCACGTCCCGGCGGCCAGCATCGAGCCGGCCCGTACCCGCTATCACCTGAACAAGGGCGGCGTGGAGTACCGCAAGGTCCGCGTGATGCAAACCGTCACCGTGCTCGGGCGCCTGCTCGACCCGCAGGGCCGGCCGCTCAAGGGCCACCACGTGATCAATCACGCCAGCCGTGGGGTCAGCGAAGTCGACGGATTTTTCTCGATGGAAATGCACGCCGGCTCACCGACGCTCGAGGTGCGCTACGCCGATCAATTGCTTTGCCGGTTCCGGCTCGATATCGACAGCCACCGTCGTGAAAACAACGTGCTGATGATCGGTGATTTGCGTTGTTCGCCGGACACGTTGGCCGAGGCCACCCACAAGGCCGAGACCGCGGGTTGATTTCGGCCTGCCAGAGGAGATTTTTCCAGACATGAACGTCGCACGCCTGACCACACTCCGTCGTCGCTGGTTGCCAGCCCTTGCGCTGGCCGCGATCACGGCTTCTCCGAGTCACGCCGAACAGGTGTCCATCACGGCCGAATTCAGGCCGGACTCGTCTTATCCACATCGCAACAAGTTCGTTAACACCACGCCACCCAGCGGCTATTGCACCTACGATCCGGCGCAGTGCGAACAGAACGAAATATTCAGTTTGCAGGTGCCGATCCAGTTCGATTCGCGTGTGCCGATCATGGCCAATCACCCTTCGCCACGGCAGGGTGCGACATTTCAGGTGCCCACCCAATGGCGTGAGCTGACGGTCTATCACGAGAGCACCCGCGAGCCGGAAACCGTCAGGGTAAGGATTGTCGGGATCGGTTCGCGCTACGTGACCGAGGACGTGATGAAACTGGTGGGTGGCGCCGATGACTATCGCCTCGCGCATAACCTTTTATGGGGATCGAGTTGGGTCAACGCGCCGGCGCCCTGTCAGTACAGTGGTGTGGGCTGGTACACCGCCGAATCCTACGCATTTTTCTGGAAAACCCCGTCGGCCACTGCCTGTACCAAACAGGCGAAGTTCGATGTGCCGTGGTTGCGCCTGGATTTCCTCGATTTTGCCTATGAACTGGAAACGCCCAACCCGTTGGGCATGTCGTCGGGGCACTACACCGGCGATCTGACCTACAGCGTCGGCCCGAATTCCGACTTCGATTTCGGTGACGTGATGATGCCCAGCAGTTCATCGCTGACCCTGAATTTCAATCTGGATGTCCGGCACACCCTGAAGGTCGATATCCCGCCCGGCGGTGAAAAAGTCCGCCTGGTGCCCGCCGGCGGCTGGCAGGGCTGGCTGCAGGCCGGGCGGCGGCCGGTGAGCCTGTTCCGTGACCAGACGTTCACTATCTCGGCCTCGTCGCGGTTCAAGATGCAAATGATGTGCGGGCCCGGATTGAATGGCGAGTGTGCCATCGAGGATGCCGAGACCAATCGCCGGGCCGAGATGTTCGTCAGTGTCAGTCTGCCCAATGGCCTCACCGACCTGTCCGGCCAACCGGTAAGACGCTTGCGCCTGAAATCGGGGGAGGAGAACGCGCTGTATTTCAAACCCGGGTTCTATGTGGATCGGGCTCCCGGCGTCCTGCATTTCGAAGTGCCGCCCCATTCGATGGCCACCATGCTGCGCCCCGGCGAGAGCGGCAGCTACAGGGGCACGGTGATTGTGATCTGGGATTCGGATATCTGATGGGCCGCCTATCGAAGCGCCACGTCGGCAGTGTGTTCAATGACCAAGGAAGCAAGGTGATGAAACGTTTGTTGTTATCAATCGGTTTGAGCGGGTTGTCCTTCGCCCTGCAGGCCGCTCCACAGATCAATGTCGGAACGGTGTACGACTATCTCGAGGGTGACAAGAGCACCTACCTCAAGCGCGTATTCAACAGCGGTGACAGCACCGCGTTCGTCAAGGTCAACATCCTCGAAATCATCTACGACGCCGACGGCAAATCGCGGGAGATCGAAGTCAGGAATCAGGCGGACATGAGCAGCCGTGACGGCCTGATGGCCAGCCCGGCGCGGCTGATCGTCCCGGCCAATGGCATGCAGGGCACGCGCTTGGTGTTGCTGGGCGAGCGCGACCGGGAGCGCTATTTCCGCGTGCGCTTCATCCCCGTGGTTCCGGAAAAAGAAGACGAGTTCGCGGTGTCCGCCGATGAGCGCGAACAGTACAAAAACACCTTGTCAGCCGGGGTCAACGTCATGACCGGTTTCGGTACGGTGTTCTTCGTACGCCCGAAAGACAGCCGTTTCGACAGCGTGATCGAAGACACCCCGACCACCTATCGCGTGCGCAACAACGGCAACACCGTGGTCGTGGTCGACGAGTTTCGCAACTGCGCACTGAAGGACGAAACCGCCTGCGAACCGACCACCAAGCACCACGTGCGCGCGGGCAACAGTTTCGAGTTCGAGAAGAAACCCGGGCGCGAATACCGCTTCAATCTGGTGGAAGGCGCCAGCAAGAAAACCTTGCGCGTTGCCGGCCGTTAATCACGGGATGACCTGAGATGATCAAACAATCGTTCATGGCCGTGAGCGCGGGCCTGCTGACGCTGTTCAGCAGCACGCTGTTCGCGGCGCGCGAAGAGCACCGCTTCGAGGTGTCGGTGGACATCCCGACGCTGGGTTTTTACGTCATACCGGCCGAGACGGACTGGATTCATCGGGCGCAGATTCTGCCGTGGAATGTCAGCAGCAAAAGCCTCGGTGGATTGCGCAAACACTTCGACGTGCGGCACGACACCAGTGCCATCGAGGCCCGACTGGACAGCCAGGCGTACCTGTCCAATGGCCGCGCCGAACAGAACATTTATCTGCGCGTCAGCTTCGCCGATACCGAACTCAGTCACGAGTCGCCGCGCCAGGTGGTCTCGGCGGAGCAGGCCCGGGCCGGCGGGCGCTATGTGCTGGAGATCCAGCCGATCGCGCCCGCCGGTGGCTACAAACCGGGGAGTTACTACGGCAACGTACAGCTGATTTTCAATGCCGCGGCGCCCTGAATCCACCGGCCTGTCCGCCCTCCAGTGGGCAGGCCGTGGAAGTTTACGCCGGCATCAAAGCCCGGCGCGTCGCAGTGCCTCACGGGTCAGGCGGCGTGCCAGTTCTTTTTCGTCATCGGCCAGGTCAACCAGCAATCGATCGAACACCGCGTCGCTGATCGGCGCTTCGTCGAACACCACCGTCGGGGGGACGGGGAGGTCCTGCATCAGGTCCAGGAGCTGTTCGCGCAAGGCTTTACGTTGCTCGGTCTGGGTCGACTCGCTCCACTGCCGCTGCACTTCGCGCAGCGATTCGAGCTTGTCATAGTTGGCCTGGAAGCGACGCTTGTTGCTTTCCAGACGTGTCGGATACTTTTCTTCCAGGTACTGCGTCCAGAAGTCGAGTTCGAGCATCGCGTTCACCAGACCGTCGCCTTCGCCCAGCGCCAGCACGGTGCCATAGGCCTGATCGATCATCGCGTCACTGACGCCGGACACCTGTCGATACAGCATGCCTTCGGACTGCCACGGCAAGCCGAGGCGTTTCGCCAGGCCGGTCTGATAGGCCAGGTAGATTTCCACATCGTCCGGGTTGCCGCCGCGGCTGGCGACGTCGGCCCGGGCGATCTCGTTGACATGCTCAAGACGTGCCGCGCCCTTGGCCAGCGTCACCAGTTTCAGCTCCAGCTCCTTCGGGTCGACCGAATAGGCATGGGCCTCGTAGGCGAGCACGTTGATGCCCATGTGATTGAACAACTGCGCACCGGCATCGGCGCAGTCCACCGGTGCGACCACCATGGTGAACAGTTTTTCCCGCAGGCGGCTGTCGACGTGCACGGCGTCGAGCATGCGCCAGACGCGCTGCATCAGTTGCGCGCGCGCGGCGCCATCGGCCCGGTAGTCGGCGAAGTCACGCACGCTGAGCAGCGTCGCCATGAATGGCTGTGCGGCGGGCTCCTCCACCAGTTCCGCCCATGGGGTTTCGCGGTCGACGCCCCAGCCGGGGACATCGCTCCAATAGTCGGCGCCATAGTTGGAGACGATCGCCGTGTTCTGCCCCGGGGCCGGGGACAGCAACGGCTCCTCTGGCAAGGCCATTGCCCGACGATGGGCCTGGTAGCGCAGGCGGTTGATGTCGGACAGGGCCACCACGTCCAGACGCGTGCGGGCCACCAGCCACTGCGCATCGGAGCCCGTCGGAGCTTCGGGGATCTGCGTCAGCGGGTTGCCGCGCAAATCGAGCAGCAACGCCCGGGGGCGCGGTCTGGCCAGAATGCCTTCGGGCCAGGTCGTCAGCCCGGTGTTTTTCAGCACGACCACCTTCAGACGCGGCATGCGTGAAAGATCGGGGGACAGGCCCAACGGGTTGTCGTCCATTTTCAGCACTTCGAGGTAGCTCAGGCTGCGCAGCCGTTCGACCGCGACCGGATCGAGCACGATGTGGTTGTTGCTCAGACGCAGCCGTTCGAGGCGCCGCAGTGTGGTGCCGATGCGCTCCGGCAAACGGGTCAGCTCACAGTATTTGGCGCTGAGTTCGACCAGGTTCGGAAAGTCCTTGAGCAAGCCGTCGGGGTTGGTGGAAAACCGCGTGTTGTCGAGTTTCAGCACCGTGACCTTATCGAGGAATTTTTTCAGCCCCGGACGCTTCGCCCACCAGACTTCCAGATCCACGGAGAGCAGTTCCCGGGATAGATCGAGGGCAAAGGACGAGGGATCGGCACGATTGCCGAGGTCCGGGTTCTTGCGTTCGAAGCAGTCCAGCAGACTGTCGTAGATATGCAGCCCGCCACCGTCGCGAAAGCCCTGGCTGCCCGGTCCCCAGCTGTCCGGTTGCTGATAGCGCCAGCGATGGACTATGGCCCGCAGCTCATCGAGATCGTTTTCATGGGTTGCGATGGCCTTGAGCGGCTCGCCCTGTGCGGTGAGGGCATCGGCAAACGCATTGACCTCGCCCGGGCTGAAGTGCGGATGCAGGTCCTGAATGCGTTCCTGCAGAGTCGCCGCGTTCCTGCTCAGGGCCGGGCCGCGCAGCAGAAACAGCGTGGCGTGTTCAGCGACCGGGCGGATCGGCGGGGTGGCCAGCAGCGTGCGGCGTTCCTCGGGAGGCAGGGTCTTGTCGATGACCCATTGCCGGAACTGCTCGACGTCGTGGGTGCGCATGCCCAGGGCATTGCCACCCTCATGGTCGATGGCCTGCGCCATCGCTTCATACAGACCGCTCGGGGCATGGATCGGCTGGTCGGCGTCATCGCGCACCTGATAACGATCAGCGGCGATCCGCACCAGTACGCGCACCCGTGCGGCGGACGCGGCACCGGCCTCGCACCGCAACGGGCCATCGAAGCTGCCCTCGCGGATTTCCACGCGCAATGTGCCGAAGGTATCGCTGTAGTGCCGCAGCGCGCCGAGGATCAGGCGTTCGCTGTCGATGTTGCTCAGGGCTTCGCTCTGCAAGCCCTGAGCGGCGCGCACCGATTGCACCTCGAATTGCACCTCGCGCGCCAGCGTGCGCAGACGCAATGGCAGGCGCCGCTGGGCCACGATCGCCTGCGACTCCATCGGCGTGGCCTGGGCCACCACGCGTTCGGCGAGGGTCGAGGTCAACTGCGGGCAGTCCACCAGCAACTGGCGGGCTGCCGGCGAGAGCGCAGTGGCTGAAGCCTGCGGCGGTGTGGCAGCGAGTCGATCGAGGGTGTCGCTGAGCAGGGGCGGCGGCTCAGTGTTGTCCACGTGCATACGCCGCAGCAGATTATCGTCGGTGCCGGTGAGCAGGCGCATGTGCTCCAGCTGGGTGCTGCTGAAACCCTCGGTGCGATGGCCGATGCGGCGCATCAACAGGGTTCCCTCCCACTGGCGCGGGTTCTCCGTTTCACAGACCCAGGCGCCGTCGCTGTTGTGTGTCAGGCTCGGTGCATAAGCTTCGGGCCGTTGCGGATGACGGATGCGATGTTCACCGGTGACCGGGTCCTTCGCCACTTCGAACAGTTGCCCATCCAGCTTCAGCAACTGTTTGTTCCCCACTGCATGCAGGCCCTGCGCATCCGCTTGGCTGTGCGCGGGCAGTGTCTGCTCCGGCAAGTGATAGGGCGTCAGGTCGGGGCTCCACAGGCGCGTGCGGCCATCCGCCGATTGCACCGGTTTCATCTCCTGGACAAACGCCGACAACTTGACCCGGAAGGTCTGACCAATGGCTGTGCCCGCGGCAAAGGCGCCGAACTGGACGATGTTTTCCAGCACGCCAATCGCCTGTTCACCGGCCTCGGCCTTACGTCCTTCGGCCAGATCCACCAGGCATTCGAATGTGCTGTCGAGCAGTTGGTACATCGTGTAGCCGAGCATCAACTGGCCGAGGAACGGCATAAACGGCGTCACCACCAGCAACGCGACGTTGAGGATGTCCGAGAGCATTTTTTCCAGGTTGTCCCACCAGGCCCAACGGGCCATGCGGTCGGCATACGCCGTGGAAATCGCGATCTCGGCGGCATCATTGAGGATCTTGTTGAGCTTCTGGCGATAGAGATACCCCCACAGATCACCGTTGAAGCGGGTCTCGCGGTCGTCGCGGATGTTGCTCAGGCGAAACCGCAGATTGGGGTTGTCCACCGGCGTTTCGCGCCAGGTTGGCATATTGGCTTCGGCCTGTACCGGCTGCCATCTGACCTGCGCCAGACGGTCATTGAGCTGCGCGAAAAAATGCCCGCGCTGCTGCTGACCGACAAACTGGCTGAAGAATTTCTGGTAGCTCTCAGAGGATGTGGCGTCGCGCAATTGCCGGGTCAGTTCGGCCATCAGCGCGAGTGACGAGGGGTATTGCTTGAGCGGGTGTTCCGGGTCGTGGGGGACATAAGCGATGAGTGGCACCGGCGTGCGGGCGCCGAGTAGATCCGGGGCGATCAGGACGATGCCGGTCAGCGTGGTGTCCATCATCGTCAGGTTGTAGTAACTGACGGTCCGGCCTTTCCATCGCAGATGGCGGCGGTCGTCGAGCATGCCTTGCACGACGTCATAGGCGTCCGCGTCGATGTGTTTTTTCGCCAGAGCCATGCGTGCGGCGAGTTGCAGTGCGCTCTTCTGGCTGAGCCCGACCTTGTGCCGTAAAACCTGGCGTGCGACGCCATCGCCGGGCAACAGGAAAGCGTTCAGGTGTTGCTGGTAGCGCGCGCCGAGGTCGAGTTCACGGCACAGCGTTTTGAACTGTTCGATGCGCATTTTGTGCTTGAGCGGCTTGACCGTGAAGTGGCCATTGGCATCCGGGCGGCTGATGAATTCCGAGTCCTCGCTGAACACCTCGCCGCTGGAAAAGTTATGCAGCGCGGCATCCAGCAGCGAGACCGTGCGGCTGTTGGTGGCGCCGGCGAAATCATGCACCCACCAGGACGTGTTCACCGGGGCGTAGAGGCGCAGCCAGGTCTGTTCGACATCGTCCTCGACACCGAAGCGCGCCGTCAGTGCCTGTTGCAGCAGCGGTTTGGCAAAGGCGTAGACGTCTTGCAGATTGTTCAGGGCCTGGTCGACTTTGTTCTGAGCCTTCCAGGCCCTCTGCAGTGCCTGTTGCAGGTGCTGATGATCGGCGGGCGCGATGTCGCGATGCCAGGGCTCGATGCCCGGTTTGAGGGTTTTAAGCTGGTTGACGCGCGCGACACTGGTCTCGCGCAGCCACGCCGGCAGGGCCTTGGCGATCACCTCATGGTGAACGCCGGGAGCGGCGGGCGGGCGGGGCAATTCGGACTGAGGTCCTTGCAGGGGCTGGATGGGCATGGCGCTGATCGTCCTTGATCGAAATGGAACGATCAGACTAGGCAACGACCGCTGTCGAAAAAAGCGCAAATACCCGCTCTGAATGGCGTAGGTCTGGCGCGGACACTTCGAAAAATGAACGCTGAAAAATACACAGTTACCGCACCGGCTCTGTGCTGATATGCCTTAGCGCGCCGCAGTGACCTGCGGTGCCTGGCACATCGTGTGCGTGCCCGGTTGCAGGTACGGCGAGAGGATCGGCGCCATGCCCTTGAGCACCTGTACCGGAAGCGCCGAGGTGAACTTGAAGTTCTCCGCCGAGCGACCGGGGACGAACGCGGTCAGCGTGCCGAAATGGTTGTTGCCGATGTAGAACACGAAGGTCGCGGTGCGGTTGATCGACTTCGAACTGAGAATGCGCCCGCCGGAGCCGATGGCTTCGATGCGGTTGTCGCCGGTGCCGGTCTTGCCACCCATGACCAGTGGCGTGCCGTCGGCGGTTTTGAAACTGCCGGACACCCGTTTCGCCGTGCCCGAGTCCACCACTTGCGACAACGCCTCGCGCATCGCCGTGGCGACCTCCGATGGCATCACCCGTTTGCCCACGTGTGGGTCGTTGGTCAGGCGTGTTTCATAGGGGGTGCCGGCAGCAAAGTGCAGGCTGTCGATGCGCAGGCTCGGCATGCGTACGCCGTCGTTGAGGATGGTGCCGATCAGCTCGGCCAGCGCGGCAGGGCGGTCGCCAGAGCTGCCGATGGCGGTGGCCAGCGACGGCACCAGATGGTCGAACGGATAGCCGACTTTCTGCCAGCGCTGGTGAATCTCCAGGAACGCTTCGATCTCGAGCATGGTGCGAATGCGACTGTCGCGGGCGCCCTTGTGCTTGCTCTTGAACAACCAGCTGTAGACCTCCTGACGCTCGAACTGACTGGCCTTGACGATCTCGCTGAAGGTGGCGTCCGGGTGGTTCAGCAGGTAGCCCATCAGCCACAGATCGAGCGGGTGAACCTTGGCGATGAAGCCCTGATCCGGCAGATCGTAGCTGCCCGGGCCGTAGGCGTCATACAGTCGGATGAGGCGGTCATCGGTGAGTTTTTCGGTGAGCTTGGCGCCCTTGAGGTGCGAACGCACGAAGCTGTTGAAATCTTCCTGACTGGCGTTGGGCAGCAGATAGCGGTGCACGGCGGCCATGCGGATCGGCGTCGGGCGCATGCTGTCGAGGAAGGTGTCGAGGCGCGCCGGGGTGTCCTTGTTCTTGTACTTCTTCCAGAACTTGAGCAGGAACGAGGTGCCTTCGCGGTCGGCGAAACTGGCCAGGTATTCCTGACGGCGCGGATCGCGGTCATCCTTGAGCAACTCCGCACTGCTGTTGGGGCCGGAGTAGGTGACATAGCGCACCACGTCACGCATCAGGCGAATGAACGGCAGGTTGATCGACTCGCGCAGGGCATCGCGCAAGCTCGGCATACGGCCGTTGTCTTCCTTGCGGAAGTTGTGGAACACATGCAGGCCGCCACCGGTGAAGAACGCCTCGCCGGGGCTGGCCGAATATTTGCGGTCGAGCGCGGCGCCGAGCATTTTCGACAGGTCGTGGTCCTTGTTCTGGATCAGGTAGTCGATCACCCACTGGCTGAGGCGGTCCTGATCCGGCACCTCGACTTTCTTCAGCTCCGGCACCGTCATGGCGCCGTACTTGTCGTGCAGCTCGGAGATGATCTGCAGGTACGTGGTGAGCACGCGCATCTTCGCCGTCGACCCGAGCTCCAGTTTGCTGCCTTCGTTGATGTCGAACGGCTGGTCGGTGCTGTCGGTCTGCACGCGCACTCGCGAGCCGTCCGGGGTCAGTTCGAACAGGGTGAAGCTGTAGCGCACCTGGGTGGTGCTGGTGGGGGTGAGCAGGCGTTCGCCGATCAAACCGATCTGCCCGGCAAACGCGGGTTCGGCGAGTTTTTTCAGGTACTCGGTGGCCTGGGTCTGCAGATCGCCCTGCAAAGTGCTGGTGGCCGACAGGTCGAGGCGATCGAGGTCGTACAGTGGGCGATTGAGCATCGTTGCCAGACGGCTGCGAGCGACGCTGATGCCCTTGTTGGTTTCGATCGGCTGAATGGTCGGCTGGGTCTGCCAGTCGCGGTAAGTGACCTTGCTCGCCAGCGCGGCATCGGCCAGCGCGCTGTCGATCACGCCGTTCTGTTTGAGCAGGCGCAAGTGGCTGTCGGTGAGGTCGGCGAGTTCTTCACGGCCCTTGGTCAGGTAATGCGAAGGGCGGCGCTGGGCGATCATCAGCGAGAGCATTTCGCGCAGGGCCAGACCTTTGTCGGCCATGGTTTTCGGATCGGTGGCCGGGCTGTTCAATTGTTCATTGGCCTTGTTGAAATCGCTGCCGTACCAGACCCGCAAACCTTCGGCCATGCCGTGTACCTCGCCATGCCCCGGCACGGCGGAGAGCGGCACGCTGTTGAGGTAGTCGCGGATGATGTTCTGCCGTGCGCCGAGGGTTTCGGGGCCGGGTTGATAGGCGCGCACGCTGGCGGAGATCATCTGGCGGATCTTCTCGGCGCCAGACACCGTCAGGCCATCGGGCGAGTGCCGGTACTTTTCCAGCTGTGTCGCCAGGGTACTGCCACCCGCCGATTGCCCCGGCAGGTGCAGCAACTTCGCTACCTGAGACCACGCGGCCATGCCGAAACGCGGCCAGTCCACCGCCGGGTTGGCCAGCGGTTGTTTGGGGTCGAGCAGAAAGCGGTTTTCGATGAACAGCAAACTGCTGACCACCACCGGCGGAATCGCCGCGAAACTCGAATACAGCTGCTGCGGATACTTGTACTGATACAACGGCGCGGCGCGGCAATCGGTGATCGACAGCCCGGCCTGGATCTTTTCCGAATAGGGCACGAACAGGCCCTTGTCGGTGTAGCTGAGCAGCGCCGGAGAAAACCGTGTCTGCTCGGTGATCACATAGTCGCGCTTGAGCAGGCGCGGCAGGAATTCATCGAGGGAGCTGTAGCCCAGACGCAGATCGAACGGCCCGTTGCCCGGATAGCGGATCGCTTCGCTGGGGCCGGGTTCCAGCTGATATTTGAGCGAGGCGGCGTATTGGCTCAGCTCCCTGGACTGAAAGCGCGAGGTGCGCATTTCCTTGTTCGCGGCCAGACCCACCACAACCGCGATAATCAGCAGCAATAACCAGAACGCCTTCCAGCCATGCCGGTTGCGGCGTTTTTTTGGGGGGATAGGCGCTTCATCCACACGTTCAGTCGGAACCACGGCTTTACTCGAATCGGTTTGCCACAAAGCGCCCATAGTCGATTGATCCATTCACGCAGATTGATCGGACTTGACTGAAGCTTAGACGGTGGTTGGTGATGGGGAAAAAAAAGTGCGGGGTTTGAGTGGGGTGGTTTCTGAAGAAAACTGCACCTGTGGCGAGGGAGCTTGCTCCCGCTGGACTGCGCAGCAGTCCCAATCCCTGTAGTCGCAATTTGTCTGAAACACCGCGTGCGCGGGTATTACGACGGCTGCGCCGCCGAGCGGGAGCAAGCTCCCTCGCCACAGGGGGAGTGGGAGCTTTAGAGCCAGCAGGCGTCCCAGAGCGGGTAGTCGCCAATCCGCTCCACCAATCCGGCGCGCAGGGGATTGGCGATGATGTAACGGGCAAACGGTTTCAAGTCTTCGCCATCACGGATGGCACGGTCGTGGAAGCCGGTTTGCCAGAACGCGCCTTTTCGATTCAGGGTGCGATTGATCGACAATGTACTGCGGGATTTCACTGCCTGCATCAGGCCTTCCATATGCATTTCCTCCAGTTGGACCAGCCAGTGGAAGTGATCAGGCATCACCACCCAGGCAATCGAGTCCACCCATCGTTGGTCATGAGCTCGCCTGAGCTCCGCTACCAATAAACGCCCCATCTGCCAATCGCTGAAGATCCTGCGGCGCTGATACACCACGGCGGTAATCAGATAAGCACGTCCGTATTCCGAACAGCGCCCACGGCGAAGCCGATGTGAATGTAGGTGTTTACGCATTCCGTGCGTCCTTTGCGATTTCAATGGCTGTACGAAGTTTCCGAAAACATCCAGATGTCGCGCCTTCTGTGGCGAGGGAGCTTGCTCCCGCTGGGTTGCGTAGCAGCCCCAATCCCTGTAATCGCGATCTTTCTGAAAAACCGCGTACGCAGGTTTTACGACTGCTTCGCAGCCGGGCGGGAGCAAGCTCCCTCGCCACAGGGGGCTAGACCGTCAAGTTCATCGAAACAGCCTGAATAGAGCCATCCCCCTGCGCAATACCACCAAAGCAGGTACATGACGATGCACCAACGCTGTGCAATACTCGCCGGCCTTTTTGGTGGCGACTATTCCTACGTAAAGCAGTTAATGCCTCTCCGTAAACCGGCTTTGCGCCGAGAGTTCCCGCTGAATGTTGTTGCTTATAGAGTGAAAAGCCCTGTCACAAGCTTTTTATACTGCACGCCCCGCTGATCTTGCAGGTCGGGACCTGCGAGACGTGTCTGCCCACGAGGTGGATGCGGTTTCGGGAAGATGAGGCCTATCGGCCGACGCTTCGCCACTCGGTGGTCATATCCAATAACAAGACGAGGTTGTATCCCTATGCCAGTCGGCAATCACCTGCCCCATGGCGAGTCCGCTCACGGCGGCCCGCTCAAACGCGAACTCGGTGAACGGCATATCCGCCTGATGGCGCTCGGCGCCTGTATCGGCGTCGGCCTGTTCCTGGGTTCGGCCAAGGCCATTGAAATGGCCGGTCCGGCGATCATGCTGTCGTACATTCTCGGCGGCCTGGCGATCCTGGTGATCATGCGCGCCCTCGGCGAAATGGCCGTGCACAACCCGGTGGCCGGTTCGTTCAGCCGCTACGCCCAGGACTACCTCGGCCCGCTGGCGGGCTTTCTCACCGGCTGGAACTACTGGTTCCTGTGGCTGGTGACCTGCGTCGCGGAAATCACCGCCGTCGCCGTGTACATGGGCATCTGGTTCCCCGATGTACCGCGCTGGATCTGGGCCCTCGCGGCGCTGGTCAGCATGGGTTCGATCAACCTGATCGCGGTAAAAGCCTTCGGTGAATTCGAGTTCTGGTTCGCCCTGATCAAGATCGTCACCATCATCGCCATGGTGATTGGCGGCATCGGCGTGATCGCCTTCGGTTTCGGCAACGACGGCGTGGCACTGGGGATTTCCAACCTGTGGGCCCACGGCGGCTTCATGCCCAACGGCGTGACCGGTGTGCTGATGTCCCTGCAAATGGTCATGTTCGCCTACCTCGGTGTCGAGATGATCGGCCTGACCGCCGGTGAAGCGAAGAACCCGCAGAAAACCATTCCCGATGCGATCGGCTCGGTGTTCTGGCGCATTCTGCTGTTCTACGTCGGCGCGCTGTTCGTGATCCTGTCGATCTACCCGTGGAACGAAATCGGCACCCAGGGCAGCCCGTTCGTGATGACCTTCGAACGTCTGGGGATCAAGACCGCCGCCGGCATCATCAACTTCGTGGTGATCACGGCGGCACTGTCGTCGTGCAACGGCGGCATCTTCAGCACCGGGCGCATGCTCTACAGTCTGGCGCAGAACGGCCAGGCCCCGGCCGGTTTCGCCAAGACCTCCAACGGCGTGCCGCGTCGGGCGTTGCTGCTGTCGATTTTCGCCTTGCTGATCGGCGTGCTGCTCAACTACCTGGTGCCGGAGAAAGTCTTCGTCTGGGTGACCTCGATTGCGACTTTCGGCGCGATCTGGACCTGGGTGATGATCCTGCTGGCGCAACTCAAATTCCGCAAAGGCCTGAGTGCCAGCGAACGTGCCGGTCTTAAATACAAGATGTGGCTGTACCCGGTCAGCTCGTACTTTGCGCTGGCGTTCCTGGTGCTGGTGGTCGGCCTGATGGCGTACTTCCCCGACACCCGTGTGGCGCTCTATGTGGGGCCGGCGTTCCTGGTGCTGCTGACGGTGTTGTTCTACGTGTTCAAGTTGCAGCCGACCGGTGAAGCGCAAGGCGCGGTGCGTTCGGCTAGTTGATGTAGCGCGATAGCAAAAGCAAAAGATCGCAGCCTGCGGCAGCTCCTACACGGGATATGTATTCACCCTGTAGGAGCTGCCGCAAGCTGCGATCTTTTGCCGTTTTACCGCCGGTCTGAAAGAGCGATACAAACCCCGCATCCAAGGCTCAAACCTGTATCACTTTGCAATCCCGCGCGGCAGTGAACCGAGGCGCAGACATGAGGGCGAGCGCATTTCTCCAACGAGAGCTCAGTCACCGGCAAGCCCTGCTGTTCTTCCTGCTCGCCACCGCGTTGTACGTCCTGCCACTGATCCTCGCCGACTTCCCCTATATCGACGACAACTGGCGCACGCTGGCCGCCGGCAATGCCTGGGCCGGGCAGGGGCGGTTGTTTGCCGACTGGTTTTATCAGGTGCTGACGTTCACGGGGGCCGCGCCGAACATCTATCCGTTACCCCTGTTGCTCGCCACCCTTGCCATGTCGCTGGCGCTGACCCGCCTGACCTTTCACTACTTCGCCGAACCGACGCTGGCCTGTTGTCTGGTGCCGTTACCGCTCTGGTACAACCCGTTCCTGTTGCAGAACCTGTCTTATCAATACGACGGCCCGATCATGGCCCTGAGCATGGTTGCGGTGATCTACGCCATCACGTTCGAAGGTTCATCGCGGGTACAGCGCTGGCTGGTGCCGGCGGCGTTGCTGGCGCTGGCGATCGGTCTTTATCAGATCAGCTTCAATGTGTTTCTCGGTCTGTGTTGCGTGGAATTGCTCAGGGCCGTCCACCAGCAGAGCCGATGGACGGACACCTTGCGCATGCTGGGCTGGAAACTCGCACAAGCGGTTTTGGGCATCCTGATCTACAGCGTCACCGCTTACCCGTTCATGGATACATTACGAAAAACGGATCTGCTGAACGGAGACGCCCAGCCGCTGCTGCAGATTGGCGTCAACTTCGCGCGGGTCCTGGAGAAAGTCGCGCTGTTGTTTCACGGCGGCTACCTGTGGGTTTTCGCTGCGCTGGTGTTGTGTGCAATCGCCGGCTGCGTGCGGCTGGTTCAGTGTCGCCAGCCTCGTTGGCAAAGCTTGCTGCCGGGCTTGCTGACGCTGCCCGTTCTGGCCTTGCTGGTGCCGGGGATCACCCTGCTGTTCCGGGATTTCAATGAAGGTGCGCGGACCTTGATGGGGTTCGGCGTGTTGCTGTCGGGACTGTTCTATCTGGCGCACGTTGCGCTGGCATCCGGGCACCGTCGCTTGCCGTTGCTGCTGATCATCCCGCTGCTGGCGACACTCTCGCTGTCCTTCGCGTACGGCCGGGTGCTGAGCCTGCAGAAAACCTTCTCCAACAGTGCGCTTTACAGCCTGAGCCACGACATCGCCGAACATCGCGAACTGCGTGAAGCCAAGCGCATCTACCTCTCGGTGAGCTACTCCGACCGCTGGCTGGCCAGTGCGGCCGGTTCATTCAAACGGCTACCGGTGCTGCCCTATCTGCTCAACGTCGATTACTTCGTGCTTGCGGAAAATCTGCCGGCAGCGGGCATCACCAACGTGGTCGCCGAACGCGAACGGCGCAACGCCACCCGCGTCGGCTACCAGGGTTTTCCAGCGCTGGTGGACAGCCTGTATTACCGGATTTACCTGATCGGTGATTACGGCTTCATTGTCATGAAGGAACCGCCGCCTCACCGCCTGCTCAGTTGGTGACGAGGCTCAGGCTGCCGCCACGTCCTGCGGCTCAAAACTGTCCGCCCGCGCCATCTGCCACATCCGCGAGTAAAACTCGCCATTCACTTCCCCAGTCAGCAATTCCCCCGGTTTCAGAAACACATGCAACTGCGAAAACAGTTTGATCTCGGTCGCCGACATGCGCCGCACCAGATGTTTGGCCGACAGTTGCGACGGATGCTCGAGGCCGGCGGCAGCGAGCATTTCTGCCAGCGCCTTGAGCGTGTTGCGGTGGAAGTTGTAGACGCGCTGGGCCTTGTCCGGGACGACGAGGGCGCGTTGGCGCAGGGCGTCTTGCGTGGCGACGCCGGTCGGGCATTTGTTGGTGTGGCAGCTTTGCGACTGGATGCAGCCGATGGCGAACATGAAACCGCGCGCCGAGTTGGCCCAGTCGGCGCCGATGGCCAGTACGCTGGCGATGTCGAAGGCGCTGACGATCTTGCCGCTGGCGCCGAGTTTGATCTTGTCGCGCAGGTTCAGGCCGACCAGGGTGTTGTGCACGAACAGCAGGCCTTCGCGCATCGGCACGCCGATGTGGTCGGTGAATTCGACCGGTGCGGCACCGGTCCCGCCTTCCTTGCCGTCGACCACGATGAAGTCCGGAAGAATGCCGGTTTCCAGCATGGCCTTGGCGATGCCCATGAACTCCCACGGATGCCCGAGGCAGAACTTGAAGCCCACCGGTTTGCCGCCGGACAGTTCACGCAGTTGCTGGATGAAATGCATCATTTCGATCGGCGTGGAAAACGCGCTGTGGCGTGACGGCGAGATGCAGTCTTCGCCCATCTGGATACCACGGGTGTCGGCGATTTCCTGGGTGACCTTGTGTTTGGGCAGAATCCCGCCGTGCCCGGGTTTGGCGCCTTGGCTCATTTTGATTTCGATCATCCGCACCTGCGGATTCTGCGCCTGGGTGGCAAAGCGCTCCGGGTCGAATCGGCCATCGCTGGTGCGGCAGCCGAAGTAGCCGCTGCCCAGTTCCCAAGTCAGGTCGCCGCCGTGTTCGCGGTGATACGGGCTGATGCTGCCTTCGCCGGTGTCGTGGGCGAAGTTGCCGAGTTTGGCGCCCTGGTTCAACGCGCGGATCGCGTTGGCGCTGAGCGAGCCGAAGCTCATCGCCGAGATGTTGAACACCGACGCCGAGTAGGGCTGGGTGCACTGCGGGCCGCCGACGGTGACGCGGAAACTGTTGGGGTCGCTCAACGGTGCCGGGCGCATCGAGTGGCCGATGAATTCGAAGCCTGATTGATAGACGTCGATCAGCGTACCGAAGGGTTTGTCGGCGCTTTCATTTTTCGCCCGCGAATACACCAGCGAGCGCTGGGCGCGGGAGAAGGGCAGGGCGTCGCTGTCGGATTCCAGCAGGTACTGACGAATTTCCGGGCGGATGCCTTCGACCAGATAGCGGATGTTGCCCAGGATCGGGTAGTTGCGGCGCACCGCGTGCGGGCTCTGCAGCAGGTCGAACACACCGAGCAGGCTCAACACACCGGTGACGGCGGTGATCGGCCACAGCCAGTCGTGTTCGAGAAAGGGCAGGCTGGCGAGGGTGAAAATCACGCAGACGGCAAAGAAGGCGTAGCGGCTCAGGAGTGACAGGCTCATACGGTTTCCTTGGTTCGGACTCAATGGTTACCCATGGCGCGCAGACTGGCTTGCTC
Source organism: Pseudomonas sp. MWU16-30322 (assembly GCF_020515535.1). Taxonomy (NCBI): domain Bacteria; kingdom Pseudomonadati; phylum Pseudomonadota; class Gammaproteobacteria; order Pseudomonadales; family Pseudomonadaceae; genus Pseudomonas; species Pseudomonas sp. MWU16-30322. Next base: position 256,832 of record NZ_JAIWYL010000010.1, read on the forward strand.
TTGTGGCGAGGGAGCTTGCTCCCGCTGGGTTGCGCAGCAGCCCCAAACCTGGCCATCACGGTCTGTCTGATGCATCGCGTGACCAGGCTTTGCGACTGCTGCGCAGTCGAGCGGGAGCAAGCTCCCTCGCCACAGGGGATTCCAAGCTTCAGAGATCTCCTGCGTGCCAAGGCTTTTCAGGCGTTCTGCGCCTGGAGAAAAATCGAAAACAGCTCCGACTGGGATTTGATCCCCAGCTTGCTGTACATGTGTTTCTTATGGACTTTCACGGTTTCTACGGAGATTTCCAGCTTACGGGCGATTTCTTTACTGGAGCAACCGCTGAGCATCAAACGCCCGACATCCAGTTCCCGGGCGGTCAGTTGCGTGCCCTTGAGTCGTTGCACCGATGCTTCCAGTTGCACCCGCCAGTCGACCTGCGCCGGCGCGGCAGCGAGGGCCACGGTTTCATTGATTTCGTACGGCAGGCGCTGGCGCAAAAGGCCCAGTACCCAGGGCTGGATCAAAGACAGCAAAGCAATCTGTTCGCCAGTGAAACGTTTTTCACTGCCCAGCGACAGGCACAGCGTGCGCTCGCCTTCGAGCTGACAATTGAACTGGATTTCGTCGGCGACCACATTCAGACGAAAGTATCGCTGGTAATACTCGGTCAGCTCGAAATGCTCTGGCGCCACCTCCGACAAGCGGTACATGCCAGTGCGCGACTGCTCGCGGCAGGCGATGTAGAACGGGTCGAGCCGGTACAACCCGCGCAGATAGTCCTGAAACAGCTGGTCGGGACTGCCGTCCTCGCCGGGGCATTCGGCGAAGACCTGTGGGTGCTGATCGGCGCCGAACAGCAGCACCACCCAGCTATCGAACGCCACGTACTGGTCGAGCAGACGCACCAGTTGCGCCCAGAAATTCGGCTTGTCCAGCGCCTCGATCAGTTGCCCGACGGCGCGGTGCCAAGTGATGTCATCAAGTGAAACGGTCATGGATCTACCCCTGTCGGGTTACCCCGGCCGCGTGATTCCCCGGCCGGTCGCAGCTGCGCATACTGGCTCACAGTCAGCCACCGGGCAATCTTTCGGCGCCCGCTGCCCACAACAAGGAATCTTCATGAAAGTCGAACTCGCCCAACTGGCGGGCCGTGACACTGGCACCGCGTACAACCTCGAACGCGCCCTCGCGGCGATTGCGGCGTGCGCGGCCGATACGCAATTGATCGTGTTCCCGGAAACCCACTTGATGGGCTTCCCGACGGCCGAGACCGTGGCGCAGATCGCCGAGCCGGTGGACGGCCCGACCGTCAGCGCCGTGCTGGCCGCCGCCCGTGAGCGCAACATCGCCGTGGTGATCGGCCTGGCCGAGAATGACAACGGGCGCTTCTACAACACCACGCTGCTGATCACCCCAGAAGGCATTGCCCTGAAATACCGCAAGACCCATTTGTGGGCCTCGGATCGCGGCGTGTTCGAGGCGGGCGACCGCTATTCCACCTGCGAGTGGAACGGCGTGCGCGTCGGACTGCTGATCTGCTACGACATCGAATTCCCCGAATCCGCCCGTGCACTAGCACAGCTGGGCGCCGATTTGCTGATCGTGACCAACGGCAACATGGATCCGTACGGCCCGACCCATCGCACCGCGATCATGGCCCGCGCTCAGGAAAATCAAGCGTTCGCGTTGATGGTCAACCGCGTCGAGGCCGGGGACGACGGCTTGATGTTTGCCGGTGGTAGTGCGCTGGTCGATCCGCTGGGGACGCTGCTGTTCGAGGCCGGTCGTGAAGAAGGGCAGTTCAGCGTCGAGCTGGATTTCAGTCAACTGGAGGTTGCGCGCAAGGATTATCGCTATTTGCAGGATCAGCGGCTGAAGCTGCCGGGGGAGATGCTGGAGCACGCTTCGGGACTGCGCGAGTTGCTGATTCCTTTGCGCTGATCCGGATTCCGTGTCGAGCGAGCTGACGCCTTCGCGAGCAAGCCCGCTCCCACAGTGATCGCGTACCCCTGTGGGAATACACTCTCACAATGATCGCGTACGTACTGTGGGAGCGGGCTTGCTCGCGAAGACGGCCTCATGGACAACACACCTGCCTGATCCCCCAAAAAATCAGTGCAACCGCGCTCGCTACCACAGAGACTTTGCGTCCGGCGCCGGGCATGTGATGCTTGCGGCTTTTGCGCTAGGGGCCTGCTCTTCATGTCGACGTTTCCCAACGAAAAAATCATTCGCATCGCTGCCGCCCTGTTGCTCAATCCCGACGGCCAGACCCTGCTGGTGCGCAAGCGTGGCACCACGGCGTTCATGCAGCCGGGCGGGAAGATCGAAGCGCATGAGTTGCCGGTACACGCGCTGGCCCGCGAGCTGGAAGAAGAGCTGGGGCTGGCGATTGATCCGGCGCAGGCGACATTTCTCGGGCAGTTCTCGGCGCCTGCTGCCAACGAGCCGGGGTTTGTTGTTCACGCGGAGATTTTTCAGCTGACGATCGATGCCGACGTGACGCCCGCTGCCGAAATCGAGGAAATGATCTGGGTCGATCCGGCCACTGATCCTGCTGTCGTTCTGGCGCCATTGACACGGGATCTGATCCTGCCGTTTTATCGCCACTCGCTCACCGCGATTGCCTGATCATTCACGCACAGGACGCCCACCATGATCCCGCTTCCAGACCTGCTGATCTTCGCTGCCGCCGCGCTGTTGATGGTACTGACGCCGGGACCGAACATGATTTACCTGATCTCGCGTTCGATCTGTCAGGGGCGCAAGGCCGGGGTCACTTCGTTGCTTGGCGTGGTGGCGGGGTTTTTCGTGCACCTGTTCGCGGCTGCCGCCGGTTTGACGGCGGTGTTTCTCGCGGTGCCGATGGCCTATGAAGTGCTGAAATGGGCCGGCGCGTTGTACCTGTTGTGGCTGGCCTGGCAAGCGGTGAAACCCGGTGCACGCTCGCCGTTCGAAGCGCAGCCATTGCCGCCGGACTCGTCGCGCAAACTGATCACCATGGGCTTTTTCACTAGCGCACTGAACCCGAAAATCGCGGTGTTCTACCTCTCGGTGTTTCCGCAATTCATCAGCCCTGAACACGGCTCGCTGTTCACCCAGAGCATCATCCTTGGCCTGACCCAGATCAGCGTCAGTTTCTGCGTCAATTTGCTGATCGCGCTGTTCGCGGCGGGTATCGCCTCGTGGTTTGTGCGCAACCCGACATGGCTGGCGCTGCAGCGTTATTTCATGGGTTTTGTACTCGCCGGTCTGGCGGTGCGCCTGATGATAGAACAACGCAGGACGGCGTGAGCATGTGGATCGAACGGCTGGACGCCAGTCATGCCCTGGCTTACCGCGAGCTGATGCTTGAGGCCTACGACCGCCACCCGCAGGCGTTCACCTCCAGCGTGCGCGAGCGTGCGGTGATGCCGTTGAGCTGGTGGGAAGCGCGGCTGACCAGCAAGCTCGACGTGGTGCTCGGTGCGTTCGAAGCGGGCACATTGGCCGGCATCGTCGGCCTGGCATTCGAGCCGCGAGAAAAGGCCCGCCATAAGTCGACCTTGTTCGGCATGTACGTCTCAGCCGATTTTCGCCAGCACGGTCTGGGCCAGGATTTGGTCCAGGCCGCCATCGCCGAAGCACACACCCATCCGGAACTGAAACTGATCCAGCTGACCGTTACCGCCGGCAACGACGCCGCGTTCAAGCTGTACCAGCGCTGCGGCTTCATCCAGTTCGGACTGGAGCCGCTGGCGGTACGGGTGGGTGAAGACTACTTCGACAAGATCCACATGTGGCGCCAGCTCTGACACCACACTGTCCCCCTGTGGGAGCGGGCTTGCTCGCGAATGCGGTGGGTCAGCACAGCACCCGTCAACTGACAGATTGCCTTCGCGAGCAAGCCCGCTCCCACAGTGGGATGCGTGTTTCAGGTAAGGGGATCG
>NZ_JAIWYL010000011.1:0-245306 GCF_020515535.1 Pseudomonas sp. MWU16-30322
CGCAGCACCCGAAAAAACGGATATACACCCAAAAACCAAGTATCCAAATCGCACCCAAGCAAAATCAAAAGATCGCAGCCTGCGGCAGCTCCTACACTGGTATTTACGGCTTATCCCAAAAGCCCAGACAACCACCAAAAAAGGAGTCTGCCCCCATGCCCGATAGAAAATGCGACTGCCCCAACTGCAAATGCACCATCAAAGAAGGCGACCACTCTTACGCCGTACACGGCAAACACTATTGCTGCGAAGCCTGCGCGCACCACCACAAGGGCGGTGAAGAGTGTTCAAGCAAAGGCTGCCATTGCGCCCACCCCAAATAATCCCGCGCAAAAAAAGTGGAGCCTAATCAGGCTCCACTTGCAGTTTCAGGCTTTCATCATCCAGCCGTTCGGTACGGCGTACCGTACCTTGCAGTCGTCGACCGCCGACCCTGACCACCACGGTTTTCGCCTGGTCGAGATCTTCCGGTAACGGCGCTGGCACGCGCAGGGCGAAGCTATAGGGGTCGTCTTCGACAGCCTCAAGACCCACCTGACAGTCCACGCTTTTGGTAATACGACCGAACAGAGTGTCCAGTCCGTAATCCAGATGCGCCGGGCTGAAGATGCTGGTCATTGTGTACGCCCCCAAAGAGTCCCCATTGCCTGGCGAGAGTCTAGCTCGCCGGTCGCCATGTGACGTTTTCCACGCCGAATTTCTCCGCCATCGGTTTGCTGGTCTTTTGTACCTTTTCCCGGCCGAAGCGCGGGATGCGACCCACGCCGGCGTCGCAGCTTGCCCAGTGCCACGCCTCGGCGTTGTCCATTTTGTCCGAACGGATAATGAACGACTTGGGCGTGCCGTGAAGGGTGTAGTCGATGACAAACAGTTTTGCGTTGTTCATAAAGCCCGTAATCCTCCCTGTGGTATTAGAAGGATCACCGCGCACCGGGAAAATTCACTCGGATTGTCCGACGGTATCTATCGTTGGCGACGCATGGGCGCAGTGGTTAACATGGCCGCTCCGCCAACCCCCAATGATTGCTCGCCATGGCCCTCGCCGCACCCCCTGATTTGAGTGATACCGATGTCCCGGTGCAGCCGCTGGCGCGCACGTATCCGCGTGGCTTGTTCATCGAGCCGCACGAGCATGTCTGGGGGCAGTTGCTGTATGCGATGAGCGGGGTGATGTGGGTCGAGACGCCGCATGAGGCGCTGGTGGTGCCGCCGCAGCGGGCGGTGTGGTTGCCGCCCGGGGTGCCGCATGGGATTCGTGTGGTGTCGGACTTGCAGATGCGCAACATTTATCTGCGACCGTTGCTGGCGGCAACACTGGATTCGACCGTGCAGGTGATCGAGGTCGGTGGGCTGTTGCGTGAGTTGATCGTCGGGCTGGTGGAGCAGGGCGACAGCGGCGAGCCGGCCTATTACGAGGCCTTGGTCGGGCTGGCGCTACTGGAACTCAAGCGCGCCCGGCGCTCGCAACTGAAGATCCCGCTGCCGGACGATTCCGACCGGCGTCTGATGAACCTGTGCCAGGCGGTGATGGCCGCACCGTCGCTGGACATTCCTTTCGAACAGCATGCGGAAAATGCCGGGGCGAGTGTGCGCACGCTGGCGCGGTTGTTCAAGGACAGCCTGGGCATGGGGTTCGCCGAATGGCGGCGGCAGGTGCAACTGGCGACGGCGGTGGCCGAGTTGATTCAGGGCGTGCCAGTGAGTGCGATTGCTCGGGAGCTGGGGTATTCGCCGAGCAGTTTCAGTGACATGTTCCGGCGCGAGCTGGGTGTGGCGCCCTCGCAATTCCCCATCACCTGAACCCGCCCCCTGTAGGAGTGAGCCTGCTCGCGATTGCGGTATGTCAATTACAAATGGGTTATCTGACACACCGCTATCGCGAGCAGGCTCACTCCTACAGAGCTCTGTGGTGACTTTCCGGGATTTGGCCGAAATTCAGAAGTCCTTGGCCGACGCCTCTGTCCATCCTTCCCTAGACTCTGCCCATTCCCTTTAACGCGGCGGAGTTTCCCCATGAACTACCTGATTTCGCTGGCCATCGGTCTGGGTGTCGGCCTGCTCTATGGCGCGCTGAATTTCCGTTCCCCGGCGCCACCGGCCATTGCGCTGGTGGGGCTGCTGGGCATGCTCGCGGGTGAGCAGCTGTGGCCGATGGGCCGGCAACTGGTCACCGGTTGGTTGTCCTGAACTGTCCTTTTTTCCTTTGGTGGATGTCCTCATGAAAGCACTGCAATTCGATAAAACCGGCGACCTGTCTTCCTTGCGTTTCGTTGACGTGCCGACCCCGGTGCCTGGCGCTGATGAAGTGCTGGTCGAGATCAAGGCCGCCGGCCTTAACCCCAGCGATGTGAAGAACGTGCTCGGGCGTTTTCCGTACACCACATTGCCGCGGATTCCCGGTCGTGATTTTGCAGGCGTAGTGGTGCAAGGGCCGCAAGCGTTGATCGGTCAGGAGGTCTGGGGCACCGGGCGCGACCTGGGCTTTTTTGCCGATGGCTCCCATGCGCAGTTCGTGAAACTGCCGGCCACCGGAGTGGCAGCCAAACCGGCGCATCTGAGTTTCGCCCAGGCTGCCAGCCTCGGCGTGCCGTACACCACGGCGTGGGATGCGCTGGAGCGCAGCCTGGTGACTGGCGAAACACGTTTGCTGGTGATCGGCGGCGGTGCGGTGGCCACGGCGGCGTTGGCGCTGGCCAAGGTGCGGGGGGCGCAGATTCTGGCGGCCGCGCGGCGGCCGGAGCAAGTCAAGGAGTTGCAGGCGCAGGGTTATTCGACGATTCAGCTGGATAAACCTGAAGACCTCGGCGCGCAGGTCAACGCGGTATACAGCGGCGGCGCCGACGTGATCTTCGATACCACCGGTTTCTGGCTGCCGGCCTCGGTAGCGGCATTGGCACCGTTCGGGCGCATCGCGATCATTGCTGCACCGGTCGATGGCCATGTGCAGTTGCCAGCGCTGGCGCTGTACCGCAAGGGTGGTTCGGTGGTCGGGATCAACTCGCTGCTGTACAGCGTGCAAGCCTGTGCGGCGATGCTCGAGCAGTTCGGACGCTTCTTCGATGAGGATCGGCTGCCGTTGCCACAAGGTTTGGTGGAGGTGCCGCTGGCGGAGGGGTTGCAGCGCTATGCGGAGGTGAATCAGGGCAGCGGCGACAAGATTATCCTTATCCCCTGACTCAGCCACAAACCCTGTAGGAGTGAGCCTGCTCGCGATAGCGTCAATTCAGTCGACAAATTCGGCGGCTGAATAACCGCCATCGCGAGCAGGCTCACTCCTACAATTGATTGGCGCAGGTTTTAGGATTGCGGGACGCCGTTTTCCCACGCCGACCAGTTTTTCAGGATGTCCTGCACCAGCGGATTGCCGGCGCGATAGAGGTTTTCCAGCGCCGGCACGAAGCCGCCCTGATCGGCGTATTTCAGCAGGTTGTCCACTTCACTGCCGCCCGGAGCCGGGCGATCAAAGTCGGAGCCGGCGCGTACCACGGCCAGACGCTGCACATCCACCAGACCTTCACGACTGGCGCGTAACAAGGCCTCGTAGGTGGAGTTGTCTTCCTGTTGCGTGGTGCAATATTCACCCTTGTTATCGGTCAGCAATTTGGTCCAGACCTCGGCGCGTTCGCTCAGGCGTGTACCGGAGAACCAGGTGTTGCCCGCCAGCGTGTCGCAGCGCGTAACCACCGGCGGCTGGTTGGCCGGGGCGGACGGGTATTTCAGGCGCCAGGCCGCCGATTCCTTGCTTTCGCTCAGTTCGACCTTGTGGCTCAGGGCGAAGGCTTTGGCCTGTAGTTTCGGGTTGAGTTCGAAGACTTCGGTCTTGTAGTCCAACGGCGGTTTTTCGTTCGGGCCTTTGGTGTTGATGCCGAGGTAACCGGTCGGCCAGCTCGACGGCGCATCGCGCGAATCCAGCTCCCATTGCGTACCGAATTCCACCAGATAATGCGCCCATGCCGCGGTGCCGATGGTTCCGTGTTTCGGGCTGATGCCGGCGATCCCTGCGATCAGGAAGTAGCTTTTGCGCAGGTCGAATTTCGGCGACAGCGCCAGGGCCAGGGTCGAAGCCGCGGCGTTGGTCTGGCCCATGCCGGTGGTCAGCAGGCACACCTGCTGGCTGTTGCAGCGAATGCTCGGGTACTCGGCGGACAGCCCCGGCACGCGGATTTCCTGTTTCAGGTCGAGGCGCTCGATCCAGTTCTGCGCCTCGGGGGCGAACATGGTGATCAGCACCACTTTCGGCTGGATCGGCGCTTCAGCCGCCCAAGTAGTGGAAGAGAGCAGGGCCGCAGCGGCCAGGGTCAGACGCGTCATTGCTTGCATGAAAATCTCCTTGATTCAGAACTGGTAGCCAATGCCGGCGTAGTAGCCCCAACCGTTGGAGCGCGCGCGGAAATTGCCGTCGCCGAAGTTCAGCTCGCTGCCGTCTTCCCAGTTGCCGCCGTTGTGGAAATAGCGACCGACCAGGGTGAAGCGCAAGTGGGTGAATGAGTACAGCAACACGTTGGTCGCCACTGTGGCGTTGGCGGTGCGCGCCGGGTTGTCCTTGTGGATGTCGGAGCCGAAATCGAAATTGGTGAAGCCGATGTAGGTCAGCGACGCGCCGTTGCTGAATTTGTCGATGGGCACGATGTACTTGAGCTGGGCGCGGTAGCCGTCCCACGAATACTCATTGCTCGCACCGTAGTTTTCCCACTGGTAGCGCCCGTACAGGTTGGCCGACAGGTTGACCCGCGAATGGGTGTCGATGTCGGTGCCGAAGCCGCTGTACAGCGTGTTGGCGCGGTTCTCCTTGCGGCTCCCGTGATCGTAGATCCAGTCGAACGCCACGTACCATTCCTTGAACGGGCCGATGGCCAGGCTGCGGCCGGCGAGATAGTCGATGGAGATGCGCGGCTCATGCTCCATGAACACTGGTGAGCCGTGATCCCACACACCTTTGTCGTGGCTGTTGCCGATGTTGAAGATCTTCGGAATGTCTATGTAGCCGTACAGCTCGAACGGCCCCTTGCGCCCGAAGTATTCGTATTCCAGATAGATATCGTCGGCCGGCTGCGGCCCGAAACTGATGTCCTTGCTGCCGATCAGCGTCAGGTCCTGGTTGTACCAGTCCGACAGATACGCGCCTTTTTTCGGCGGGGCAGCTTCCGGGCTGAGGGCTTCACCCTGGGCGGATTCGTCGGGCAGCGCCGGTTGCGCCGATGCGCTGTGGCTGAGAACTCCGGTAACGCCGGTCAGTAGCAGGGAAACAGCAAACGTGCGCGCAAATGGGGCGCGAAGACGGGAAGCAGCGTGCATTCAAAGTCCTTTTTTTGCGGATCGAGGCCCGGATTCTGCGGGTCTGTACGGTTTTGTTACGAAAAAGCCGTTATAGGCAGGTCGCAAACGTTTGCACAAGGCGTACCAGTTTTCCAGATGTCCCCATTTCTCCTTGTGGGAGCGGGCTTGCTCGCGAAGGCGTCGGGTCAGCTGACACATCCTTCACAGATACACCGCTTTCGCGAGCAAGCCTGCTCCCACAGGGTTAGTCAGGTGTCGCAAAACCCAGTGTTTACTGGCCGAAACCCTCGTTCTAGACGGCCCTAGTATTAAAGTATTAACACCATTTAATCAGTGCCCCATTGCGGGGCGTCTACTAGCTTGTCAGCCAAGACGCGGTTTTGTGATGACCGTCGCAGTCTTGATTCGCGTGTGGAATAAGCACGTTTCCCACGCCTTCAAGGAAGAATTTGGCCACGACAAGGAGTAGCCCGTGGAAGCAAGGTTTGGTGTCGCCCTCGTTTCGCGTTTTTCCCCACTTTCCCTTGCTGTGCACCTGAGCGTTGCCGGACTGTTGTTCGGCGGCGTCAGCGAGCAGGCGCTCGCGACCTGCTCGGCGGCAGGTTCGACGATTACCTGTTCGGGCGTCCCGACGCTGCCGCTGTTTCTCAATGACTACAGCAGTGCCACCAGCGGCCTGACGGTCAACGTCACCAACGGAGCGCAGATGAACGCCACCCTGGGCGGCAAGGTGCTCAACCTGACCGGGGCCAACATCAACCTGAACAACTCCGGCACCCTCGACCCGGCCTTGCTGGGCCTGGTGTCGATCCTCAGTGGCGGTGCGTTCATCGGTACCGGCGCGACCAGCACGGTGAGCATCGTCAACAACGCCACCGGGCTGATTCGCGGCACCGGCATGTTGCTCGGGCTCAACCTGACCAGCATCGACGGGCTGGGGATTGCCGTGAACAACTCGGTGTCGGGCACCACGACCATCACCAACGACGGCACCATCACCTCCACCGGGCTGTCGGTCGGCGGCATCACCCTGGCCGATACCCCGGTGGTCGGGGTGTATGGCGGTTCGCAAGTCAACATGACCAACAGTGCCAGCGGCACCATCAATGGCCGGATTGCGTTCGAAACGTCAGTGGCGGGCAACACCTTCACCAACGCCGGCAACATCACCGGCGGTGTGTCGATGGGGGCGGGCAGCACCAACACCTTCTACGCGATCACCGGTTCCAGCGTTAACGTCGGCGACGGTGTGCAAGTCTCCGTCGGCCTCGGTGGCCTGATCGGCATCAACCTGACCTTCGCCCCGACCGGGACGATCGATGGCGGCGCGGCCGGCACCAACACGCTGATTCTGCAAAACCCGATCGGCCTTGGCGGCGGCACCACCGGGACGGGCACGGCGTCCAGCGCCACCTACGTCAACTTCAACAACCTGACCCTCAACAGCGGCACCTGGACCTTGCAGGGGCCGTTGGTCAGCGGTGCGACCACGCTCAATGGCGGTGTCGCGCAGTTTAACGACAACGCGGCGTTCGGCAGCGGCGTGCTGACGTCCAACGGCGGGATCCTCCAGGCCAGCAATGCCGGTTTGACGCTGGCCAACCAGATCAACCTGGGCGCCGGCGGCCTGACCCTGCAGGGCATCAACGGCACGACCCTCAACGGTGTGATTTCCGGCACAGGCGGCCTGACCAAGATTGGCAGCGGCCAGCTCAACCTCAACGGTATCAACACCTACTCCGGCAATACCGTGCTCAACGGCGGTGTGGTGCTGGTAGGCAACAATCAGGCGTTCAGTAACGGCGGCATCACCGTCGGCGGCTCTTCGAGCATTTCGGCGACGACGCCGATTTCGCTGGCTAACGCGATCACGCTCAACAGCACCCTGACCGCGACCGGTACCGGTGCGCTGACCTTGGGCGGGGTGATCAGCGGCGCCGCCAACCTGACCAAGACCGGCAGCGGCAGCCTGACCCTCAATGGCATCAACACCTACACCGGGATCACCAGTCTCAGTGCCGGGACCTTGCGCGTCGGCAATAACAACGCACTGGGTACCGGTGTCCTCAACACCAGCAACGGCACCAGCCTCGACAGCACCGGCAACGTGACACTGGGCAACAACCTCGGCATCACCGGTGCGTTGAACGTGCTCGGCAGCAATGCCCTGACGCTGGCCGGCATCGTCTCCGGCACCGGTGCGATCACCAAGAGCGGCAGCGCCAGCCTGACCCTGACTGGCAACAACACCAACAGCGGCACCACCGCACTCAATGGCGGTAGCTTGCTCGTTGGCAGCAACACCGCCCTCGGCACGGGCGCATTGAACGCGGCGGCCGGCACCACGCTGGATGCGACCGCCGCCGTGACGTTAGCCAATGCCGTCGCGCTGGCAGGCGGGCTGACCATCGGTGGCACTCAGGCGCTTGGCTTGAGTGGTGTCATCAGCGGCGCCGGCAACCTGATCAAGGGCGGCACTGCGAACCTGACCCTCAGCGGCAACAACACGTTCTCCGGTGGCACCGCGCTGAATAATGGCACGCTGATCGTCGGCTCCAACACCGCGCTGGGCACCGGCGCACTGACCACGGCGGCGGGCACCACCCTCGACGCCAGCACCACCGTGGCGCTGAGCAACGCGGTCGCCCTCGGCGGCAACCTGAACATCGCCGGCAATGCCAATCTAACCCTCGGCGGCATAGTCAGCGGCAGTGGCGGGCTGACCAAGAACGGCGCGGCCAACCTGATTCTCAACGGCGCCAACACCTTCAGTGGCGGAACCACGCTGAATGCCGGCACCCTGACCGTTGGCAACGCCGCCGCATTGGGCAGCGGCGACCTGACCGTCGCGAACGCCGCGACCCTCGACAGCAACACCTCGGTCATCCTCAACAACAACGTCGCCCTCAACGGCAACCTGGCCATCGGCGGCAGCAACGGCATGATCCTCGGCGGCGTGCTAAGCGGCGCCAGCCAGTTGATCAAGAACGGCACGGCCAACCTGACCCTCAACGGCGCCAACACCTTCACCGGTGGCTCCGCGCTCAACGCCGGCAGCCTGACCGTCGGCAACGGCGCGGCACTCGGCACCGGCACGTTGACCGTGGGCGGTGCGGGCGCAACGCTTAACAGCAGCGCCAACGTGACGCTGAACAACGCGATTGCCCTGAACGCCAACCTGACTGCCGGCGGTGCCAACCCGCTGACCCTCGGCGGCGTGATCAGCGGCAGCAGCAACCTGATCAAGACTGGCGCTTCGACCCTGACCCTCACCGGCGCCAATACCTACACCGGCTCTACGTCGCTGAACGCCGGGACACTGGTCGTCGGCTCTAACACTGCGCTCGGCACCGGTGTGCTCAACGCCGGCAACAACACCACGCTGGACGCCAGCACCGCTGCGAGCCTGGCGAACAACGTCAACATCGGTGGCAACGTGACCATCGGCGGCAGCAATGCGCTGACGCTTGCAGGGGTGGTTTCCGGAGTTGGCGGCCTGACCAAAAGTGGCCCCGCTGATTTGATTCTCAACGGCGCCAACACCTACTTCGGCAACACCGCACTCAACGTCGGCAAGCTGATCGTCGGCAGCAATACCGCGCTGGGCAGCGGTGCGCTGAACGCGGCAGCCGGCACCACGCTGGACACCAACACTGCCGTCACGCTGGGCAATCAGGTCAACCTGGCCGGTGCGATGAACATCGGTGGCAGCGCAGACCTGACCCTCACCGGCACTGTCGCCGGAGCCGGCAGCCTGGTGAAAAACGGCGCGGCCAATCTGAACCTCAACGGCACCAACACCTACGCCGGCGGCACCACGCTGAACGCCGGTACGGTGACCGCCGGCAACAGTTCGGCGCTCGGCACCGGTGCGTTGACCGTTGGCGGCGCGGCAACGCTCGACAGCAGTTCGCCGCTGGTCAGCCTGGCCAACGCGGTCGTGCTCAATGCGGCGCTGAGCGTCGGCGGCACCCAGGACCTGACCCTCGGCGGCGTGATCAGCGGCGCCGGCCAACTGGTCAAGAACGGTAGCGCCAACCTGACCGTCAACGGCACCAACACCTTCAGCGGTGGCAGCACGCTCAACGCGGGTACGCTGACACTGGGCTCGGCCGCTGCGTTGGGCAGTGGCGGCCTGACCGTCGGTGGCGCTTCGACGCTGGACACCAGCACCGGCATGAGCGTCGGCAACAACATCACCCTCAACGCCGGCCTGACCCTGGCCGGCAGCAACACCCTGAACATCAGCGGCGTGATCGATGGCGCCGGCAGCCTGACCAAGGACGGCTTTGGCGATCTGACGCTCAGCGGCAACAACACCTTCACCGGTGCGCTGAACATCGCCTCCGGCAGCGTCACCACCGTGAGCAGCGGGGCGCTGGGCAACACCTCCGGCGCCAACATCAGCGCCGGTGCCAATCTCTATCTCAACAGCAGCGCCAGCCTCAACGGCTTGAGCGGCAGCGGCAGTGTGCAGATCGCCGGCGGCAATACCTTGACCGTGGGGGGGCTGAGCAACACCAGCACCTTTGACGGTGACCTCGGTGGCAGCGGTGCGCTGACCAAAGTCGGTACCGGGACGCTGAACCTCACCGGCAGCAACGGCCTTACCGGCAACACCAATGTCAACGGCGGTACGCTGAATCTCACCGGTTCGCTGGCCAGCACCCAGCTCAATATCAACAACGGCGCCACGCTCACAGGTACCGGTTCGGCGCTTGGCTTCATCACCATTAACAGCGGCGGTCATCTGGCGTTGTCCTCGGGCAACACCTTGTCCACCTCGTCGCTGATTCTCACTGCCAACAGCAATGTCGACGCGAGCCTCGCCACGCCATCGACCTCCTCGCTGATGAACATCGGCGGCAACCTGACCCTCGACGGTAACCTCAACGTCACCGATGCCGGCGGCTTTGGCGTCGGTGTCTATCGCTTGTTCAACTACATCGGCGCACTGACCGACAACGGCCTGACCGTGGCCGGTGTGCCGGTGGGTTATGGCCTCGGTGACATCCTTGTGCAGACCCTTGGCAATCAGGTGAACCTGGTGGTGTCGGCACCGAACACCAACCTGCGTTTCTGGGACGGCAGCCAGACCATCCCGAACGGTAATGTGGACGGCGGCACCGGTACATGGACTGCCGGCGGCACCAACTGGACCAATTCCAACGGCACGCTGAACCAGACCTGGGCCGGCGATTTTGCGGTGTTCCAGGGCACGGCCGGCACAGTGTCGGTCAACGGCACGCAACTGTTCACCGGGATGCAATTCCTCACCGATGGCTACAACGTGGTCAACGGCACGTCGGGTCTGCTGACCGCCGTCAACGGCAGCGGCGGCACCACGGCGATGCGGGTCGATCCGGGCGTGACCGCCACGGTCGGCGTGGACATCAACGGCAGCGGCATCCTCAACAAACTCGATGCCGGCACCCTGGTACTCAATGGCGCCAACACCTACAGCGGCGGTACGCAACTGGACGGCGGCAAGATCATCGTCGGCAGCAACACCGCGCTGGGCAGCGGCACGCTGACCGCCAACGCTGGCACACAACTCGATAGCAACACAGCGGTCACGTTGGCTAACGCGGCAACGCTCAACGGCAACCTGACCGTGGTCGGCAGCAATGCGCTGACCCTCAACGGGGTGATCGGCGGTACCGGCGGGCTGATCAAAAACGGTGCGGCGAGCCTGACCCTCGGCGGCAACAACGCCTTCCTCGGGCCGGTGGCGTTGAATGCGGGCGGCTTGATTCTGGCGTCGAACAGCGCGCTGGGCTCGGCCACTCTGAACGCGGCGAGCGGCACCACACTGGATGCCAGCGGCGCCTTTACGGCGGGTAACGCGATCAATCTGGCGGGCAACCTTGGTGTCGTCGGCAGCAACGATCTGACACTGAGCGGCGCGATCAATGGCGCCGGCAGCCTGACCAAGAATGGCGCGGCCAACCTGATCCTGAGCGGGGCTAACAATTTCCTCGGCGGCGTCACTCTCAACGCCGGCACACTGACCGCCGGCAGCAACGGCGCACTCGGTCTGGGCAACCTGACCGTGGCCGGTACCTCCGCGCTGGACAGCAGCGCTGCGCTGAGCCTGGGCAACAACGTGGTGCTCAACGCCAATCTGAGCAACACCGGCAGCAACAACCTTACGCTCGCTGGCGTGGTCAGTGGCGCGGGCGGGCTGATCAAGAACGGCACGTCGAACCTGACGCTCAACGGCATCAACACCTACAGCGGCGGTACTACGCTGAATGCGGGTACGCTGACCCTCGGCACCGGCGCAGCACTGGGTAGCGGTGTGCTGACAGTGGCTGGCGCTTCGAGTCTCGACAGCAGCTCCCCGCTGGTGCTGGCGAACAACATCAACCTCAATGCCAACCTCGGTCTGACCGGCAACAACAACCTGACCCTCGGCGGTGTGATCACCGGGGCCGGTACCCTGACCAAAAACGGTCTGGCCGATGTAACGCTGTCGGGCAACAACACCTTCAGCGGCACCTTCGATGTGCTGTCCGGCAGCCTGACCACCCTGAGCAACTCGGCGCTGGGCAACAACGCCACGGTCAATCTCGCGGGCGGCGCGGCGCTGAATCTCGGCGCTTCGGGCAGCCTCGCCAGCCTGACCGGCAGCGGTACCGCGTTGATCGGCACCGGCAGCACCCTGAGCCTCGGTGGCAACAACGTCAGCAGCACCTTCGCCGGTGTCCTCAGCGGCGACGGCGGCCTGACCAAACTCGGCACTGGCACGCTGACGCTCAGCGGCATCAGCGACCTGACCGGCGATACCAACGTCAACGCCGGCACCCTGCAGGTCAACGGTTCGCTGGCCAGCGGCAACGTGCTGGTCAACAGTGGCGGCACTCTCGGCGGCAGCGGCACCTTGACCGGTGCCGTGACCGTGGCCGATGGCGGGCATCTGGCAGCTGTCACCGGCAGCACGCTGTCGGTGGATTCGCTGGTGTTCAACGGCAACGCCAACTTCGATGTCGGCCTGGGTGCACCGGTCTCCGGTGGCGGTAATGCGCTGGTGAATGTCGGCGGCAACCTGACCCTCGACGGCACCTTGAATGTCAGCGATATCGGCGGCTTCGGCAGCGGCGTGTATCGCCTGATCAACTACACCGGCGGCCTCACTGACAACGGCATGCTGATCGGCACTGTGCCGGGCAGCGTGACCCCGGGCGATCTGACCCTGCAAACGGCGCTGGCCAACCAGATCAACCTGCTGGTGAGTGCACCGGGCGTCACCGTGCAGTTCTGGGACGGCAATCAACTGATCGCCAACGGCTCGGTCGATGGCGGCAGCGGCACCTGGGGCACCGGTACCACCAACTGGACCGACGTCAACGGCATCACCAATCAGGCCTGGACCAACAACTTCGCGGTGTTCCAGGGAACGGCGGGCACTGTGACCGTCAACGGTGCGCAAACCATCACCGGCATGCAGTTCGTCACCGACGGCTACAGCCTGCAGAACGGCACGGCGGGTTCGCTGAACCTGGTCAACGGTTCGCTGGGCAATGCCTCGGTACGCGTCGATCCGAACGCCACCGCGACCGTCGGCGTCGCGCTCAACGGCAGCGGCACCCTCGGCAAATACGACACCGGTACGCTGGTGCTCAACGCTGCCAACGGCTACACCGGTGGCACCGCGCTCAACGGCGGCAAGATCGTGGTCGGTAACAATGCCGCGCTCGGCAGCGGCGTGTTGACCGCTGCGGACGGTACCGCACTGGACAGCAACGCCGCGGTCAGCCTGGCCAACAACGTGGTACTCAACGGCGGCCTGACCGTCGCCGGCAGCAACGCCTTGACCCTCGGTGGTGTAGTCAGCGGCAGCGGCAGTCTGATCAAGACCGGCGCGTCGAGCCTGACGCTCAACGGCAGTAACACCTATAGCGGCGGCACTCAACTCAACGGTGGCACGCTGACCCTTGGCAACAACAGCGCAATCAGTAGCGGTGCACTCAACGTGACCGGCAACGGCACCCTCGACAGCACTTCGGCGCTGCAACTGGCCAACGCGATCAATCTGGGTTCGCAACTGACCCTGGCCGGTAACCAGAACACCACACTGCTTGGCGCCGTCACCGGCACAGGCAGTCTGGTGAAAAACGGCAGCGGTGATCTTGTGCTGAGTGGCGCCAATACCTACAGCGGCGGGACCACGCTGAACGGTGGCACGACCACCGGTGACACCAGCAGCCTGCAAGGCGCGATCGTCAACAACGCGGCGCTGACCTTCGCGCAGAACGCCGACGGCAGCTATACCGGCAACCTCACCGGCGCCGGCACGCTGAACAAAACCGGCACCGGCCAATTGCTCCTGACCGGCAACAACACCTTCACCGGCAACACTTCGGTGCAGGCCGGCAATCTGATCGTCAACGGCGTGTTCAACAGCGCCAACGTCAGCGTTGCCAGCGGCGCGAAAGTCGGCGGCAGCGGGCAACTGGGCGGCAACGTGCAACTGGCCAGCGGTGCGACGCTGATCGGTGGCGGCAGTGCCACACCGTTGTCGGTCGGTTCGCTGGCGTTGTCCTCGGGCACCAACCTGGACTTCAGTCTCGGCTCGGCCACCAGCTCAACCACCGTGGTCAACGTCGGCGGCAACCTGACCCTCGACGGCACACTGAACATCAGCAACGCCGGCGGCTTTGGTACCGGGGTCTATCAACTGTTCCGCTACGGCGGCAGCCTGACCGACAACGGTCTGGTCTACGGCAGCCTGCCGGTATCGGCGGCCAACCTGACCCTGCAAACCGCGATCGCCAATCAGGTCAACCTGCTGGTGCAGGGCACACCGGGTGAAGTGCAGTTCTGGAACGGCGGCACCACCAATCCTGATGGCAGCATTGGTGGCGGTAGCGGCGTGTGGGGCCCGGGCACCAACTGGACCGATCCGAGCGGTACTCAGGCGCTGGCGTCCAATGGTCAATTCGCAGTGTTTGGTGGCCAGGCGGGTACCGTCACTGTGCAGGGCAATCAGAACTTCACCGGTCTGCAGTTCCTCACCGGCGGCTACAACCTGGTGCCGGGGGCTGGCGGTACGCTGACGCCGGTCAACGGCGCCGACGGCAGTCTGGCGCCGGTGCGGGTCAATGCTGGGGCCAGTGCGGAAATTTCCGTACCGCTGGTAGGCACGGGGGGGATCGAGAAACTTGACTCCGGCACATTGGTGCTCAGCGGAGCCAACACCTACAGCGGGGGTACCACCGTCAGCGGCGGTACGCTGATCGGCAACACCACCAGCCTGCAAGGCAACATCACTGACAACGCTACATTGGTGTTCCAGCAAAACACCGATGGCCAGTTCAACGGTGTGCTCAGCGGTACCGGCGCGCTGTTCAAACGCGGCGTGAGTCGCCTGTTGATGGTCGGCAATCAACCGTTCAGCGGTACGGTTTCCGTCGATCAAGGCCTGCTGCAAGTCGGCAGCCGTGCGGCCCGGGCTTCACTGGGCGGGCAAGTCACGGTCGCCAACGGCGCAGGCCTGAGCGGTAACGGCAGCGTCGGCTCAGTGGTCAACCACGGTGTGGTGGCTTCCGGTGGCGCGGACGGCACCTTGAGCGTGGCCGGCAACCTGACCAACAGCAGTGATGGTGTGCTGGCGCTGACCGTCAGCTCGCCAACCGCCACGCCACTGGCGGTGGGTGGTACGGCGGCATTGGGCGGCGGTCTGGTGGTCAACAGCCTGGCGCCGTTCACCGGCAACACCACTTACTCGCTGATCACTGCGGGCGGTGGAGTGACCGGCACCTTCAGTGCCGCCGATCTGCCGCAGTACGCGTTCCTCGACAGCTCGCTGGTCTACGGTGCCGACTCGGTCACCCTGGCCGTGAGCCGCAACGGCAACTCGTTCGCCGATGTCGCTGCCACAGGCAACCAGCGCGGCACCGCCACGGCACTGTCCAATAACGGAGCGGCCGGCGCGGCGTTGCAGAACCAGATCGTCAACCTCAGCGTGGCCGGTGCGCGCAATGCGTTCGACAGCCTGTCGGGTGAAATCCACGCCAGCACCGCCAGCGCCATGCTGGAAGACTCGCGCTTCATCCGCGAGGCGGTCAATGACCGCATGCGCCAGCCATCGTGCAGCGCCGCGGATGATCCACGCAAAACCCTGGCACCGAGCGACACGCAACTGAGCAGCAACGGCTGCCACGGTGAAATGGTCGGCTGGATCCGGGCTATCGGTGCCTGGGGCGACATGGGCGGCGACAGCAACACGGCGAAAGTCGATCGCAACCTCGGCGGTTTCATGCTCGGCACCGACAAGGCCCTGGATGACACCTGGCGTGCCGGGATGGCGGCCGGCTACACCCGCAGCAACCTCAATGCGCACGATCGCAACTCGGATGCCAAGGTCGACAGCTACCACTTGGCCGGTTATCTGAACTCGCAATTCGATGCACTGGCGGTGCGCCTTGGCGCGGCTTACAGCTGGCACAGCATCGAGACCAAACGCGATGTCAGCGTCGGTACTTACAATGATCGCCTGAAGGCCGATTACGACGCACGCAGTGCGCAGGTGTTCGGTGAAGTGGGTTACGCGATCAACGCGGCAGGCGTTGCCATCGAACCGTTCGCCGGTCTTGCCTACGTCAACTACGACAGCGACACCGGCAAGGAAAAAGGTGGAGTGGGGCGCCTGAAGGCCGACGCCGATCAGGACATCACCTACTCGACCCTCGGGGTACGCGTCGGCAAGTTGGTGACCCTGGCCAACGGCAGCCAACTGACGCCACGTGCGGCCATCGGCTGGCGACATGCCTACGGCGACACCAAACCTGACGCCGACCTGACCTTCATCGACGGCGGCGCCTCGTTCAGCACCCAGGGCGTACCCATCGCCAAGGACAGCGCATTGCTCGAAGCCGGCATCGACTTCCAGGTCACCCCGACCGGCAAGCTGGGCATCGGCTACTCGGGCCAGGTGTCGAGCGACAACAACGACAGCGCGTTCAACATCAGCTTCAGTCAAAGCTTCTGAATCATGGTCGAAGTACTTTAGCCGCCCGAAAGGGCGGTTTTTTTTGGTCCGGACAGAATGTTCGGTCGTGAAATCGTGGTGACCCGTCGATAGCTTTCGCGAGCAAGCCCGCTTCCACAGAGGATCTTCAGTGAAAGCAGGATTTGTGGATGGCAGCGATCAAATGTGGGAGCGGGCTTGCTCGCGAAGGGGGCCGGACAGTCAGCGCAAAAAATCAGCCGGCCCGCGCTCTGCTAGAAT
This sequence comes from Pseudomonas sp. MWU16-30322, assembly GCF_020515535.1. Classification (NCBI taxonomy): domain Bacteria; kingdom Pseudomonadati; phylum Pseudomonadota; class Gammaproteobacteria; order Pseudomonadales; family Pseudomonadaceae; genus Pseudomonas; species Pseudomonas sp. MWU16-30322. Next base: position 16,511 of record NZ_JAIWYL010000011.1, read on the forward strand.
CCGCCCCATCAACTGCCAGAGACTCTCCCATGAGCGAGCCGATTCGTCTGACCCAATACAGCCACGGTGCCGGTTGTGGCTGCAAGATTTCCCCGCAGGTGCTGGAAGTGATTCTGGCCGGCAGCGGTGCGCAGAACCTTGACCCGAAACTGTGGGTCGGCAATGCCTCGCGTGATGATGCGGCGGTGTACGAGATCGATGCCGAGCGCGGTGTGGTGTCGACCACTGACTTCTTCATGCCGATTGTCGACGACCCGTTCGATTTCGGCCGTATCGCCGCGACCAACGCGATCAGCGACATCTATGCGATGGGCGGCGATCCGTTGATGGCGATTGCGATCCTCGGCTGGCCGGTGAATGTGCTGGCGCCGGAAGTGGCCCGGGAAGTGATTCGTGGCGGGCGCGCGGTGTGTGACGCCGCCGGCATTCCGCTGGCCGGTGGGCATTCGATCGATGCGCCGGAGCCGATTTTCGGTCTGGCCGTGACCGGTCTGGTGGAAAAGCGCCACATGAAGCGCAACGACACCGCCACCGCCGGTTGCTTGCTGTACCTGACCAAGCCGCTGGGCATCGGCATCCTGACCACCGCCGAGAAAAAGGGCAAATTGCGCCCCGGCGACATTGGTGTGGCCCGCGACTGGATGTGCACCCTGAACAAGCCCGGCAGCCGTTTCGGCAAACTCGCCGGGGTCGCCGCGATGACTGACGTCACCGGTTTCGGTCTGCTCGGGCATCTGGTGGAAATGGCCGATGGCAGCCATCTGACCGCACGCATCGGCTACAACCACGTGCCGCGTCTGGACAGCGTCGAATACTACCTCGAACAGGGCTGCGTGCCCGGCGGCACCCTGCGCAACTTCGACAGTTATTCGAGCAAGCTTGGCCGTCTGCAGGAGCTGCACAAGCGCGTGCTGTGCGACCCGCAGACCAGCGGCGGTCTGCTGATTGCCGTAACCCCCGAAGGCAACGCCGAATTCCTCGCCGTGGCTGCCGAACTGGGCCTGGACCTGGCGCCGATCGGCGAGCTGGTCGAGCGACAGACCCACGCAGTCGAGGTGAATTGATGACACTCGACTGCACCGATTACCGCGACATTTTCCTCAATGACCGGCCGATGATGGATGCCCGTGCGCCGGTCGAGTTTGCCCACGGCGCGTTTCCCGGCGTGGTCAACCTGCCGCTGATGAACGACCGCGAGCGCGAGCAGGTGGGGACTTGCTACAAGCAGCATGGACAACAAGCCGCCATCGCCCTGGGTGAGCGGCTGGTGTCTGCCGAAGTGCGGGAGCAGCGCATTCAAGGCTGGGTCGAGTTTGCCCGGGCACACCCCGACGGCTATCTGTATTGCTTTCGCGGCGGCTTGCGTTCGCAGATCGTCCAGCAATGGATCAAGGAGCAGGGCGGCATCGATTACCCGCGGGTCGGCGGTGGCTACAAGGCCATGCGCACGTTCCTGCTGGAGACGGTCGATCAGGCCGTGGCCGAGTGCGATCTGGTGCTGCTGGGCGGGATGACCGGCACCGGCAAGACCGAACTGTTGGTGCAGTTGAGTAATGGTCTGGATCTGGAAGGCCACGCCAATCATCGGGGCTCGAGTTTCGGCAAGCGTGCCACCGGCCAACCGACCAACATCGATTTTGAAAACCGTCTGGCCGTTGATCTGCTGAAAAAACGTGCAGGCGGGATCCAGCAGTTTGTGTTGGAAGACGAGAGCCGGGTAGTCGGCAGTTGTGCCTTGCCACTGCCGTTGTACCGAGGCATGCAAGTGGCGCCGATGGTCTGGCTCGAAGACAGCCTGGAGCAGCGTGTCGAGCGGATCCTGCAGGATTATGTGATCAACCTGCACGCCGAGTTTGTCGCGGTGCATGGCGAGCAGGGCTTTGCGCTGTATGCCGAGCGGCTGATTGCGAGTTTGAACAATATTCAGCGCCGGCTGGGCGGCGAACGCCATCAGCGGATGTTCCTGCAGATGGAAGAGGCCTTGGCGGAGCAGGCGCGCAGCGGATCGGTCGAGGCGTTCCGTGACTGGATCAGCGTGTTGCTGCGCCAGTATTACGACCCGATGTATGCGTTCCAGCGTGAGAAGAAGGGCGGCCGGATCGAGTTCGCCGGGGAGCGCGGGGCGGTGTTGGAGTATTTGCGCGAGCGGGTGAATCAGCAGGTTTGAGGGTGTTCTTACGGGCCTCTTCGCGAGCAAGCCCGCTCCCACAGGGGATCTGCGTCAGGCACAAAATTTCTGCCCATTGAAGATCCAGTGTGGGAGCGGGCTTGCTCGCGAAAGGGCCGGCACAGGCACCGCAAGAATCAAGTCGGACAAGTCACCTTGCCGTTATCCAGCCCCTGCTTGTAGCTGTGGCTCTGCAGGCTGGCCTTGCCGTTGTGCCAGGTCAGGGTCAGCACGTACAGCGAATCGAAATCGCCAGCCGCCCAGTCATCGGTGATGGTCTGCTTTTCGCCGACGGCCTTACCGGCAACCTTGTTGATCAGCTCCGGCAGATAACCGTGCGACCACGCGGTGTAGATCGTTGCGTTGTGGTATTTGTCTTCGGTCAACTCGCGCGCCAGGTCACTGGTGTCGTTGGCGGAGAACTCGATGTTCACCGGCAGGCCGAGCTTGATCGCCGCGGGACTGATGGTCATCAACGGGCGGATGTAGCTGTAGGAGTTGTCTTGTTCGCCTTCCTCGACATTGCGTGTCGGGTTGGCGGCGAACACGTAATCGGCCTTGCCGAATTTTTCCGGCAGCAGGGTCGACAGTTCGATCGCCCGGTTCAGGCCCTGGCAGTTGAGCTGACCGAGACCGCCGGCGGGCTTTTCCGCGTGGCGCAGGAAAATCAGGGTCTGGGTGCCGTCCACCGGTTGCGCGCGAATCTGGCTCGATTCGAGCGACAAGGTCAGCGCACTGACCGCCAGCAGGGAGGGCAGGGCCACGTAGGCGCGATGTTTGAAGCGTTTGGCGAAACTCATGAGGTTCGTCATTGAATAAAGGATTCTTCAGCAGATTCGGTTGGGGTTGACCAACCCTTACACCGCGGGCTCCCAGCACCGGATGTTGTCCATGTCGTGTCGTTCTTCCCTTGCAAAGACATAGCTCAGAGTCCCCTGAGGCCGCTTGGTTCGATCCGGGCTTCTGCACTCTAACTGCAGAATGTTACGGTTCCTGGATTATGATCAGCGCTTTCCATGTGACTGGATGCTTCCCATGACCGATCTGTCCGCGTTCCCCATCACCCACAAATGGCCCGCGCAGTACCCTGACTGGATTCAGCTCTATTCCCTGCCGACCCCCAACGGCGTCAAGGTCTCGATCATGCTCGAAGAGATCGGCCTGCCCTACGAGCCGCATCGTGTGGGCTTCGACACGCAGGATCAGCTGTCTCCCGAGTTCCTGTCGCTGAACCCCAACAACAAGATTCCGGCGATCCTCGATCCCCACGGCCCGCAAGACCAGCCGCTGCCGCTGTTCGAGTCCGGCGCGATCCTGATCTACCTCGCCGACAAGAGCGGCCAGTTGCTGGCGCAGGAAGGCGCGCTGCGTTACGAGACGATTCAGTGGCTGATGTTCCAGATGGGCGGTATCGGCCCGATGTTCGGCCAGCTCGGTTTCTTCAACAAATTCGCCGGCAAGGACTACGAGGACAAGCGTCCGCGTGACCGCTATGTCGAGGAGAGCAAGCGCCTGCTCAACGTGCTCGACAAACGTCTGGAAGGTCGCGAGTGGATCATGGGCGAGCGCTACACCATCGCCGACATTGCCACGTTCCCGTGGGTGCGTAACCTGATCGGGTTCTATGAGGCGGGGGATCTAGTGGGCATCAGCAACTTTCCGAACGTGACCCGGGTGCTGGAGCGCTTTCTGGCGCGGCCGGCTGTGGTGCGCGGGTTGACCATTCCTTCCTGAGGCCACACATAACCCTGTGGGAGCGGGCTTGCTCGCGAAGGCGTCGTGTCAGTCAACACGTCTTTTTCTGATACACCTCCTTCGCGAGCAAGCCCGCTCCCACAGGAATAGTGATGACGCCCGCAGATTATTGCGTCCTCGGTAATGCACTCTTGATTGATCCAGGTTTGTACCTGCGCCCACCGAAGGCATAAGCTTCGCCCCCTACGACTTTCGTCTCATCTGCCGTTTTCAGGAAGATCCATGTCCAGCCAGTTCCCCGAAGCACGTCCCCGCCGTCTGCGCCGCAATGCGAGCCTGCGCAGTCTGTTCCAGGAAACCGAGTTCAGCCTGAATGATCTGGTGCTGCCGATTTTCGTCGAAGAAGAGATCGATGACTTCGTGCCGATCAAGAGCATGCCGGGGGTGATGCGCATTCCCGAGCGCAAGCTGGCCAGCGAAATCGAGCGCTATGCCCGTGCCGGCATCAAGTCGGTGATGACCTTTGGCGTGTCCCATCATCTGGACGCCAACGGCAGCGACACCTGGCGCGAAAACGGCCTGGTTTCGCGCATGTCGCGGATTGCCAAGGACGCCGTGCCGGAAATGATCGTGATGTCCGACACCTGCTTCTGCGAATACACCGATCACGGCCACTGCGGCGTGATGCACAACCACGAGGTCGACAACGACCAGACCCTGATCAACCTTGGTAAACAGGCGGTGGCCGCGGCGCGTGCCGGCGCTGACGTGATTGCCCCGTCGGCGGCGATGGACGGTCAGGTGCGGGCGATTCGCCGCGCGCTGGATGACGCAGGTTTCACCCAGATTCCGATCATGGCTTATTCGACCAAATTCGCCTCGGCGCTGTACGGCCCGTTCCGCGAGGCCGGTGGCAGTGCGCTGAAGGGCGACCGCAAAAGCTATCAGATGAACCCGATGAACCGCCGCGAAGCCCTGCGTGAATCGCTGCTCGACGAGCAGGAAGGCGCCGACGCGCTGATGGTCAAACCGGCCGGTGCTTACCTCGACATCATCCGCGACATTCGTGAAGCCTCGAACCTGCCGCTGTCGGCGTATCAGGTCAGCGGCGAGTACGCGATGATCAAGTTCGGCGCGCAGGCTGGCGCGATCGACGAGGACCGTGTGGTGCGTGAAAGCCTGGGCGCGATCAAGCGCGCGGGTGCGGATCTGATCTTCACCTACTTTGCGATGGATCTGGCCCTGGCCGGGATCTGACGATTACCGCAGAACCCCCTGTGGGAGCGGGCTTGCTCGCGAAGGCGGTGTATCAGCAACGAATGGGTTGACTGACCCGCCGCCTTCGCGAGCAAGCCCGCTCCCACATTGGGACTGTGTAGGGTCAGGGGCAGTGGAAGTAGGGGCGGATCCCGTGATCCCGAAAGTACCGCTCGATCACCTTCGGATCCGCACTGTTATCGGCAATCGCCACATAGGTATCCGGGCGCAGCAGATAAAACCCGTTACGTGCCAACCCCGCCGTATCAAACGCCGGCCGCCAGTCGAACACGTGCAGCGGCAGGTTGTGTTCATTGCACCAGGCGATCATCTCGTCGCTGGTGTCGCCGTACACATGCACCTGCCAGCACGGCTGCCGCAGCGGTTCGTAATTATCCCCCTCACCATCATGCGCCCACGGCAAGCGGTCACCGCCGTGGACGTGGCCGGCCGTGCCCTGGCTCAGCGGCATGCCGCGGTAGTTGAGGGTGACTTGCGAGACGGTGCGAAAGAGGAACTCGCGGCTGACCTCGAATGAGGCCATTTTCGGGATCAGAAACGGTGCCAGGCGCGTGCGCAGCAGATCGGCGATGCGCCCCTCGGCGGTGACGAAACTGAAGACCTTGTCGGTGGTCGATACCAGTCGCCGGGCGAAGGCGATGCGTTCGGTTTCGTACGTGTCAAGCAGCTTCGCCGTGGCGCTGCCGTTGAGCACGGCGGCGAGTTTCCATGCCAGGTTGATCGCATCGCCGATGCCAGTGTTCATGCCTTGGCCGCCGGCGGGGCTGTGCACATGCGCGGCGTCGCCGAGGAGAAACGCCCGACCGCTGCGAAAATGTTCGGCCACGCGGTGGTGCACACGGTAGGTCGAGAACCAGTTCACGTCTTCGATGTGCACTTTCAGGTGTTCGATGGCGCGGCTGCTGACATCGGAGAATTCCAGGCTTTCGGCGCGATCCGCGCGCTCGTCACGCACCGTGCCGATCAGGCGGGCACGGCCTTCGCCGGCCAATGGAAACACGGCGAGGAAGTCCGCTTCATCCAGATCCAGGTGCAGCTCACCGTTCATCGCCGGGCCGCTGGCCTTGACGTCGGCGACGTAGAAAATCTGCTGATAGGTGCCGCCGGGGAAACCGGTGTCGAGGGTTTTGCGCACCACTGAGCGGGCGCCATCACATCCCGCCAGATAGCAGGCCTGGCAGATTTCCTGTTCGCCATCGGGCAGGCGCAAATGCGCGGTGAGGCCGTCGCCGGTCTCTTCGAAACTTTCCAGCGTGGTGTCGCGTTCGACAGTGACGCCGTAGTCTTCGAGACGCTCGATCAGCAGCCGTTCGTGTTGATCCTGCGGGAAGATTTCGACGAATGCGTACGGCGTCAGGCCTTCGCCGATGCGGTTCAACGGCAATTGCGCGACCGGTTTGCCGTTGACCCAGAAATTCGCTGCCGCCACCCGATGGCCGTTGCGCACCACGGTGTCGGCCAGATCCAGTTGCCGGTACAACTCCAGCGTGCGCGCCTGCACCGCCAGCGCCCGTGAGGTGCTGCCGGGGGCGGAGGCCTTGTCAATGATGCGCACGCGCACACCGAGTTTGCTCAGCCACAGGGCCAGCACCAGACCGGTGGGGCCGGCGCCGATGATCAGAACGTCACTGCGGTTCATGGGCCTGTCCTCCGTTGGCTGTGCAGCAAGTATGGATCAGATGGAAAGGGTAGCCAGTGTCGGCCTCTTCGCGAGCAAGCCCGCTCCCACAGTCGAACGCATTCCAAGGTGGGAGTGGGCTTGCTCGCGAAAAGGCCTTTTCAGGCACCCAAAAACCAAAAAGGCCCCACAGCGGTAAAGCTGCGGGGCCTTTTCATTTTGGCAGAGGGTTAGAAATCGATCGTGCCCGACAACTTCGCCACGCGCGGCTCACCCTGAGTCAGATAGCCGCCCTGCGCCGATTCCCAGTATTTCTTGTTGGCCAGGTTTTCGACGCCCAGACGCAGGGTCACATCTTTCTGCGACACCTTGAACGCGTAACGCGCACCCGCGTCGAAGCGGTTCCAGGTCGGCAGACTGAGGTTGTTGGCTGCGTCGGCATACTGGCCGCCGGTGCGCAGCATACGCGCATTCAGCGCCACGCCTTGCAGGCCCGGTACATCCCAATCGGCACCGGCGTTGAACTGGAAGCTCGGCACACCAATGGCACGGTTACCGTCGTTGGCGCCGTTCTGGGTGTTCTTCAGTTCGGTGTGCATCACGGTCACGCCGCTGAGCAGGCGCAGGCCGCTGATCGGCTCGCCGAAGACGTTCATTTCCACGCCTTTGTTGATCTGCTCGCCTTCACGCACGTAGGTGCAAGTGGTGGCACTGTTGATTTCACAGTAACCATCGCTTGGCTGCTCGATGCGATACACGCCCAGGCTCGCACCGTAAGTGCCCATGTCGACTTTGACTCCGGCCTCGGTCTGCTTGGAGCGTGCCGGCGCGTAGACTTCGTTGCCGTTGGTTACCTGGAAGCCACCGGTGCTGGTCGGCGAGGTCGGACCCTGCGCCAGGCCTTCGATGTGGTTGGCGTAGAACGACACGTGCTCCCACGGCTTGAACACGATGCCGTAGACCGGCGTGGTGATCGATTCGTCGTAGCTCGACTTGCGGCTGCCGCTGCCGTAACTGGCGTAGTTGTAGCCCTGCACCACCAGTTGCTGGCGACGCAGTCCGGCGGTGATCAACAGGCGATCATCGAAGAAACCGAGGGTGTCGGAGAGCGCGAGGCTGCGGTTGAAGGTCTTGCCGACAATGCCCGGATCGCTGACGTCGCCGCCGGAAAAGTTGCCGACCGGCGACGGGGTTTCCACCGGGTGGTAGATGTTGTTGGCGTACTTGGTCAGGTCGAAATCATAGGCGCTGCGCTGCTCGGCCCACAGACCGCTGAGGCCGAAGTTGAGCTTGTGGCTGACAGCACCGGTGTTGAACTTGCCGTTCAGGCCGGCCATCAGGCTGGTGTTGTCTTCATCGTGAGGAATGAACGAGCCGGTGGTGAACGAGGCGCCGTTGTTGCCCACCAGCGTGGTCGAATTGTAGCGCCCGACTTCGCGGGTGTGCTTGGCGCCGCCGGCGACGTACGCGGTCCAGTTGTCGTTCAGGTCGTACTCGGCGCGGAGCATGCCGAAGGTGTCTTCGATGTCGGTGTAACCCCACTTCGGCGCGTAATTGGTGTCGGCCGACGGCGCGTCCGGAATGTGCGTGGCGGTGCCGAGGTTGACCGAGTTGCGCCCACCGTTGACGCGTTCCTTCTGATAGGCGAAGTCGCCGGAAATACGCAGCGCGTCACCGCGATAATCAAGGCCGATGCTGAACAGTTTCGAACGCTGGTTTTCGTGGTCGATGCCGGTATCACCTTCGCGCTGGGACAGGTTGATCCGCGCGCCGAAGCGATTGTCTTCGCCGAAACGCTGGCCGATGTCGAAGTGCTGACCGATGCGACCTTCGCTGTTGATGTCGGTGGTGTAGCGGCGCAGCGGCTCGTCGCCGGCACGCTTGGGTTGCAGATTGACGCCACCGCCGATGCCGGAGCCGGTCGGAGTCACGCCGTTGATGAAGGCGTTCGGGCCTTTGAACACTTCCACGCGCTCCAGGGCGTCGGTGGAAATGATCTGTCGCGGCAGCACGCCGTACAGGCCGTTATAGGAAATGTCATCACCGTTCAGCGGCAGGCCGCGGATCATGAACACCTGCGCCTGGTTGGAGAAACCCGAGGCCTGACGTACCGAAGAATCGTTGAGCAGCACATCGGCGACGTCTTCGGCCTGCTGGTCCTGAATCAGCTGTTCGGTGTAGGACGTGGCACTGAACGGCACATCCATCATGTCCTGATTGCCCAGCACGCCGAGCTGACCGCCACGGGCGACCTGACCACCGGAATAAACCGGGGGCAGGGCGCTGGGCGTCGGCGCCTGGGCATTGATGTTGACGTTGTCGAGCACCAACGCCTTGCTGTTTTCATCGGCCGCGTAGGCAGTGACCGTCAGGGAGCACAGTAAAGCGAGAAGCGTTGGGCGAAAAGGAACACCGGGTCGAGCTGGAGTGGACATGTTTCGTACCTGGCGGCGCGCCGCCGATGAGAAAATTTTACGGCGCGGGGAACTCCTTGCGCAAATGCGACTCCAGGCGCAAATGATAGGAGTTCGCAGTAACGTTTTGCAAACGGTTTATCTTGCTGAAATTCCAGACCTGAATGGAAACCTGTGGTGAGGGGATAAATCCCCTCACCACAAAGGTCACAGTCCTAGCCTGCGCCACACTTTTGATCGTATGGTGAACCCGCCTCAATGCACGCCAAGGAGCGCCATGCACACCCCTCGATTACTGATCTCCCTCGCCGCGCTGCTGGTGCTCGCCGGTTGCGCCGGCCAGCGCAGCCAAGAGCCGGCGCCGCGTGCGCCGGCCGAAGTGAAGGCCGAAATCGTGCGGCTGATGCCGACAAAAGTACCCGACCGTCAGGGCTGGGCCACCGACATCTACGCCGCGTTCGCTGCGCAGCACATCAGCCCGACCACACAAAACCTCTGTTCGGTGCTTGCCGTGGCCGAGCAGGAGTCGACTTTTCAGGTCGATCCGACTGTGCCGGGCCTGGGCAAGATCGCCCGCGACGAAATCGACCGCCGTGCCGGCAAGGCACACATCCCCGGAATGCTGGTCAGCGCCGCACTGGCCGTGCGTTCGCCCACCGGCAAAACCTATAGCGAACGCCTCAACGCGGCACGCAGCGAGAAAGAGCTGAGCGCAATCTTCGACGACTTCATCGGCATGGTGCCGATGGGCCGCACCTTGTTCGGCGGCTTCAACCCGGTACACACCGCCGGGCCGATGCAGGTCAGCGTCGAATTCGCCGAGCAACATGCCAAGGATTATCCGTACCCGGTAAGCGGCACGATTCGCCACGAAGTGTTCACCCGCCGTGGCGGCATGTACTTCGGCATCGCCCATTTGCTCGGCTATCCGGTGAGTTATCGCGAGCCGCTGTACCGCTTTGCCGACTTCAACGCTGGTTGGTACGCCAGCCGCAATGCCGCGTTTCAGAACGCCGTCAGCCGAGCCTCGGGCATCCCGCTGGCGCTGGATGGCGATGTGATCCGCTACGACTCGATCATGCCCGGTAGCACCGAACTGGCAGTGCGCACCCTCGGCAAGTCGCTGGGCATGCGCAACCCGACCATTCGCGATCAACTGGAGAAGGGCAAGACTCTGGAGTTTGAAGACACCAGGCTTTATCAACGAGTGTTCGAATTGGCCGAGAAGGCCGAAGGCAAGACTTTGCCGCGCGCGGTGTTGCCGGGGATCGTGCTGCAGAGCCCGAAAATCACCCGCAAATTGACCACGGCATGGTTCGCCAAACGCGTGGATGAGCGCTACAAGCGCTGCATGGCGAGGGGCGGGTGAGACGCCGTCACAGCACTTTGACCGCGCGACCAATCGCCTGAATCGGCCCGGTCGGTTTACCGATCGGCGAGCCATTGGCGCCTTCCAGCGTCAGCTCGAACAGCTGATTCGGTTGCAGCGGCGGCAGCTTGTCCAGCGGCACCGACAGCGCCTCGCCCGGTTTGACCAGCCCCAGCGACACCGGCCCTTGCCAGCCGTCAGCCTTGGTCCAGAACTCCAGCGCCTTGTCCGCCGGCACTTCGACCACGCCCAGCGGGATCAACTGAATTTCCCGTGGATTACTGGCCTGAATCACCCAGCCTGGCGCCTTGTCCTGCGGCGCGACCAGCACCACCAGATAATTCGGCTTCGATGGGGTCTGGGTCAGCAGAATTGCCCCCAATACCAGCGTGGCCGCCAGTCCGGCGGCGCTCAGCCCGCGCCACAGCGGCAGCAGATTCCACCACGAGGTTGACGGCGCAGCCGGCGCTTTTTGCGCGAACCGCTCGACACTGCGCTCGATGCGCGGCCACAAGTGCGGCGAAGGCTGCTGCGTCCCGGCAAATTCGGTCAGGTCGAGCAAGCGTCGCTCCCAGGCATCCACCGCCGCTTGCAATTCGGGGTCGTGGGGCAAGCGCTGTTGCAGCGCTTCACGCTCCGGCGCCGACAGGGTGCCGAGCACGTATTCACTGGCCAGTTCATCACGTTCCTGCGCCGATTCAGTGGTCATCCCATGCACTCCCGCAAAGCGTTGAGGCTGCGTTTGATCCAGGCTTTGACCGTGCCCAGCGGCGTGTCCAGGCGCGCGGAAATCTGTGCATGGCTGTAGCCGTCGACATAGGCGTGGAGAATGCAGCTTCGCCGCTGCGGGTCGAGTTGTTCCAGACAACGATGGATCCGCGCCGAATGGCCCTGCACATCGAAGGCGTCCTCGTCAGGCACGGCATCGTGCTCTTCGTTGAACGGCGTCTCCCGGCTTTGATCACGCAGCTGGTTCAACGCCAGATGCCGGGTCACGCTGAACATCCAGCCGCGCGCTGAACCGCGCGCCGGATCAAATTGCGCCGCACCGTTCCAGATCTTGATAAACGCCTCATGCACGATGTCTTCGGCCAGCGCCGCGTCACGTACCAGTCGTTTGGCAACGCCGAGCAGGCGCGGGCCTTCCTGCACGTACAAATCGCGCAGGGCCGACTGCTCGCCGCGGGCACAGGCAGCGAGACGGGCTTCGTAATCGAATTCAGATTCGGGTAAGGACATGTCGTGCAATCTAGCTCACATTCCGCAAACATCCAGACAACCCGGGTGTCCCTTTGGACGCCTGTGTGGGAGGGGGCTTGCTCCCGAAGGCGGTGTGTCAGTGAACGAGAGGGTGGCTGACACACCGCCTTCGGGAGCAAGCCCCCTCCCACAAGGAAGATTTGTGCGGGATCGGAAAGTCAGTTCGCCGCCCAGAAAATGTAGTCGGCCTGATACTTCACCACTTCCTGCTTGCCCTTGTTCGCTGCCGTGCATTCGCTGCCTGGCGCTACGCCGCCCTTGAGCGCGACACGCTGGATGTAGCTCACGCCGCTCATCGCGCCTTTGCCTTCAGCGGGGTTGGCCTTGACCAGTTGATAGGGCAGGTTGCCCGGGCTCGACGGGGCGACTGCCAGTTGCGTGCCGGTGACTTTCGAACCGTCCTTGGCCTGCCAGGTGGCGGGCGGGCCGAAGTAGGTGCCGACCTGCTTGCCGCTGCGATCATTGAGCACCGCTTTAGGGCCGACGAAGGTCCACTCGGTCTGCCCGGCCGCGTTGGGCTTGTCGCGGCATTCGTAAGTGATCTCGCCGACGCCAGTGGTTTCCAGGGCGATCTTGTGACCGTCCGGGACTTTGATTGCGTCGGGGTAACTGCTTTGGGCGAAGGTTGTCGAGGACAGGGCGAGCAAACCGGTGAGGCCAATCAGTTGAGTGATGTTCATCAGTGTTATCTCCGAAAGGGTAGATCGCTGGCAGCCGAAGAGGGCTGTTACAGGGACTACCCGTGACGGAGGCGTTTGGATGCAGTGCCTGAAAAATATTCTTCAATCTCTGCAAATCAAAACTGTGGGAGCGAGCTTGCTCGCGAATGCGTAGTGTCAGTCGACTCATTTATATCTGAACCACCGCTTTCGCGAGCAAGCTCGCTCCCACAGGGGGCTTCAGCGGTCTTGAGGCCGGAGGCTTTCAGCAGTTCCTGGGTATAGGGATGCTGCGGTGCGGCAAAAATCTCCCGCGACGACCCTTGCTCAACCACCTTGCCATCCTTGATCACCATCAAGTCATGGGCCAGCGCATGCACCACCGCCAGGTCATGGCTGATAAACAGATACGTCAGTCCATGCTTGATCTGCAATTGCCGCAACAAGTCCACCACTTGTTTCTGCACCGTGCGATCCAGCGCCGAGGTCGGCTCGTCGAGCAGGATCAGCGCCGGCTCCAGCACCAGTGCGCGGGCGATGGAGATGCGCTGGCGTTGGCCGCCGGAGAATTCGTGGGGATAGCGATGGCGACTCTTTGGGTCGAGGCCGACTTCCTCCAGCACGCGAATCACCGCTGCTTCGCGCTCGGCCTCGGTGCCGATGCCGTGGGTCAGCAACCCTTCGGCAATGATCTGCTGCACCGACATGCGCGGGCTCAGGCTGCCGAACGGGTCCTGGAACACCACCTGAATCTGCCGCCGTAATGGCCGCATCAAGCGTTGATTGAGCAGGCTCAACTGCTTGTTGCCGAAGCGGATATCGCCCTCGGATTCCACCAGCCGCAGGATCGCCTGGCCCAGCGTCGATTTGCCCGAACCGGACTCGCCGACAATCCCCAGCGTCTTGCCGCGTTGCAAGCGGAAACTGACCCCGTCCACCGCTTTGATGTACGCCTGCGAACGACTGAACAAGGCCTTGGGCAGGGCAAACCAGACCTTCAGATCGTCGACTTCCAGCAGGTTGTGCTGGTACGGACTCGGCACCGGCGCACCGCTCGGTTCAGCCTCGATCAGCAAGCGGCTGTAAGGGTGCTGCGGCGCGCGAAACAGCGTCTCGCAGTCGGCCTGTTCGACGATTTCGCCGTGGCGCATCACGCACACCCGTTGCGCGATGCGCCGCACCAGATTGAGATCATGACTGATCAGCAGCATCGACATGCCGAGCCGCTGTTGCAGCTCGATCAGCAGCTCGAGAATCTTCTGCTGCACGGTGACGTCCAGCGCCGTGGTCGGCTCATCGGCGATCAGCAGTTCCGGCTCATTGGCCAGCGCCATCGCAATCATCACCCGTTGCCGCTGTCCGCCGGAGAGCTGATGCGGGTAGGCTTTCAAGCGCTGCAGCGGTTGGCGAATGCCCACCAGTTCGAGCAATTCCAAAGTGCGCTCACGGGCGGCGCGGCCCTTGAGGCCCTTGTGAATCTCCAGCACTTCGCTGACCTGTCGTTCCACGGTGTGAAGTGGATTGAGCGAGGTCATCGGCTCCTGGAAAATCATCGCAATCCGGTTGCCGCGCAAACCGCGCATCTGCTGCTCGCTGGCGTCCAGCAAGTTCACCCCGTTGTAAGCAATCGAACCGCTGCTGCTGACGGTTTTCCCCGGCAACAGGCGCAAAATCGAATGTGCCGTGACCGACTTGCCCGAGCCGGACTCACCGACCAGCGCCAAGCATTCGCCGCGGCGGATATCGAGGTTCAAACCGTGCACCACCGTCTGTTCGCCAAAGGCAACACGCAGGTCGCGGATCTCGATCAAATTGTTTTGCATATCAGCTCCTTGGATCAAGATCGTGGATCAAACGCATCTCGGCAAGCCTCACCGATGAATACCAATAAGGACAAAATCAGCGCCAAGGCAAAAAACGCCGTCAGCCCCAGCCACGGCGCCTGCAGATTGCGCTTGGCCTGGCCAATCAGTTCGCCCAGCGAGGCGGTCCCGGCGGGCATGCCGAAACCGAGGAAGTCCAGCGCGGTGAGGGTGGCGATGGCGCCGGTCAGAATGAACGGCAAGTAGGTCAAGGTGGAGGTCATCGCGTTGGGCAGGATGTGCCGGCACATCAGCTCACTGTCGGTCAGGCCCAGCGCCCGCGCGGCCTTGACGTATTCCAGATTGCGTCCACGCAGGAACTCGGCGCGCACCACATCCACCAGCGCCAGCCAGGAAAACAGCGCCATGATCCCCAGCAGCCACCAGAAACTCGGCGAGACAAACCCGGACAGAATGATCAGCAGATACAGCACCGGCAGCCCCGACCAGATCTCCAGCACGCGCTGCCCGAGCAAATCGACCCAGCCGCCGTAATAACCCTGCAACGCCCCGGCAACGATGCCGACCAACGCACTGATGCCGGTGAGGATCAGCGCAAACAGAATCGAAATTCGTGTGCCGAAAATCACCCGCGCCAACACGTCCCGGGCCTGATCGTCGGTGCCCAGCCAATTGCTCGAAGAGGGTGGGCTGGGTGCCGGTTCAGTCAGGTCGTAATTGACCGTGTCGTAGCTGAACGGGATCGGCGGAAACAGCATCCAGCCGCCCTGATCCTCGATCAGCGAGTGCACGTAAGCGCTGGCGTAATCCGGCTGGAACGGCAGCTCGCCGCCGAAATCGGTTTCCAGATAATCGCTGAGAATCGGGAAGTACCAGGCGCCGTGGTAGCGGATCACCAACGGTTTGTCGTTGGCGATCAGTTCGCCACCGAGGCAGATCAGGCACAGCCCGAGGAACAGCCACAACGACCAGCGCCCACGGCGATTGGCCTTGAACTGCGCGACCCGGCGCTGACCCAGAGGAGAAAGTGTGAACATCAGGCAGTCCTCGCCGAGAAGTCGATGCGCGGGTCGAGCAGGGTGTAGCTGAGGTCGCCGATCAGCTTGATCAACAGGCCAAACAGGGTGAACAGGAACAACGCGCCGAACACCACCGGGTAGTCGCGCGACACCGCCGCCTCGTAACTCATGCGTCCGAGGCCGTCGAGGTTGAAGATGGTTTCGATCAGCAAGGAACCGGCGAAGAACACCTCGATCAGCGCCGAGGGCACCCCGGCCACCACCAACAGCATCGCGTTGCGAAATACGTGGCCGTAAAGCACGCGGCGCCCGGTCAGACCCTTGGCCCGCGCGGTGATCACGTACTGGCGGCTGATCTCGTTGAGAAAGCTGTTTTTGGTGAGGATGGTCAGGGTGGCGAACCCACCGATCACCAGCGCCGTGACCGGCAGCACCAGGTGCCAGAGGTAGTCGCCGACCTTGCCCAATGTACTAAGGCTGTCGAAGTTATCCGACACCAGGCCCTGCACCGGGAACCAGTTGACGTAGCTGCCGCCGGCGAACACCACGATCAGCAGAATCGCAAACAGAAACGCCGGCATCGCGTAGCCGATGATGATCGCCGTGCTGCTCCAGACATCGAATGCGCTGCCGTTCCTGATTGCTTTGCGGATGCCCAGCGGGATTGAAATCAGGTAGGTGATCAGCGTTGCCCACAGGCCGAGCGACAACGACACCGGCAGCTTCTGCGCGATCAGATCGGTGACCTTGGCGCCGCGAAAAAAACTGCTGCCCAGATCCAGACGTGCGTAGTTTTTCAGCATCAGCCACAGGCGTTCGTGCATCGGTTTGTCGAAGCCGTAGTGGTGTTTGATTTCCTCGATCAGCGCCGGGTCCAGCCCGCGACTGCTGCGCCCGGCACCGCCAACCGCGGCGACTTCACCGCCGCCGCCCATGCTGTGTCCGCCGAAACCTTGCAAGCGTGCAATGGCTTGCTCCACCGGGCCGCCCGGCGCGGCCTGCACAATCAGGAAATTGACCACCAGAATGCACAGCAGCGTGGGGATGATCAGCAGCAAGCGTCGACTCAGATAACGCAGCATGTCACTGGCCCCCCGCGAGCTGGGTGTGCATCTGTTGCGTGGTCAACGGCTTGGCCGAGACCTCCCACCAGGTGTTGAGGCCTTCGTCGTACGCCGGTTGCACCGGTGGCATGCCGAAGCGGTTCTGATACACCGTCGGCGTGCCTTTGGAGTAGTAGTTGGGAATCATGTAGTAACCCCATTGCAGCACCCGGTCGAGGGCGCGGGCGTAATGCACCATGGCGTCGCGGGTGTCGGCCTTGACCAGCCCGTCGATCAGTTGATCGACCGCCGGGTTGGCCAACACCATCGAGTTTGAACTGCCGACTTGCGTGGCACTTTGCGAGGCGTACAGGCTGTACAGCTCGCGGCCGGGGGAGACGATCGGATCGCCACTGCGCGGAAAACTGGTGACGATCATGTCGTAGTCGCGGGCATTGAGCCGATTGACGTATTGCGCCGAGTCGATGCGGCGCAGATTGAGGGTGATGCCGATCTGCGCGAGGGTGCGTTTGAACGGCAACAGCATGCGATCAAAACCGCCCTGACCGTCGAGGAAGGTGAACTCCAGCGGTTCACCGGCGGCGTTGAGCAGCCGATTGTTGTGCGGCGTCCAGCCGGCCTCGGCGAGCAGCTTCAGGGCTTGCAACTGCTTGTCGCGGATGTAGCCGCTGCCGTCGGTTTTCGGCGCCTGATACACCGTGGTGAACACCTCGTCGGGAATCTGCCCGCGCAACGGTTCGAGGATCTTCAGTTCCTCGGCGTCAGGCAGGGCGGTCGCGGCCATTTCACTCTTCGGCCAGAAGCTGTTCTGGCGCACGTAGAAGCCGCGCATCATCTGCTTGTTGGTCCACTCGAAATCCCACAGCAGGCTGATCGCCTGACGCACGCGGCGATCCTGAAAAATCGGGTTTTGCAGGTTGAACACGAAACCTTGGGCGGCGGTGGGTTTCTGCGGGGCGAGGATCGCCTGTTGCAAGCGCCCGTCACGCAGCGCCGGGCTGTCGTAACCCACCACGTAGCCGGACGAGGAAAACTCGCGGTTGTAGTCGAACGCCCCGGCCTGCAACAGCTGGCGGGCGACGTCGGTGTCGCCGTAGAAATTCACCGTGAGCGTGTCGAAGTTGTACATCCCGCGACTGACCGGCAGGTCTTTGCCCCACCAGTCCGGGTCGCGCTGGAAACTGATGCTGCGCCCCGCGTCGACCGTGCTCACCCGATACGGGCCGCTGCCCAGCGGTGGCTCGAAGCCGCCGCCGTTGGCGAAATCGCGAGTCTGCCACCAGTGTTCAGGCACCACGCGCAGGGTCGCCAGGTCCAGCGCGAGGGTGCGATTGAGGTTGTTCTTGAAAGTGAAACGAATCTGCCGCGGATTCTCGATCAGCACCTCCTGCACGTCGGCGTATTGCTGGCGATAGCTCAGGCTGCCCTTGGTCATCAGCAGGTTGAAGGTGTAGCGCACGTCCTCGGCGGTGATCGGCGTGCCGTCGGCGAAGCGGGCCTTGGGGTTGAGGGTGAAGCGTACCCAAAGGCCTTCGGGATCGCGTTCCATCTGTTGCGCGACCAGACCGTAAACGGTGTAGGGCTCGTCGAGCGAACGGAACGCCAGCGGCGCATACACCCAGTCGTTGACCTGCACCACGGAAATGCCTTGATCGGCATACGGGGTGATGTAGTTGTACTGACCGATTTCCATCGACGCGCGACTGAGCGAACCGCCCTTGGGCGCGTCGGGATCGACGAAATCGAAATGCTCGAAACCCGCCGGATACTTCGGCGCCTCGCCATATACCGTCATTGCGTAGCTGCCGGCGGCCATTGCCGGCACGGCGGCGCAGAGCAAAACGCCGCCGAGCAGCAGGCCTGCCATGTTGCGCATGAATCTCATGAAGTTTTTCCTCTAAGCCCGAAAACTCACTGGCAACTCTGAAAACTGTGGGAGTGCCCTGTGGTGAGGGGATTTATCCCCGACCGGCTGCGAAGCAGTCGCAAACCCATTGCATGCGGTGATTCTGGTCATCCGCAGTTCAGGTTTTGGGGGCGCTTCGCACCCCATCGGGGATGAATCCCCTCACCACAAAAGCTCAGTCACACAAAGGATGTGTCCAGCCCTGGGGTCAGAAGTGATACGTCATGCGCGCAAACAGCGTGCGGCCCAGCGGGTCGGTGTAGCGCGGGTCATAGCCGCTCTGGAAGTTGTAGGCCTGGTTGGTGAAAGGCGGGTTGCGGTCGAACATGTTCTTCATCCCCGCATCCACGTCCAGCACCTTGTTGAAGGTGTAGCCGGCCGACAGATCCCACACCGAATACGACGCGACGCGCGCATGGGTATCGCGGTCGTAGTCGTTGTAGCCGGTGGTGAAGCGGTTGGTCAGCGACGCGCGAGCCGCGCCGAAGGTCCAGCTGCCGGTGAGGTTGTGTTTCCAGCGCGCGATCACCCCATCCCCTTCGAAGTCGCCGACCTTATCGGTGAACGGGCCCTTGATGGTGCTCTGAAAGTCGTAACTGTCGACGTAGGTGCCTTGCAGCCCCAGACCGAACTGGCCGTAAGGGGTGTTCGGGAAGCGGTAGTCCAGCGATACATCGACACCGTTGGTCTCGACGATGCCGAGGTTGGCGTTGCCGGTGACGATGTAGTTGAGCGTGCCGTCGGCGTTGCGCACGAAGCGATCCGGATAGCTGCCGGCCTGATCGAACACGGTGGATTCGGGGAACGGCTGGATCTGGTTGGAAATGTGAATCCACCAGAAATCCAGACCCACCGACAGGTTGCTGACCGGTTGGTAGACGAAGCCCAGCGTCACGTTGCGCGCCTTCTCCGGGGCGAGATCTTCGTTGCCGCCAATCTGGTTGAGGAACTGCTGGCCGCAATCGCGCCCGCCGTTGCCGCCCGGTTGCACCACGCCACCGATACACAGCACCGGGTCGTTGTAGTAGCCCTGGGTGTAAGTGATGCTGCGCGGCGAATACAGCTCGTAGAGTGACGGCGCACGGAAGCCTTCACTGTACGCGCCGCGCACCACCAGCTCCTTGAGCGGCTGATAACGGAACGAATATTTCGGGTTGGTGGTGCTGCCGAAGTCGCTGTATTTGTCGTGGCGCACGGCGGCGGACAGTTCCAGGCTGTCGAGCACCGGTACGTTGATTTCTGCGTAGGCAGCTTTGACGCTGCGGTCGCCTTCGACACTGCCGTTGGGGTCGATGCCGAGGCTCTGAATGTCACCGGCAAACTGTTCGAAGTCCTGGTGGAATTTCTCTTTGCGGTACTCGCCACCCAGTGCCAGACCGGAAGGGCCGGCACCGAACCAGTCGCCGATCTCGCGGCTGATCCGCCCGTCAAAACCGGCCACGCGGCCGACGGCGGTGGAGTAGGCGCCGTGGTACATGGCCTGGTCGATGTACTGCTGACCGGCGGCCGATTGCGGGCCGAACGGGTTGAGCAGACCGCTGGCCAGGCCGTTGATCATCGCCTGATCGCTGACATATCCACTGGTGACGCTGGAGACGATTTTGTTCTGGTTGTACGAGGCGCCGACGTTGTAATCCCAGCCGCCGACGAGACCGTCGAAGCTCAGCAGAAAGCGCTGACTGGTGTTCTGGTCTTTCGATTCACGCGGGCCAGCAGCAGTCTCGCGCCAGTTGACATCGACCGGTTGCGTCGGGTCGAGGGCGAAGCCGGTCGGGCCGGGCGTGATGCCGTTGCCGGGGTAGTAGGGCGACGAGGAATCCAGGCTCAGGCCAGTGAGCGGTGCCGGGCCGACCGCCGTGGCGTTGTTGTTGCGCGACCAGAAGTATTCGAGGTTGACGTTGTGGTCATCCGCCAGCTTGCCGGTGGTCTTGCCGAAGAACGACGTCTTTTCGGTTTGCGGAATCAGGTCGATGTATTCGCGGGTGCTGAAGCGGCACAAACCGTCGCGCGCCACCAGATTGGGGCCGTTGCAATTGCTGTTGGCCAACGGGTTGGTGGCATTGCCGTTCTGGCTGTAGTTGCCGGGGAACGCGGTGCCGGAGGTCTGATCCAGACCGCGGCCGGGCACATAGTCGCGGGCGAAGGAGCGGTCGTTGGCGTCGAGGTTCTGCTGCTTGTTGTAGTTGAACACGCCGAGCACGTTGAAGCGGTCTTGCTCCAGATCGCCGTAGCCCCAACTGGCGCTCATGTCTTTGGTCGCGCCGCCGCCGCTATGGGTCGGGGTTTCGCCACCGAGGGTGAGCTGGCCGTCGGTCATGGATTTCTTGGTGATGAAGTTGATCACGCCGCCGATGGCGTCGGTGCCGTAGAGGGCCGACGCGCCGTCGCGCAGGACCTCCACACGCTCGATGGCGGCAAACGGGATCATGTTCAGATCCACCGCGCCGCCGGCCGAGTTGGTGCCGGACAAGGCATTGTTGGCCAGGCGCCGACCGTTGAGCAGCACCAGGGTCTTGTTCGCGCCGATGCCGCGCATGTCGGCAAACGAAGCACCGCCAGTGGCCGCGCCCACGGAGCCGGCGCTGTTGTTGATCGACTGGCTGCCGGTGATCCGCTGCACCAGTTCGGCGGTGGTGGTCACGCCCTGTTTGCGCAGCTCATCGGCCTTGAGAATGGTGATCGGCACCGCCGTTTCCGCATCGACCCGGCGAATCGCCGAACCGGTCACTTCCACCCGTTGCAGTTGCGTGGTCGGCGCCACCACCGCTGCCGCAGCGGGCACGGCCGCGTTGTCATCCTCGGCGGCTTGCACTGCCCCGGCGCCCATCCCCATGGCCACCAGATACAACGGAACAAAACGGTGACGAGAGATCGTGGCCACCAAAGGTTTGAGCGTAAAGCGTGGAGTGTTCATCAGCATGGTTGTTTCCGACTTTATTAGACGTTATCGAAATGGCCTTGTGAGCCCTGATTGCGCAGGTCACGGGGGTGCCGCGCCGCGAAAAACCACTTTCTTCAAGCAAGCCGATCCCCTCCGAACACGCGTTGCGTTTTTTCGGTCGGCTGATTGCGACGGGATTCTTCAGCGGTGCCGGGCGCGCTTCTCAATGCGCGCCCGGCACCGCACTCAGTGGGTGGTCATCACCGAAATCTTGCTGATGCCCGAGCGCTCGATGGACGCCATGGCCTTGGCCACCTGGCCGTAATTGACGTTGGCGTCGGCCTGCAGCTGCACGCGCACTTCGGCGTCCTTGGCCTTGACCTCCTTGAGGCTGGCTTCCAGCGATTCCGGCGCCAGTTCGGTTTTTGCCAGGTAGAACTTGCCGTCCTGATCGACGCTGACCACCACCGGGTCTTTCTTCTCGGCGGGGGCGACGGCGTCGGTTTTCGGCAGGTTGACCTTGATCGCGTTGGTCATCAGCGGCGCGGTGACGATGAACACCACCAGCAGCACGAGCATCACGTCCACCAGCGGCGTGACGTTCATTTCGCTGAGCACTTCATCGCTGTCTTGCGTGGAAAAGGACATCAGCTGGCCTCCCGCACGGCGGCTGTGGTTTTGCTGGCGATGGCCTGACGGCTGATGGAAAACGCGCTGCGTGAAGCGAGGGCGTCGAAGTCGTGGGCGAAGTCATCCATGTCCGCCGAGGCGAGTTTCAGGCGGCGCAGGAAGAAGTTGTAAATCAGCACCGCCGGCACCGCGACGGCGATCCCCACGCCAGTGGCGATCAGTGCATGGCCGATGGGGCCGGCGACCGCCTCAAGGCTGGCCGAACCGGTTTCGCCAATGCTTTGCAGGGCTTCCATGATTCCCCACACGGTGCCGAACAGACCAATGAACGGCGCGGTGCTGCCGATACTGGCGAGGATCGCCTGACCGTTTTCCAGGGAGCGGCGTTCTTTCTGGATCTGCTGGCGCAGGTTGCGTTCCAGGCGATCGGAACGGTTGATGGTGTGCGCCAGTTGTTGCGTGGTGCGCGGCGATTCTTCCACCAGCAAGGCTTCGAAACCGCTGCTGGCGATGCGCGCCAGCGAGCCCGGATACTGGCTGGCGTGTTCGGCGGCGGTGAGCAGATCCGGCGCGCCCCAGAAGGCTTTGCTGAACTGTTTGTTCTGGGCTTTCTGGCGCAGGTATTGCGCCGACTTGACCAGCAGGATTGCCCAGCTGACCACGGAAAACAGCACCAGGCCCCAGAGCACACCGGGGACAATCATCGAAGACAGTGAAGAGTTCATGGCTACACCTCGCTTGCATTAAGTCGGTTATGAGTTGGGTCTGCCGTTATTGCGGCAATTTGAAATCGATGGTCTGGGTGGCGAAGCCGTCAATCGGCGTGTCACCGCGCTTGGCCGGAATGAATTTCCAGTTCTTCACTGCCGCGACGGCGGCGTCATCCAGTTGCGGCTTGCCGCTGGACTTGGTCACCGTGACCGAACCGGCGCGACCGTTGGCCAGCACCTGAATGCGCAGCACCACGCTGCCTTCCCAATTGCGCCGCAGCGCCAGCGACGGGTACTCCGGCGGCGGGTTGCCGAGGCTGGCGAGACCGGAAATCGCTGCCGATTCCTTGACCGGGCCGGGCGCGGCGGCAGGGGCCGGTGGCGCGCTTGGTGTCGCCGGCGCAGCGGGAGCGGCCGGTTGTGCCGGGGCAGGCGGAGCTTTCGGCGGCTCGACTTTCTTCACCGGTTTGGGCTTTTCGAGCGGCTTCGGCTTTTCGATCGGCTTGGGCTTCTCCACCGGTTTGGGCGGTGGCTTGACCGCGTCTTCGTCTTCCACCGGTTGTTCAGGCTCAGGAGGTGGAGGGGGTGGCGGTGGTGGCTCCGGCGTGGGCGGCGCAGGCGGTGTCGGGCTGCTCAGCTCGACAGTCATTTCCGGGATCTGCGGCGGTGTCGGCAGTGGCTCGGGTCGAGTCTGCTGGAGAAACCACCAGGCGCCGCCGTGTATCAGCGCCGATACCGCTACCAGCAACAGCATCTGCTGTTTATTCAACCCGCCGGGTTGCGACGTGTTGGCTGCGAAGACCGGCCTGTCCGGTGGCGGCGGGATTGGCGCTTCCCGTAACGGCCCCGGCAGGGTTCTGTGCTTTACCGCATCGTTCATTAAAGCTCCCTCGGGTTGATGAAGGGCAATAAGGTGCCGTCCGAACAATTGGTTGATGTTCGAGTGGGTGGGTGAAACTTTCTTTTGGGTGTACGCAAGCCGATAGTTGAACTATCTATTGAACAGGGCTTGCTTACAGTTACTGGCTTAGAGCCATCGACTTCGAGTGTTCATTAGCCATTCCCTGGTTGTTCTTGTGCTTTATGTAGGAGCGGCCCGAGCCTTCGGCAGCTCCTACAGTTGATTACTCAAATTTTGTTTTGCAACCGCTGTGCCAAATGTTGCGCAAATGTACAGCGGTTATTTCATGGCTGTTACCCGTGTCGCATTTATATAAGTTTTACTGGCGGGCCAAGTTTTCTTTAATGCGTGACTGTCCACGGCCCCGAATCCCGGGGCTTTTTTACAGGCGAGTCAGGCCTGGCGCTGTATCCGGCGGATCAGCCAGATAGAGCCGCTGAAGTCGAGTCTGCCAAGGCACTTGATGGTGCGCGGCGGACTGATTTGGTGCGGGTCAATGGATTAGCGGGTCACAGGCTGTATTCCTTGTTCTTGTTCAATTGAAATCACTGTTTTAAATGTTGGTTAGTTATGCTCGGGAGTGCGCTTTTGGTGCAATAACAAAAACCCTTAAGTTATTGTTCGACAATCCTGTTGCTAGTCATTGATTGATCGTTTGTGCAATAACTTCATGAGGTGTATTTAAAAAATAAATAGTGTATTGCCGCTGGCGCAGCCAATGCCGCCAGACGCAGTGCAGGACTGTCGGTTCAGGTAATAAGATAGATGTATTGATTACCGGGACTGTGGCGGTGAACTCGGCGTTGCGCCAATTGATACCCACAGGCAGTAGTAATGCGGCAGAACGATTGAAGATTCACGCAGTGACCTCCTTGTTGCCAGCTCGGATACGCGAACTTTTGGTTCGGTATCGCACCTTACAAGAACGCGGATAGCGCTCGATGATTGCTCTTGGTGCGGGATGGGCACCGCCAGCGCTGTTTTGCGAGGTTTGAATTCGCAAGTCGCGAGTGCATGGAAAAAATGTGCCAAAGCCGATACACCCGCTATAAATAGGGCTACACCAGACCTGTCGAGATCGAGGAGGGGACATGTATCAACTTTACGGACATCTCAATTCAGGTGCTGCCGCGATCGAAGCGGCGCTGGAGTTGTGCCAGATCGCCTACCGCTTCATCGATAGCCAGGCCTCGACCGAAGCCGCCGAGGCACTGGCGCTGCTCAATCCACTGAAGCAGGTGCCGACCCTGCAATTGCCCGATGGCAGTGCGATCACCGAGAGTGTGGCGATTCTGATTCACCTGGGCCTGAGCTTTCCCGATTCCGGTCTGTTGCCGGCCAAGCCGGGGGATCGCGACCAGGCGATTCGCGGCATGGTCTACATCGTCAGCAATTGCTACGCGGCCATCGGCGTCATCGATTACCCCGAGCGCTGGCTGGTGATGCCCGACGAGGCCTCACGGCAAAACCTGATGGCCGGTGCCCGCGAGCGTTTGCACTGGAGTTGGGAGGTGTTCGCCGACCAGTTTTCCGCCGAGCTGTATCTGGACGACGAAAAGCCGGGAGCACTGGACGTGCTCGCGGCCGTGGTGACGCGCTGGGCGGGGAGTCGCGAGCATCTGCGCCAGACGCGGCCGGGGTTTCATGCGTGGTTGCAGCGCATTGACCGGCATCCGGTGCTGGCGCCGGTATTTGCCCGGCATTGGCCGTCCTGAACACCCCATAAACCAATGTGGGAGCGGGCTTGCTCGCGAAGGCGGTGGATCAGTCGAAACCTCTCTAACTGACCCACCGCCTTCGCGAGCAAGCCCGCTCCCACAGGTGATTTGCAGTGCTCGCGCGAAAGGTGATCATTCCCCGCGAATGTACTGCTCCAGCTGTTTGATCAGCTCCGCCTGTTCGGCAATCGCCTCTTTTACCAGGTCGCCGATCGACAACAGACCGATCAGCTTGCCGTTCTCCACCACCGGCAGGTGGCGCAGGCGTTTGTCGGACATGATGCTCAGGCAGGTGTCGACGGTCTGGTGGGTGTCCACGGTGATCACCGGTGAAACCATGATGTCGCGCACCGGTGTGCCCACCGAGGAACGCCCGTGCAGCACCAGTTTGCGCGCGTAGTCACGCTCACTGATGATGCCCAGCACTTCGTCGTTCTCCACCACCAGCAAGGCCCCGACGTTTTTCTCGGCCATCTTCATCAGCGCTTCGAGCACCATGTGACCGGGTTTGATCTGGTGTACTTCCTGATTTTTCTGATCTTTGAGCTTGAGCAGTTGGGCGACGGTCTTCATGGCGGTTACTCAGGTGTTGTCGTTGTTCTCCAAGCATCGTAGACGCTGGCGCGCAGAGCAAGGTGGCAAAGCGGCAGATAGCACGCAAAAAACGTCATTTGCCGGTTTTTCCGGCTTTGCTCCAACCCTGTGGCGAGGGAGCTTGCTCCCGCTGGACTGCGTAGCAGGCCCAAACCCTGAGAATTCGGTTTGCCTGATGCACCGCATTGCCTGGTTTTACGACTGCTGCGCAGCCGAGCGGGAGCAAGCTCCCTCACCACAGGGAATGGGGTTATCGCTTGAAGGGCAGCGTAGAATGCCCCTCTGATTCAATTCCTGAGGTTGCAGTGGTGGATTTACAGCAGGGCTTCGTCCTGACCCGGCATTGGCGCGATACCCCGGCCGGCACCGAAGTCGAGTTCTGGCTGGCGACCGACGCCGGGCCGCGCCGTGTGCGCCTGGCGCCGCAGACCTCGGTGGCGTTTATCCCCGCCGAACAGCGTGAAGCGGCCGAACGCCTGCTGCACGACGAAAAGAGCGTCGAACTGCGCCCGCTGGCCCTGGAGGATTTCGAGCATCGCCCGGTGCTGGGCCTGTATTGCCAGCAACACGGCCAGTTGATGCGCCTGGAAACCGCGCTCAACCGCGCCGGTGTCGACGTTTATGAAGCCGACGT
The DNA here is from genome assembly GCF_020515535.1 of Pseudomonas sp. MWU16-30322. Taxonomy (NCBI): domain Bacteria; kingdom Pseudomonadati; phylum Pseudomonadota; class Gammaproteobacteria; order Pseudomonadales; family Pseudomonadaceae; genus Pseudomonas; species Pseudomonas sp. MWU16-30322. Next base: position 42,851 of record NZ_JAIWYL010000011.1, read on the forward strand.
GCGCCCGCCGGAACGCTACCTGATGGAGCGCTTCATCACCGCGCCGGTGCTGTTCAGCGGCACTGCCGATGCCGACGGCGTCTTGCTCAACGCCCAACTGAAGCCCGATCCCAAATACCGGCCGAAATTGCGCCTGGTCTCGCTGGACATCGAAACCACCGAAACCGGCGAACTGTATTCCATTGCTTTGGAAGGCTGCGGCCAGCGTCAGGTGTACATGCTCGGCGCGCCAAACGGTGACGCGAGCATCGTCGACTTCGATCTCGAATACTGCGACTCGCGCACCGTGATCCTGAAGAAACTCAACGACTGGTTCGCCCGCCACGATCCCGACGCAATCATCGGCTGGAACGTCGTGCAGTTCGACCTGCGCATCCTCCACGAACATGCGCGGCGCCTCGGCGTGCCACTGAAAATCGGTCGCGGCGGTGAAGAGATGCAGTGGCGCGAACACGGTAGCCGCACGCACTACTTTGCCTCGGCGGCGGGGCGGCTGATCATCGACGGCATTGAATCGCTGCGCTCGGCGACCTGGAGTTTTCCCTCGTTCAGCCTGGAAAACGTCGCGCAGACCCTGCTCGGCGAGGGCAAGGCGATCGACAACCCGTACCAGCGCATGGACGAAATCAACCGCATGTTCGCCGAGGACAAACCGGCGCTGGCCAAGTACAACCTCAAGGACTGCGAACTGGTCACGCGGATCTTCGCCAAGACCGAGTTGCTGACGTTTCTGCTTGAACGCGCCAGCGTCACCGGGCTGCCGGCGGATCGCAGCGGTGGCTCGGTGGCGGCGTTCACTCACCTGTATATGCCGCTGATGCACCGCCAGGGTTTCGTCGCGCCGAATCTGGGCACCAATCCGCCGCAGGCCAGCCCGGGCGGCTTCGTCATGGATTCGCAGCCGGGGCTGTACGAGTCGGTGCTGGTGCTCGATTACAAGAGCCTGTATCCGTCGATCATCCGCACCTTTCTGATCGACCCGGTGGGGCTGATCGAAGGCCTGCAACACCCGGACGATGCCGATTCAGTGCCGGGGTTTCGCGGCGCCCGATTCTCGCGCACCCGGCATTGCCTGCCGTCGATTGTCGCGCGCGTCGCCGAGGGCCGCGAGACCGCCAAGCGCGAGCACAACGCGCCGCTGTCGCAGGCGTTGAAAATCATCATGAACGCCTTCTACGGCGTGCTCGGTTCCAGCGGTTGCCGGTTTTTCGATACGCGTCTGGCGTCGTCGATCACCCTGCGCGGCCACGAGATCATGTTGCGCACGCGGCAGCTCATCGAAGCGCAGGGCCACGCGGTGATCTACGGCGACACCGACTCGACTTTCGTCTGGCTGCGCCGTCCTCACGGGCAGGAGGAAGCGGCGCAGATCGGTCAGGCGCTGGTCAAGCACGTCAACGACTGGTGGCGCGAGCATGTGCGCGAGGAGTACGGCCTGCAAAGTGCCCTCGAATTGCAGTACGAAACTCACTACAAGCGCTTTCTGATGCCGACCATTCGCGGCGCCGAGGAGGGCAGCAAAAAGCGCTACGCCGGACTGGTGACCCGCGCCGACGGCAGCGAAGAAATGGTCTACAAGGGCCTGGAAACCGTGCGCACCGACTGGTCACTGCTGGCACGGCAGTTCCAGCAGGAACTCTACGAGCGGATCTTCCAGCGCAAGCCGTATCAGGATTACGTGCGCGATTACGTGCGCAAGACTCTGGCCGGCGAGTTCGATGAACGACTGGTCTACCGCAAACGCCTGCGCCGCACCCTCGACGACTACGAACGCAACGTACCGCCGCATGTGCGCGCGGCGCGGCTGGCCGACGATTACAACGCGCAGCATGGGCGCCCGCGGCAATATCAGAACGGCGGCTGGATCAGTTACGTGATCACCCTGGCCGGGCCGGAACCGCTGGAAGTGCGCCGCGCCGCCATCGACTACGACCACTACATCACCCGCCAGCTGCAGCCGGTGGCGGATGCAATTCTGCCGTTCGTCGACGACGATTTCTCAACCCTGATCGGGGGGCAGCTGGGCCTGTTTTGAGTCCAGCAGTTGCAGGGTCCATTCGTCGAGGATGCCGTGGAAGTAACGCTCGAGTGCCTGATTGAACAGACTGTCCTCGGCGCCAAACTGGGCAAACAGCGTCATCGAGGAGTGAAACTTCAGGTCATCGGGGTGGCCGAAAATCTCGGCAATCGAGCGCTGACGGATGTTCAGCACCAACTGCGTGCAGGTGCGCAGTCGAGCGCCGAGCAGGTCATGGGCCAGGTAAGCCTCGGCTTCCTCGGCAGACTGAATGGCGAAGCGCCGCGACATTTCGCTGCCGCCCAGCCCGGCGAACTGCGGGAACACAAACCACATCCAGTGGCTGCGCTTGCGCCCCTCGTCGAGTTCGCGCTGGATCCGTTCGAATACCGGGTCCTGGGCCTGGACGAAACGTTGAAGATTGAACGGGTCGCACTGATCAGTGCTTCTCATGACGAAGCCCTCGCCAGCCGGCAGCGACTCAGACCATAGCCAGCCGCTGCTTGCGTTGTGGCGCTTTAAATACCTGGTCCAGCGCCGCCAGATCCCCGGCATCCAGTTGCAACTGCGCCGCTTGTGCATTGAGTTGCACGTGTTCCGGTCGCACAGCCTTGGGAATCGCAATCACATCATCCTGACGCAGAATCCACGCCAGTGAAACCTGTGCCGGGGTCACGTTGTGACGAGTGGCAATCTTGTTCAGCACCGGTTCAGCCAGCATCGCGCCACCCTGGCCAATCGGACAGTACGCCATCAACGGCATGCGCTGCTGTTGGCACCATGGCAGCAGATCGAATTCGACGCCGCGCTCTTCCAGGTTGTACAGCACCTGATTGGTGGCGCACGCCGGGTTGGCCAGTTCTTCGAGGTCATCGACATCGAAATTCGACACGCCCCAGCGGCCGATCTTGCCGTCCTCGCGCAGGCGTTCGAACGCTTCGACGGTTTCATCCAGCGGATACTGGCCGCGCCAATGCAGCAGATAGAGGTCGATGTAATCGGTGTCGAGCCGGCGCAGGCTGCGCTCGCAGGCTTGGGGGATGCCTTTGCGGCTGGCGTTGTGCGGGTAGACCTTGCTCACCAGAAACACTTGGTCGCGCAGACCGGCAATGGCTTCGCCGACCACGCTTTCGGCACCGCCCTCGGCGTACATTTCCGCCGTGTCGATGAGGGTCATGCCCAGTTCGATGCCTTGGCGCAGCGCGGACACTTCACGCGGGTGCGCCGAGCGATCTTCGCCCATGCGCCAGGTGCCCTGGCCAATCACTGGAACCTGCACGCCTGCCAGTTCAAGGGTACGCATTCAAACCTCCTGTGCTGATGGTCGATACCTTAGTGGGCAGCAGAATAGCGCAGGGGTTCCAATGGAGGGCGATGAACCTGTGGCGAGGGAGCTTGCTCCCGCTGGACTGCGCAGCAGGCCGCTGCTTTCCAACTTAATGAAAAGCCAGGGCCGCTTCGCGCCCCAGCGGGAGCAAGCTCCCTCGCCACAGGAGATGAGTGAGGTCAGTTATTTTGTGGTGAATTTCAAGACGACGCTTTGTGTATAAGCCTGTCCCGGATCGAGACGCGTACTTGGGAAATCCGGCTGATTCGGCGAGTCCGGATAATGCTGAGTCTCCAGGGTAAACGCGCCCCAGTGCGGATAGACCTTGCCACCCTTGCCCTTGACCGTGCCGTCGAGGAAGTTGCTGGTGTAAAACTGCACCCCCGGCTCGCTGGTGAACAGCTGCAAATGCCGCCCGGACTGCGGATCGCTGACCTCGGCGGCGACCTTGCTCACATCGCCTTTGGTATCCAGCACCCAGTTGAAATCGAAGCCGCCCTGTTTCGGTTCGGCGAATTTCAGCTGCGGGTGATCGGCTTTGATGTGCGTGCCGATCGCGGTGGGCTTGGTGAAGTCCATTGGCGTGCCGGCCACGGGTGCCAGTTCGCCGGTCGGGATCAGCTTGGCCGTGACCGGTGTATAGCGGCTGGCGTGCAGGGTCGCGACTTGTTTCAACACGTCGCCATTGCCGGCGCCGGCGAGGTTGAAGTAGCTGTGGTTGGTCAGGTTGAGCACCGTCGGTTTATCGGTGCTGGCCTTGTAGTCGATGCGCAGTTCGTTGCTGTCGGTCAGGCGATAGGTCACCTGCGTGGTGAGATTGCCGGGGAAGCCCATTTCGCCGTCCGCCGACAGGTAGGTCAGGGTCACGCCGACGGAATCCTTGTCTGTGACGGGCTCGGCTTTCCAGACCTTTTTGTCAAAGCCCACAGTGCCGCCATGCAAGGCGTTGGACTTGTCGTTCTGCGGCACCTGATACCGCTTGCCGTCGAGTTCGAACGCGCCGTCCGCGATGCGATTGCCGAAACGGCCGATGGTCGCGCCGAAATAGGCCGTGCCTTTCTGGTAGCCCTGGACATCGTCGAAGCCCAGCACCACATCGGCGGCTTTGCCGTGTTTGTCCGGCACCAGCAGCGATTGCAGGGTGGCGCCGTAGGTGATGACGGTCGCCTGCATACCGTGGCTGTTGCGCAGGATGTATTGCTCGACGGGCGTGCCGTCATTGGTTTTGCCGAAGGCTTTGTGTTCGGCGCTGAGGCCGGCCGCGTTGGCGGAGAGGGTGGCGATCATCAGGGACAGTCCGAGGCCGGATAGCAGGTGACGTGATTGAAGCATGGTTGACCTTCCTTTTTGTTGTTGTTTTCAAAACAGGGTAATAGTCATGCTAATTGTGGGTTGAGTCAGAATTTATAGCCGGTTAAAGGTTTAGTGCAAATATAAAGTCATACTAAATAGTTGCCGAAGGTCGGGAAATCGTGCCAGCGCTGCACTTTTCCGGATTCGGCGGCTCTATCCATGGCCAGGATGCGGCGACGCCCGCCGCGCAGGAATGTGCCTGTTCGAGAATTCATGCCGAGAGTTTTTCCCCCGATCGCCCGATTCGTTCGCCGCCCGTGCCTGTTGCTGGCCTGTCTGTCGTCGCTGTTTGTCAGCGGTTGCACGCATCAGGACGGCAATGGCTTTTTCGCGCAGATGCGCGACGGTCAACCGCAGGAATTCCTGCAAACCAGCGTCGACCGCATGGCCACGTTGGCGATGCGCGACAACCTCAACAGTCTGTATCGCCTGATGGGCAAGCTGTATTTGCGCAACCCGGAAGAACTGCGCAAGTCGGGCTTCCTCGACATCAACACGGCGGTGAAACAGGTGCGCCTGGCCGTCGAGCAGCAGCAACCGTTACCGGTGTTGGGCGGGCGCAAAGATCTGGCGGCGCTCAGCTATGCGATGAGTCCGGAGTTTCTCGGGGATCGGGTCGGCGCCTTCATCTATGCCATCGGCAGCATGCTGGTCACCGCCCATGGCAACCGCGTCGAGTTTTACATGACCGATGCGATCAACCCGACCTTCGTCCACAACGCCGCGCGCAACATCGAGAAAGCCACGTGGATTCTGTCCCAGCGCCAGAACAAGGAAGGCCAGCCTTTGTTGTTCTCCAACGAAATCTCGGAGGAGGGCAGCAACCTGAGTTTCGCCACCGAATTCGGCAAGATCGTCGCGCGCCTAGACTTGCTGACGCAGATGCTTGATGAGCGCTACCGGCGCATCGGCCTGAATTACGCGCAGAGTCTGCTGTTCTTGAATTTCCTGCCGGTGCAGTAAGTGCGGAGATCCAATGTGGGAGCGAGCCTGCTCGCGAAAGCGATCTGCCAGGCGCTGAATCTTTGATAGATCCACCGCATTCGCGAGCAGGCTCGCTCCCACATTGATCAAATTGTGAGTGGGATTTTTGTATACAATCCATCGCTACTATTGATCCAAAGGGAGCTGCACCTGTCATGACCGACTCCGCAAGCACCGAATTCACCCGCCTCGACCACGCCCCCCGTGCAGAAAAACTGCCCTATGCCGCGTTGCTGGCGTTCGCCATGACCGGATTCATCGCCATCCTCACCGAAACCCTGCCGGCCGGGCTGCTGCCGCAAATCGGCGCCGGGCTTGGGGTCAGCGAAGTGCTCGCCGGGCAACTGGTGACGCTGTATGCGCTGGGCTCGATCGTCGCGGCGATTCCGCTGACCGTCGCCACCCGGGGCTGGCCACGGCGGCGGGTGCTGCTGATGACGGTCGGCGGTTTCCTGGTGTTCAACACCATCACCACGTTCTCCAGCCATTACGGTCTGACCCTCGCTTCGCGGTTTCTGGCCGGGATGGCAGCTGGCCTGTCATGGGGGATCATGGCCGGTTACGCCCGCGGGATCGTGCCGGCGCATCAGCAGGGGCGGGCGTTGGCGATCGCCATGCTCGGCACCCCAGTGGCACTGTCGCTGGGCACACCGGCGGGGACCTGGCTGGGCAACCTGATCGGTTGGCGCGCTTCGTTCGGGATCATGTCGGCGCTGGCATTGGTGTTGGCGGCGTGGATCATGCTGGCGGTGCCCGATCGTCCGGGCCAGACCAGCGCCGAACGCCTGCCGCTGCTGCAATCGCTGCGTCTGCCGGGCGTACGGCCAGTGCTGTTCGTGGTGCTGACCTGGATGCTCGGGCACAACATTCTCTACACCTACATTGCGCCGTTCCTGATGCAGGCCGGGCTGGCCGAGCGGGTCGATCTGGTGCTGCTGGTGTTCGGTCTGTGTTCGCTGGTCGGGATCTGGATCATCGGCCTGCTGGTGGATCGCTGGTTGCGCTGGCTGACCCTGATCAGCCTCGCGGTGTTTGCCGTGACCGCCCTGGTGCTGGCGCTGATGTCACCGTCGCCGTGGCTGATCTACATCTGCATGGCCGTGTGGGGCTTGTCGTTTGGTGGCTCGGCGACGTTGCTGCTGACGGCTGCAGCGGATTCGGCTGGCGAGCATGTCGACGTGGTGCAGGCGATGCTCACCACCTCCTGGAACGTGGCGATTGCCGGCGGCGGTCTGTTTGGCGGGCTGCTGCTTGATCGGGCGGGGGCGATGTCGTTTCCGTGGGCGCTGTTGATCCTGTCGCTGATTGCGCTGGCGACGGTCTGGATCAACCGTCATCACAGTTTCAAACCGGGCCGGCGCGTGCATTGATCTACCTGGCACCCTATAACCCCTGTGGGAGCGGGCTTGCTCGCGAAGAGGGCGTGTCAGTCGATATCTACGTGAATGACACACTGCCTTCGCGAGCAAGCCCGCTCCCACACAGAATAAGGCGGTGTGGCTAGAAGGCATAACGATAGACCGCATTGATATATGTGGTTATATGAAAAATCGCTATGCTGCGGGCCAGATTTTTCCTGTCGTTTTTACTGGACGTCTTAATGGAATTGGTAAATTTCGGCCTGGTGATTGCCGGGCTGGTGGTGGGTTTTATTGTCGGCATGACCGGTGTCGGCGGTGGTTCCTTGATGACGCCGATCCTGCTGTGGTTCGGCATCAACCCGGCAACAGCGGTGGGCACTGACCTGCTGTACGCAGCCATTACCAAATCCAGTGGCGTGCTGGTGCACAAGAAAAACGACAACATCGACTGGGCCATCACCGGTTGGCTGACCCTCGGCAGCGTGCCAGCGGTGGCAATGACCTTGTGGTTTCTCAGCACCCTGCACACCGCGCCCGACGCAATGAACGCAATCATCAAACAAGCCTTGGGTTGGGTGCTGTTCGCCACGGCGCTGGCGATTCTGTTCAAGAAGCGCCTCCTCGAATTCGCCCACAAACGCGCTGGCGGCAACTACAACCCGAGCGGCGCGCGCCTGAACGTGATGACGGTGATCACCGGCCTGATCCTCGGCACCATGGTCGCCCTGACTTCAATCGGCGCCGGCGCCTTGGGCACGGTCGCGCTGTTCATCCTCTACCCGCTGTTGCCGACCCGGCGTCTGGTCGGCACCGAAATCGCCCACGCCGTACCGCTGACCCTCGTTGCGGGGCTGGGCCATGCGAGCATGGGCAACATGGATTGGGGCGTGCTGGGGTTCCTGCTGATGGGTTCGCTGCCGGGCATCTGGCTCGGCAGCCACCTGACCGGGCGCATTTCCGATGAATTGCTGCGCCCGTGCCTGGCGACCATGCTGCTGTTGATCGGCTACAAACTGGCGTTCTGATCCAGCCCCGTCGAAACGCCACGGTTCCCTGTAGGAGCGATGTTGAATTTCATGACGGTCACCGGCAGTTCTTCGTAAACCAGATCCTCGACCACCTCCCATCCCAGCCGCGCATACAGCGATTGCGCGGCGTCGGTGTACAGATACAACTCAGTCACCCCCAACGCCGCCGCTTCATTGACGATCCTGTTGACCAGCTGCGAAGCAATCCCGCGCCCGCGTTCTTCTGATTTCACGTAGACGCCCGCCAGCCATGGCGTCAGTTGGGGACGGATCTTCATGTCACTGTCGATCAACAGCGCGCCACCGAGCAATCTGCCGTCTTCAATGGCCACCACCACGCTGGGAATTGCTCCCTTGCCGCAGGCGGCGCGCATCCGCTCGGTGCGGGCTGCAAGGGTGTCGCCGGGACGGAACTCGCCCCATTCCTTGAAATTGAGTTCGGCCAGTTCCTCAATCAAATGCGGGTGATCGCACAGGTAGTCGATGTGCATGGGGTGAACTCCATTTCGTGGGCAGAACGACCACCCTAATGCGCTCACAAAAGGTAATCAAATCCGCGTCACGATTACGCCGATGCGGTTGCGCAATGACGGGGCTGACCTAAGCTTCTGACAAGGCGAAACATATTTGCCGGGCACGACCCCGGAACAATCGCCACGATGCGCAATCATTAGAGCGTGGATATCAAAAGGAGATGCGCATGCTCATCAGGTCACTGACCCTGACACTCTTGCTGGCGATTGCCGGCCCCTTGTTCGCCGCTGAAAACGACTCGCCCATAGCCGGGGATATGGGACGGGCCCGACCTCTGATCGTAATCGCACAAAGCACCGTCGACCCGGTGTGGGTGGGGCTGAAAAAATCGCTGGACGATCCGGCGAACAAGAAAGGTGTGACTGACCGCAGCATCAAGGTCTACACCATCCTCAATATGGCCGGTCAGCTCGATGGCAAAGACCTCGGCCAGCAAGACACCATGGCTTTGCTGCGTTCGCTGAAACTCGGTGCCGGCGCGTACCCGAAAGTGTTCCTGATCGGCAAGGACGGCGAAATCAAACTTTCGGCCTCGGGCGATGAAGCGAAGTCGGTGGACCTGAAGAAAATCTTCGACACGGTTGATGCGCTGCCGGCCAGCGAAAAGGAAATCAGCGCACCGACGGTCGCCGATACCAAGGCCACTGCCGCCGAACCGGCAGCCAAGAAAGGCGAGAAGGGCGCCAAGCCAACCAAACCCGCGAAACCGAGCAAGCCACCGGAAATGCCGGATGATTGACGGCATGGCCTGAATCAAAAAAATGGGCGACCTCTACAGGGTCGCCCATTTTTATTGCCCGTTTGTGGCGAGGGGATAAATCCCCTCGCCACCGTTTCAATATCAGTCAGTCAGGGCGCTGAATATTTCGTGGGCAATCTTCACCCGTTCCGCATTCGGATAATTCTTGTTCGCCAGGATCACGATGCCGAGATCCTTCGACGGCACAAACGCCACATAGGCGCCGAAGCCACCGGTCGCGCCGGTTTTGTTGTAGAGCACGTTGGCCGGTTCAGGCTGTGGCGATGCCAGCCATTTGACCTTGTGCGCTTGCATGGCCATCGGCGTCGAGTTGCCGTTCTGCAATTTATCGAGGCTGATCGGGTAGGCATAACGCTCCCAGCCCAGGCCTTGGGTCATGTCGCCAACGGTGTAGTAACCGGTGTGGGTCGCGGCGATAGCTTTTTGCAACGGCGCTTCAAGGCTGGCCGGTTTCAGGTTGGCCTCGACATACCGCAGCAGATCCGCAGCACTGGTTTTAATACCGTAGGCTTCGGAATCCAGTGCGCCTGGACTGACCCGAACCGGTTGGTCTTTCTTGTCGTAACCTTGGGCGTAAAGCTTGGCTTCGGACGCGGGCACCTGGATGAAGGTGTGCTTGAGGCCGAGTTTCGGCAGCAGGGTTTCGCTCATCACCTGATCATATGGCTGACCGAGGGTCTTGGCGGCCAGATAACCGAACAGGCCCAGGCTCGGGTTGGAATACAGGCGCTGGCTACCGGCCGGGAAGCTCGGTTTCCACTGTTGGTAGTAGCCGAGCATCTTGTCCGCCGAGTCCCACTCGTCAGGGAATTGCAGCGGCAGGCCGCCGGCGCTGTAGGTGCCCAGTTGCAGCACGCTGATGCCATCGAAGGCGCTGCCCTTGAGCTCTGGCCAGATCTGGCTGGCCTTGGTCGGCAGGTCCAGTTTGCCCGTCGCCTGCGCATAGCCCGCCAGGGTCGCGGCGAAGGTTTTGCTCACCGAGCCGATTTCGAACAGGGTGTTTTCGCTGACTTTCTGCCCGGTATCCTTGGCGGCGACGCCGTAATTAAAGTAATGCGGCTGGCCGTTGACGGTGATGGCCACGGCGAGGCCGGGGATGTTCTGCCGCTGCATCACCGGGGTAACGGCTTTTTGTACCAGGGCTTGCAGTTGCTCGTCGCTGGGCGTGGCAGCCATGCACGCTGCGGTGCCGAAAAACAGGCCGAATGCGCTGCAGGAAATGACTTTGCTCGGATTGATGAATGACATAAATGAACCACTCTCCATGAGTGTTGAGGGTGTTATCCCGCTAGACTGCGGGCAATTGCAATGTTGGGCAGCTGATCAGCGCCGACAATTTAGGCAGTCTGGCACTCGTCGACAAACGATGATATTTCGCATGAGCCATTAGAAAAATTTGGGACTGGGATGATTCGACCTCAACTGCCGCTCAATGCACTGCGCGCGTTCGAAGCCTCGGCACGGCATTTGAGCTTTACCCGCGCCGCCGTGGAACTGTGCGTGACCCAGGCGGCGGTGAGCCATCAGGTCAAAAGCCTTGAAGCGCAGCTCAATGTCACCCTGTTCAAACGCCTGCCCCGTGGGCTGATGCTGACCAGTGAAGGGGAAACACTGCTGCCGGTGTTGACCACGTCGTTCGATCATATCGCGCAGATGCTCGAGCGGCTGGCCGGCGGTCAGTATCGGGAAATGTTGACCGTGGGCGCCGTAGGAACCTTTGCGGTCGGTTGGCTGCTGCCGCGACTGGCAGACTTCCAGGCGAAACATCCGCTCATAGATTTGCGGCTGTCGACCAACAACAATCGTGTCGACGTCGCCGCCGAAGGTCTGGATTACGCGATTCGTTTTGGCGCCGGAGCGTGGCATGGCATCGAGGCAACGCGTCTGCTCGACGCTCCACTATCGGTACTGTGCGTACCGGAAATTGCCCGGCAGCTGCACACCCCGGGCGATCTGCTGCAACAACGCTTGCTGCGTTCCTATCGCACCGATGAGTGGCCGGAGTGGTTTCACGCCGCAGGCCTGGCCACCCACGCGGCACCGCCGCAGAGCATTGTGTTCGATTCGTCGCTGGCGATGATGGAAGCGGCGCTGCAGGGCAGCGGGGTGGCCTTGGCGCCACCGCTGATGTTCGCCCGGCAACTGGCGGCGGACGTGATTCGCCAGCCGTTTGCGATTGAAATCACCACCGGCAGTTATTGGCTGACGCGCTTGCAGTCGCGGCCGGAGACGGCAGCGATGACTGCGTTCAAAAACTGGCTGCTACAAATCTCTGCCTGATACAAATCCCCCCCTGTGGGAGCGGGCTTGCTCGCGAAGGCGGCGTGTCAGTCAATATTTGAGTTGAATGACACACCGCTTTCGCGAGCAAGCCCGCTCCCACATTTGAAGTACGGTGAGCTTGAGAATGTCAGCGCACCAGACACGGCCGCTTGTTATCGAACGTCCATCCCGGAATCAAAAACTGCATCGCCACGCTGTCATCCCGCGCACCGAGGCCCATGCCTTTGTAGAGTTCGTGAGCCTTGCCCACCTGATCCATGTCCAGCTCCACCCCAAGACCCGGCTTTTGCGGCACTTGCACGCAGCCGTCGACAATCTGCAGCGGGGCTTTGGTCAGACGCTGGCCGTCCTGCCAGATCCAGTGCGTGTCGATGGCGGTGATATCGCCCGGTGCCGCTGCCGCGACATGGGTAAACATCGCCAAAGAAATATCGAAATGGTTGTTGGAGTGCGAACCCCAGGTCAGGCCCCACTCATGGCACAGTTGCGCGACACGCACCGAACCTTGCATGGTCCAGAAGTGCGGGTCGGCCAAAGGGATGTCCACCGACTGCAACTGGATCGCGTGGCCCATCTCGCGCCAGTCGGTAGCGATCATGTTGGTCGCCGTCTTCAGTCCGGTGGCGCGGCGAAATTCGGCCATGACTTCACGCCCCGAGTAACCGTTTTCCGCACCGCAGGGGTCTTCGGCGTAAGCCAGCACGTGATGCTGATCGCGGCACAGACGAATCGCTTCCTTCAGTGACCAGGCGCCGTTCGGATCAAGGGTGATGCGCGCCTCGGGAAAACGTTCGGCCAGGGCCGTCACCGCTTCGATTTCCGCATCGCCACTGAGCACGCCGCCCTTGAGTTTGAAGTCCTGGAAACCGTATTTCGCCTGGGCCGCTTCAGCCAGACGCACCACCGCTTCGGCGCTCATGGCCTTCTCGTGTCGCACGCGGAACCAGTCGTTATTGGCATCCGGTTCGCTGCGGTAGGCGAGGCTGGTTTCGCGATGGTCACCGACGTAGAACAGATAACCGAGCATCTTCACTTGATCGCGCTGCTGGCCTTCGCCGAGCAACGCCGCGACCGGTACGTCGAGGTGTTGGCCGAGCAGGTCGAGCAGGGCGGCTTCGAGTCCGGTCACTGCGTGAATGGTGATGCGCAGGTCGAAGGTCTGCAGGCCACGGCCGCCGGCATCACGCTCGGCGAAGGTCTGACGCACCTGATTGAGGATTTTCTGATAGTTGCCGATCGAGTTGCCGAGCACCAGGCTGCGGGCGTCCTCCAGCGTCTGACGGATGCGCTCTCCACCGGGCACTTCACCGACGCCGGTGTGCCCGGCGTTGTCCTTGAGGATGACGATGTTGCGGGTGAAAAACGGCCCATGGGCGCCGCTCAGGTTGAGCAGCATGCCGTCGTGGCCGGCCACCGGAATCACCTGCATGTCGGTGATGATCGGCGCTTTGGTCGTGTCGTGTGCGGTCATGATTTTTATCCTAATAAGACAGAATTCAGGCGTGCTTCGGCGCGGCTTCCGCCACGGCGAGGTCTGCAGAGGGTTTTGGTGTGGTGCGCGCGGCGAAGACGATGATCGCGGCGATGATCGAGGTCGCGGCCAGGCCATAGAGGCCGCCCTGAATCGAGCCGGTGTGCTCTTCGAGCAAGCCGAAGGTGGTTGGCGCGACGAAGCCGCCGAGGTTGCCCACCGAGTTGATCAGCGCGATCACTGCCGCAGCGATTCGCGCATCCAGATAGGCCTGGGGAATCGGCCAGAACAACGATGAAGCGGACTTGAAGCCCAGCGCAGCAAAACAGATCGCGACAAAGGCAAAAATCGGCCCGCCGGTGGTGGACATGAACATCCCCGCCGCCGCAATCAGCAGCGCGGTCGCGACCCAGGCCTGCTGGTGCTTCCACTTGGCCGAGAAAGCGGCGAAAGCGTACATGCCGATGATCGACAGCAACCACGGAATCGAGTTGAACAGCCCGACCTGGAAGTCACTCATCTCGCCCATTTTCTTGATGATGCTCGGCAGCCAGAACGTCGCGGCGTAGATCGTCAGCTGGATGAAAAAGTAGATCAGGCAGAACAGGATGATCTGCCGGTCCTTGAGCAGTTTGCCCATCGATGGGCGGATCGGCGTCGCGGCTTCGCGGGCCTTCTGTTCATCATCGATGGCGCTGACCAGTGCGTCCTGTTCGGCGCGGGTCAGCCATTTTGCGTCGTGGGGTTTGGCGTCGAGCCAGAACCACACGAACACACACAGCCCCACGGAAAACATCCCCTCGATGAAGTACATCCACTGCCAGCCGTGCAGGCCCAGGCCATTGATCTGCAAGAGCAGCCCGGACAGCGGGCCGGAGATCAGCGAGGCGACCGCTGAGCCGCTAAGGAAAATCGCGATTGCCTTGCCGCGTTCGGCACCCGGCAGCCAGCGCGTGAAGTAGTAGATCACCCCGGGAAAGAATCCGGCCTCGGCCACGCCGAGCAGGAAACGCAGGATGTAAAAGTGCGTTTCGTTCTGGATGAACGCCATACCGGCGGCGACCAGACCCCAGGTGAGCATGATGCGGGTCAGCCAGATACGCGCGCCGACTTTCTGCAGGAGCATGTTGGACGGGACTTCGAACAGCGCGTAACCGATGAAGAACAGACCGGCGCCGAAGCCGTAGGCGGCAGCCCCGATGCCCAGGTCATGTTCCATGTGAGTGCGGACGAAACCGATGTTCACCCGGTCAATGTAATTGACGATGAACATGATCACGAAGAGCGGCAGGACGTGGCGTTTCACTTTCGAGATGGCGGACGCGAGTGTCGAATCGACGCCCTCGTTCATCCCGGAGACGGAGGTTTTCACTTGTTTTTCTCCCACTGATTATTTTTATGCGGGGATAGTGCTGGGTGCTGCTTTGTTGATAGACATCATACAACTTGAATTTTTTGTCCTACAAGTGGGGTAGGGCGACTAAATTCATCTGGCAGGCTAGTTTCTTATGTCTTTTTAGCAAGAGCAGCCGGGTTTATTGGGTTTTTCGGTCATTGCTTTCTTTTTTCAGCGACCATTTTTCGATTTTTTTAAATGTGCTCAACCGACTCTTTGAGGCTGAAATCCAGATTTCCTGCATGTTGTCATACAAGATGGAGGCGATTTTAGCGCTAAAATCAATCTCGTCAGCGACTGCGTAGTGCTACGATCCGCGAGCCCCGATGCCCGGAACCGATCATGCAAGAAGACCTCGACGCCCCCGCGCCTAAACGCACGCATAACCTTGCGCACGACCTGGTGGAAAAACTCACCCAGAAGATTCTGCTCGGCCAGATGTCACCCGGCGACAAGCTGCCGTCGGAGAACGCCATCGTTCAGGAGCACGGTGTCAGTCGCACAGTGGTGCGCGAGGCGATTTCCAAATTGCAGGCGTCGGGACTGGTCGAAACGCGGCACGGCATCGGCACGTTCGTCATCGAGCGCACTGCGGAGCAGGGCTTGCGGTTGAATGTCGATACCGCTCTCGGGGTGCGCAGCATTCTTGAATTGCGCATGGGCCTGGAGACGCAGGCCTCGGCGTTGGCCGCGTCACGGCGCAGCGAGCAGCAATTGCTGCAAATGCGTCAGGCGCTGGATGACTATCAGCGTCTGCTGGACAGCAACGACAGTTGCGTCGAGGCCGACCGACGCTTTCATCTGCTGATCGCCGAAGCCACCGGCAACGTCTGCTTCAGCGAAATCATGCAGCACCTGGGCAGCGCGATGATTCCGCGTCAGCGGCTCAATGCCGCCGAGCGGGGCGCGGCGGATCTGAGCAAGTTGGGGCAGTTGGCCAATCTCGAACACGAAGCGATTTTGAATGCGATCAAGCGTCAGGATCCGGATGCCGCGCGCGCGGCCATGTGGCTGCACCTGACCAACAGTCGCGACCGTTTCAGTGCGCAGGGCTGATTGCCGTTGGTCTGTTCGATAGCACCGCCTGCGCAGGCACGCTTCCAAGCAGTATGGCCCGGGTTCTCCGGACCTCCCTGGTGAGGTGTGTCATGGCTAACGATTTGCTGTTTCAAGGTGGTGTGCTGCCGACCGATCCCACCCGTCCGGTGCCCGGCACGGACGAGCCGACGCTGGCCGATCACGATGCGCCGCCGGGCATGAACCCGGGGCGTGATCCGCTGAGTGATGCCGATCGGCCGGAAGACTGGAAGGACCCGGCGGCGGACGACGATGTGCCGCCGGCGGATGAGCCGACGCCGTTGTCGGATGACAGGCGCTGAGGCAAACCCGGCATGAGATATTTATAGTCTGCGCCGGCCCTTTCGCGAGCAAGCCCGCTCCCACAGGCAGAACGCATCCCCCTGTAGGAGTGAGCCTGCTCGCGATGGGGTCATCAGCCTCAGTAAAAAACCTCGATCAGACCTCAACCGGTCGACCCTCCACCCGCCGCTCCAGATTCAACGCCAGCACACTGAACAACACCACCGCCGCGCCAATCAGAACCATCAGCGCCGGCTGCTCGCCAAGGCCCACTGAAGCAATCCCCATCGCCGTCGGCGGTATCAGATAAAGCGTCATCGTCGCCCGGCTCAAATCCACATGCCTGAGCACAAAGCCCCAGGCCAGATAGGCCAGTGCACTGGGAAATACCCCTAGCGCCAGCACCGCCCACTGTACTCGAAGCGGTGCTTTGACTACCGCCGCACCCAGCCCCGGCAGATAAATCAGCAATAGCAGCGTCCCCGACCACACCGCATAACAGGCCAGACTGAAGCCGTCATAACGCCGGGCGTGATGTTTTTGCAGGGCGAAATAAACGCTCCATGACAGCGCCGCCAGTAGAATCAGCAAGCCATGCGCGTCGATCTGCCCCAGGCCCTGATCGGCGCTGACCACGATCACCACGCCGACCAGCCCCAGCAACACGCAGCCCCAACGCCAGACACTGACCTGATCCTTGAACACGTAGCGTGCCAGCAGCGTACTGAACAACGGGCTCGACTGCGCGAGTACGCTGGAGGCGCCGGCACTGACGCTTTGCTGGCCGATGTTCAGCGCCACGTGATGCAGGCTGACGGCAAAAAATCCCAGAGCGAACAACAGCGGCACGTCGCGCCGTTGCGGCAGGCGAATGCCCTTGAACGCCGCGATCACAGCCATGAACAGCGACGCCAGGAGAAACCGCAGCAACGCCAGATGCCCGGGGTCGTACGCCTGCAGGCCGATGTGAATGCCGGTCGGCGAATAGGCCCAGCAACTGACCACGAAGGTCATGGCCAGAATGATTTTCAAGGGAGAAGGAGACGGCATGATCGGCGCACCGCAAGGGTTGATGCGTCGAGTATCCGGGCGGCCAACAAGTCTCCACAACTGACTTATACTGCGCTGAATGTTCACTTTGAGTGATGAGTATGGAGCTGGCGCAGATCCGCATGTTCAAGACCGTGGCCGACGAGGGCAGCATTGCCCGGGCCGCTGAAAAGCTGTTTTGTGTGCCGTCGAATATCACGGCGCGGATCAAGGCGCTGGAAGTGGAACTCGGTGTGGCGCTGTTTCTGCGCGAGGGGCGCGGGCTGCGGATCAGCCCGGCGGGGCAGACGTTTCTTGCGTATGCCGAGCGGATTCTGGCGCTGACCGCCGAAGCCAAGCGCGCGGTGGATCCCGCCGCCGAACCGTCCGGCCCGCTGCGTATCGGCGCGATCGAGTCCTCGGCCACCGGGCGTTTGCCGCGGCTGTTGGCCAAGTTTCACCAGCGCTATCCGCAGGTGGCGCTGGAGTTGACAACTGGCACCTGGGGCCAATTGCTCGACGACACCGTCAGCCATCGCCTGGACGGCGCCATCGTCGCGGTGGACGTCGAGCGCGCGCAACTCAAACGCACGCCGATGTACCGCGAGGAGCTGCTGCTGATTGCTTCGACGTCGTTCGGCCCGGTGCGCGACATCCACGACTTGCAGGATAAAACCGTGTTCATGTGGCCGCAGGGTTGCCCGTATCGGGCGGCGCTGGAGCACTGGTTGTTGCGTCAGGGGCAGGCGCTGCCGATTGTCAGCCTGGCGAGTTACGGGGCGATTGTCGGTTGCGTGAGTGCTGGCGCCGGCGTGGCATTGGTGCCTAAAGGCGTGTTCGAGCAATACGCCAAAGGCGCTGGATGCGTGGGCTATGAGTTTCCTGAGCTGACGGCGATCGACAACCTGTTTTACTGGCACGAAAACGCCGGGGTACACCCGGCGCGTGAGGCGTTCGTGGCGATGTTGCGCGAGGAATTCCTCTGACTACAGTGCTTCACTGTGGCGAGGGAGCTTGCTCCCGCAAGAGTGCGCAGCACTCTCAAAAAAAGCGATGATTGCGAAATCTTGGGGTCGTTTCGCCACCCGGCGCGAGCAAGCTCGCTCGCCACCGTTTATCCACGTATTTCAGTTCGATTGAGCAGTCAGGTCGCGCATCAGCAGGCCAAAGCGCAAATCCACCGCGTCCGGAATTGGCAGGTAAACCGTGTGCCCGTCGCCGGGGGCGACTTCAATGGCTTCGCCCTTGGCACTCTGCAACTGGTGCAGATCGAAATGGAAGTTGCCCTTGGGCGTCATCAGTTCCAGATGATCGCCGAGGGCAAAACGGTTCTTCACCTTGACCTCGGCCAACCGGTCGCGGCGCTCGCCGGTGAGTTCGCCAACGAACTGCTGACGCTCCGACACCGAGCTGCCGTTCTGATAATTCTGGTATTCGTCATGCACATGGCGGCGCAGGAAACCTTCGGTGTAGCCGCGCTGGGCCAGTGATTCCAGATCGGTCATCAGGCTGCGATCAAACTCGCGCCCGGCCATCGCGTCGTCGATTGCCCGGCGATAGACCTGAGTGGTGCGCGCGCAATAGAAGTGCGATTTGGTCCGGCCCTCGATCTTCAGCGAATGCACGCCCATGCGCGTCAGGCGTTCGACGTGCTGCACGGCGCGCAGATCTTTGGCGTTCATGATGTAAGTGCCGTGCTCGTCCTCAAAAGCCGGCATCAACTCATCGGGCCGATTGGCTTCCTGCAGTAGGAACACCTGATCGGTCGGCGCGCCGATACCGAGGGTCGGCTCGGGCTGGAAGGTCTGCACGATCTCGCCGAGCTGATTTTCGGTGGCCTCCTGCGCCGAATACTTCCAGCGGCAGGCGTTGGTGCAGGTGCCCTGATTGGCGTCGCGCTTGTTCATGTAGCCCGACAACAAACAGCGCCCGGAGTAAGCCATGCACAGCGCGCCGTGGACGAACACCTCCAGTTCCATGGCTGGCACCTGTCCGCGGATTTCGCCGATTTCTTCCAGCGACAGCTCCCGCGACAGGATGATCCGGCTCAGCCCCTGTTGCTGCCAGAACTCGACACTCGCCCAGTTCACCGTGTTGGCCTGCACCGAGAGGTGGATCGGCATCTGCGGAAAGTGCCGGCGCACCAGCATGATCAATCCCGGATCGGACATGATCAGGGCGTCCGGTGCCATCTCGATCACCGGTGCCAGATCTTTGAGGAAAGTCTTCAGTTTGGCGTTATGCGGGGCGATGTTGACCACAACATAGAAGCGCTTGCCCTGGGCCTGCGCTTCGCGAATGCCGAGGGCGAGGTTGGCGTGGTCGAATTCGTTGTTGCGCACTCGCAGGCTGTAGCGCGGCTGCCCGGCGTAAACCGCATCGGCACCGTAAGCGAAGGCGTAGCGCATGTTCTTCAGGGTGCCGGCAGGGGCGAGCAGTTCCGGGGCGGCGAGGGGGAGTTCTGGCTTCATGGCGGCATCGGTCGCAAAAGCGCGGCAGGGTAGTGCAGTGGCAAGTGCGGTTTATTGATCTGGATCTACGTTTGAGTCAGCGAGGCTGATCTGTGCAGCTCATTTGTGTAGATCCTGCACAAATCATGTGTCGGTTTCACTGTGTTCGGTGCGACGGTGGCTGCTTAACATTCGCTCATCAAATCAACCGAAGCAGGACTCTCCCATGCAGAACTTTACTCGTCGCTTTCTCACCGCTTGTGCGTTTTCCGGTGTCTTGGCCAGCACCGGTGCCATGGCTGACAGCCACCCGACCATTCGTGCGATGTCCGGCGCCACACCGGCCGATCATTTGCCGGCCGGCAAATCTGCGCTGGTGGTGATCGATTTCCAGAATGAATATTTCAGCGGCCGGATGCCGATCCCGGACGGTGCCGCCGCTCTGGCGAAAACCCGTGAGCTGATCAGCTTCGCCGACAGCCACAAGATCCCGGTGTATCACGTGCAGCACGTCGCGCCGGCTGGCTCGCCGGTATTTGCCATTGATGGCGAGACCGTTAAATTTCACAAGGACATGCAGCCACGCCCGCAAGACGTGGTTCTGCAAAAGACCACCGTCAGTGTGTTCGCCAGCACCGATCTTGACGAGCGCCTGAAGAAGGCCGGCATCAATACGCTGATCATTTCCGGCCTGATGACTCATGCCTGCGTCGCCGGCGCCGCGCGGGATGCTGCGCCGCTGGGTTACAACGTGATCGTCGCCTCCGACGCCTCGGCCACCCGTGCGATTACCCGCGTCAATGGCTCGTCCATCGACAAGGATTACCTGCACCAGGCTGCGCTGGCGGAAGTGGAAGACACCTTCGGTGACGTCATGACCACCGAGCAGATCGTCAAGCTGCCGGTGCGCTGAATGCTGGCCGTGATCGGCAACTATGCTCCATGAATAAAGATGGCACTCGTGCGCGTCCCGGCGGACTAAGGATCGGGGCGTGCACGACGCCTGACTGACATGGATCGGACATGAACGAAAAAAGCCTTCAATTCAAATCCCTCACGGTACTGCTGGTATTGGTGACGGTCGCTTTCATCTGGATTCTGCTGCCGTTCTACGGCGCGGTGTTCTGGGCGGTGATCCTCGGCATCCTGTTTGCGCCGATGCAGCGCCGGTTGCAGCAGAAGTTCGGCTGGCAACGCAATCTGACTTCTCTATGCACCCTGGGCATTTGTCTGGTGATCGCGATTTTGCCGGTGATCATCCTCAGTGTGTTGTTGGTCCAGGAAGGCGCGACGCTGTACACCAACATCGAAAGTGGCCAACTGGACATCGGCGCCTATATTGCGCAGTTCAAACACAGCCTGCCGCCGTACTTCCAGCATCTGCTCGATCGCTTTGGCATGGGCGAACTCAATGGTCTGCGCGAGAAAATCGTCAAGGCATCGATGCAGGGCAGTCAGGTGCTGGCGAGTCAGGCGTTCAGTTTCGGTCAAGGCACATTCGAGTTCGTGGTCAGCTTCGGCATCATGTTGTACCTGCTGTTTTTCTTTTTGCGTGACGGTGCCGAACTGGCGCGCAAAGTGCGCACCGCGGTGCCGCTGGAGGAACACCAGAAACGTCGTTTGCAGTTGAAATTCAATCGTGTGGTGCGCGCGACGGTGAAGGGCAATCTGGTGGTGGCCATCACTCAGGGCGCATTGGGCGGGGCGATTTTCTGGTTTCTCGGCATCCCCAGCGCATTGCTGTGGGCGGTGATGATGGCGTTTCTGTCGCTGTTGCCGGCGGTGGGCGCGGGGATTGTCTGGGCGCCGGTGGCGGTGTACTTCCTGCTCAGCGGGATGATCTGGCAGGGTGTGGTGCTGGGGTTGTTCGGGGTATTTGTAATCGGTCTGGTGGACAACGTGCTGCGCCCGATCCTGGTCGGCAAGGACACGCGCATGCCGGATTACATGATCCTGATCTCGACCCTCGGCGGCCTCGCAGTGTTCGGCCTCAACGGTTTCGTGATCGGGCCGCTGATCGCGGCGCTGTTCATGTCGAGCTGGGCGCTGTTCATTGAGACCAAGCCGAAAATCCAGCTGCCTTAGGCGTGGAACGGTGTGCTGACGATTTTCTGCGACAGGGCCTGCGCCGCGGGCAGTGAAGTGAGCGGGCCGCTGATCGGCTCGCCATCGCGCACCAGATACCAGCAGGCGAGCAATCCCGACGCTCTGAGCGATGCGGGAACAGCGCTGCCAACTACCGACATGATTTGAACCTGAGCCATGACAAGTACCTCCATCAATCTGTGGAGCTACCTTAGGGATTCGCTGCGCTCAGGGACAATCAACGCTTTCGATAGTGGTCATTGATAACAGTGAGGGCTGTTTCAATCGACAACCTGGTCGAGCATGTGCACCACTTCGCGCTCATTGAGCAGGCCCTTGTGCACGAGATTCTCCGCCAGCAGCGAAAGAAACTTGGCGCAGCGGTGGCCTTCCAGGTGTTTCAGTTCAGTCAGCGCGCTGTACACCTTGCTTGAAGTGCACAGGCCGACGATGCGGTGCGGATTTTGAGTAGGCATGGGTCGTCCTTGTTTTTATCAACCTGTTGTTTACGGACGGATTCAGATTGCGGTTCCGTCATGACAAATGGATGACCGTTTTGTGTTTTGCCCCCGACGGTCAAGTCCATCATGCCGACTTTAGCTGCCGGGACTGTCCTCACAGCGACCT
Source organism: Pseudomonas sp. MWU16-30322 (assembly GCF_020515535.1). Lineage (NCBI taxonomy): Bacteria > Pseudomonadati > Pseudomonadota > Gammaproteobacteria > Pseudomonadales > Pseudomonadaceae > Pseudomonas > Pseudomonas sp. MWU16-30322. The sequence continues at coordinate 64,915 of NZ_JAIWYL010000011.1, forward strand.
TGGCGAGATTTTTTCAGACTCTGCCCGACCGACGGTCATAAAAAAGCCCCGCTATAAAGCGAGGCTTGTTGGTTGCGATTACCAGCGCGGGCCACCGTAGTAGCCGTGTGGCCGGCCGTAGTAGCCGCGTGGTGGGCCGTAGTAGACCGGGCCAGGCACGTAGACCGGTTGTTGCACATAGACCGGCGCCGGCTGGTAGTAGACCGGTGGCGGAGGCTGTTGCACATAAACCGGTGCCGGTTGAGCGTAAACAGGCTGTTGCACGTAGACCGGCCGGTCCTGGTTGATCAAGGCGGAGCCGATGATGGCCGAGCCGACGATCGCACCAAACACTGCCGGACCCTGCCAGCCACCGCCGTGGGCTTCTGCCTGACCTGTGATAGCGAATGCACCAATCAACAAGGCCACGATGGGGAGTTTACGAATCATGATAATTCCTCGGTTCTTCGACCCGGCGTCCGGGCCTGCACCAGGCCCAAAGTTGTCGCGGGGATACTTCTATGACAGCGAAATTCTGAAAATCAGCACAGCCGCTGGGTAAATTTTGTGTAAGGTCTGTACCGGCTTCTTTACCGGTCGGTCAAAGGGGCTCGCAGCCCGTTGCAGACAGGTGCTTATGATCGTTCACAACACGATGGAATGGCTAACTCCGTCCATCCGAAAGTCGGTTTTCAGGAGAAGTTTCATGCAGATGAATCCCAACAAAGACACCCAGCTGTGCATGTCCCTGTCCGGGCGCCCCGGGAACTTCGGTCTGCGGTTTCATAACCATTTGTATGAGCAGTTGGGCCTGAACTTCTATTACAAGGCGTTCAGCAGTCAGGATCTGCCGGGGGCCGTTGGCGGGATTCGTGCGCTGGGGATTCGCGGTTGCGGTGTGTCGATGCCGTTCAAGGAGGCGTGCATTGCGCTGGTCGATGAACTGGATGCGTCGGCGGCGGCGATCCAGTCGATCAACACCATCGTCAACACCAACGGCCACCTCAAGGCCTACAACACCGACTACATCGCCATCGCGCAATTGCTGGAAACCCACGCGGTGCCGAAGGATTCGACGTTCGCCCTGCGCGGCAGCGGCGGCATGGCCAAAGCGGTGGCCAGTGCCTTGCGCGATGGTGGTTACAGGAATGGGTTGATCGTTGCGCGCAATGAGCGTGCCGGACGGGCGTTGGCGGATTCGCTGGGCTATCGCTGGCAGGCGGAGCTGGGCGAAGAGCGGCCGCAGATGCTGATCAACGTCACCCCGGTGGGCATGGACGGCGGGCCGGAGGCCGGGCAACTGGCGTTCGAGCCTGAAGTGATCCAGGCTGCCGAGACCGTGTTCGATGTGGTGGCGATTCCATCGGAGACACCGCTCATCGTGCGGGGTCGGGCCGAGGGTAAAAAGGTCATCACCGGGCTTGAGGTCATTGCGATCCAGGCGCTGGAGCAGTTTGTGCTGTACACGGGCGTGCGGCCGAGTGAGGAACAGTTTGCGGCGGCGGTGGCGTTTGCTCGCAGCTGATCATTGAGTTTTGCGCTGAGCCAGCGGGCCCCTTCGCGAGCAAGCCCGCTCCCACAGAGGAATGCATTTCAATGTGGGAGCGGGCTTGCTCGCGAAGACTGCGACTCGGTTGTGAGTCGGGTTGCCTATACTGCGGCCTCAGCAAGCCAAGACTTGCCCCTCACAAAAACCTGATCGAGGCGCCACCATGCATCCGCCCATCCTCAACCTGCACCAGGTCGAACTCGAACCCCTGCCCGAAGCCCTGGCCCCGGAAGGCGAAACCGCTGGCCGCTATCAACAACGCATGGCCCGCATTGGCCAGCATCTCGGCGCACAGAAGCTCGGTTATCGGCTCTATGCCCTGCCGCCGGGCATGCGCGGCAGTCCGTTTCACAGCCATCGGGTCAACGAAGAGATGTTCTACGTGGTAGCCGGGGAGGGCGAGGTGCGACTGGGGGCCGAGCGCTTTCCGATCCGCGCAGGCGACGTGATTGCCTGCCCGCCGGGCGGCCCGGAAACCGCGCATCAGATCATCAATACCAGCGACGCGGAGCTGCGTTACCTCGCGGTCAGCACCCAGCAGCAACCGGATATCTGTGAGTACCCGGACTCCAACAAATACGCGGTGATGGACGATTTCAAGGTTGATGCCGAGGGCAATACGTCAGGCTTTGTTGCCGTGGCGCGGCAGGCGGACGGGGTGGATTACTGGGAAGGGGAATAACCCGTAGATCTCATGTAGGAGTGAGCCTGCTCGCGATGGCGGTCTGTCAGGCAATGAAATTCTGAATGAACCAGCGCAATCGCGAGCAGGCTCACTCCTACAAGGTATTGTGGTGATTATTCGAGGCGCGCCAGACGTTCTTCCAGCGCTGCAATCCGCGCTTCCAGTTCTTCGATGCGCTCAACCGAAACACCGCCGCTAGAACGTTCCCCGGGATTCTGCCGCGCCGCCAATATCGCCTCGATATCCGCCGGATCGCCCAGCGCATGGGTGTAGCGGTCTTCACGCTGACCGGCCTGACGCGGAATCAACACCGCCAGCCCGCGCGCGATCAGGCGTTCAAGCTGATGCACCACCTGCTCGGCATCTTCGAAGTCATGCATGCGGCCGCTGCGGGTCAGCAGCTCATTTACCGTTTGCGGGCCACGCAGGAACATCAAACCGGTGAGAATCACTTGGGCCGGCACCAGCTCCAGTGCCTTGTCGAGCTTGTGCTCCCAGCGATCGGCGCGACTGCCCATGACCAGTTTGGCGTAACCGTGGCTTTCCAGCGCCCGCAGGCTCTGGCCAACCTGGCCTTGAGTCAGGCTCATCACCGGCTCGCGGCTGGTTTTCTGATTGCAGGCCAGCACCAGTGCATTGAGGGTCAGCGGGTAGGTTTCCGGGCTGGTGGCCTGTTTTTCGATCAACGAACCCAGAATGCGGATTTCCGTGGCGTTGAGCCGTGGTTCGTCGGTGGTGGTTTCAAGTTCGGTGGTCATCGCGCGTTCCCTCTGCAGTCGAAGGCGCCTAGCCTAATCCTTGGCTAACAAAAGGCAAGCCGTGTGGTCATCAAGCATGGCTATAATCGCCTCCACGTTCCACCCAGCCATCATACGAGACTGCCATGACCATTTCCCTGTACGCCGCATCCGTCCCGGTTTTTCAACAAATGCTCAACGCCCTGAGCGATGTCCTGAAAAAGGCAGAAGCCCACGCCACCGAGAAAAACATCGACCCGAACGCCTTCCTGCAAGCACGCCTGTACCCGGACATGTTCCCGCTGGTGCGTCAGGTGCAGATCGCCGTCGACTTCGCCAAGGGTGTTTCCTCGCGTCTGGCTGAAGTCGAAATCCCGAAATATGACGACACCGAAACCACCTTCGCCGAGCTTCAGGCGCTGATCGCCAAGGTCCTGGCTTACATCGGCGAGATCAAGCCGGAGCAGATCAACGGCAAGGAAGGTATCGAAATCGTGACCCGTCCGGGCACTCCGAAAGAGAAGCGCTTCAGCGGCCAGGCTTACCTGCTGAGCTACGGTTTGCCGCAGTTCTTCTTCCACGTCACCACCACCTACGCGCTGCTGCGTCACAACGGTGTTGAAGTGGGTAAACGCGATTTCATGGGCGCGTACTAAAACACCCAGCTACAAAAAAGCCCGCCAAGGTTTGCGCCTTGGCGGGCTTTTGTTTTTTGTAGGAGTGAGCCTGCTCGCGATAGCGGTGTGTCATACCGAGACGATGTGACTGACACACCGCTATCGCGAGCAGGCTCACTCCTACAGGGGTTATGCGGTGCGTTGGGCTTTCGCTTCTTCACCCAGGCAAGCAGCAGCGGTGAACAGCACATCGGTGGACGAATTCAGCGCAGTCTCCGCCGAGTCCTGCAGCACGCCAATGATGAAACCGACCGCCACCACCTGCATGGCAATCTCGCTCGGAATGCCGAACAGGCTGCACGCCAGCGGAATCAGCAGCAGCGAACCGCCGGCCACACCCGAGGCGCCACAGGCACAGATCGCCGCGACGACGCTAAGCAGGATCGCGGTCGGGATGTCCACAGCAATGCCCAGCGTGTGCACCGCCGCCAGGGTCAGCACGGTAATGGTGATCGCCGCGCCGGCCATGTTGATTGTCGCGCCCAGCGGGATCGATACCGAGTAGGTGTCTTCATGCAGGCCCAGACGCTTGCTCAGTTCCAGGTTGACCGGAATATTCGCCGCCGAGCTGCGGGTGAAGAAGGCGGTGATCCCGCTTTCGCGCAGGCACTTGAGGGTCAGCGGGTACGGGTTGCGACGCAGTTTCCAGAATACGATCAGCGGGTTCATCACCAGCGCCACGAACAGCATGCAGCCCAGCAACACGGCCAGCAGGTGCGCATAACCGATCAGCGCGCCGAAGCCAGAGGTGGCAAGGGTCGAGGCCACCAGACCGAAAATGCCCAGCGGCGCGAAACGAATCACCACGCGCACGATCAGCGTCACGCCGTTGGACAGATCGCCGAGCACTTCGCGGGTGGTGTCACCGGCGTGGCGAATGGCAACGCCCATGCCGATCGCCCAGGCCAGAATGCCGATGAAGTTGGCATTCATCAGGGCGCTGACCGGATTGTCGACCACGCTCAAAAGCAGACTTTGCAGCACCTCGGCGATGCCGCCTGGCGCGGTGACTGACACGTTGTCGGTGGACAGCACCAGATGCGAGGGGAATGCCATGCTGGCGACAACCGCGACTACGGCTGCGGCGAAGGTGCCGAGCAGGTACAGGAACAGGATCGGTCGAATGTGGGTTTCCTGACCATGCTTGTGATTGGCAATCGACGCCATCACCAGCACGAACACCAGAATCGGCGCCACGGCTTTCAGCGCCGAGACAAACACTTTGCCGATGAACGCCGAACCTTTCGCCGCTTCCGGAGCGAACAGCGCCAAGGCGATACCGGCAAGCAGGCCGATCAGGATCTGTGTGACCAGGCTGAGGTTTTTCAGGCGTTGCAGGAGAGAAGGGGATGAAGCAGTCATAACGGCATCTCTGTTTTTATACGGTTCAGGGTTGCGTGAAACCGGTGATACATCGGGGGCAGGTCACCGGCACGAAACGAAAGGGCTGACGCGACATCAACGCCATTAAACTGGTCGTTGATCAGGGTGTACGTTTTTCGGGGCGCGGACTTTATCACAGGGCAGGCGTTATCCTTCAGGCCTGTGACGATCTGCCACCGGATTGATCGGCAAGTCGGCAGGTTTGTGCAAGTCAGCCCGGAAACACTCTGTTAAGATTCGCCATCCTCATTTTCATAGTCTGCCAGCGGGCCTCTCGGTCATCGCTGGTGTCGTCGTTTTGCTGGAGTTGCTCATGCTGTTGCCCATTCTTCTGTTGTCCGCCGCCGGATTCACGGTGCTGACCACGGAATTCGTCATCGTCGGCCTGTTGCCGGCAATCGCCCGAGACCTGGCGGTGACCATTCCGCAGGCCGGTCTGCTGGTGACTTTATTCGCTTTCACCGTGGCGATGTTCGGTCCATTCTTGACCGCGTATTTCGCCCGCTTCGAGCGGCGCAAGCTGTTCATCACCATTCTGATCATGTTCGGCCTGGCCAACACGGTGGCGGCGCTGGCGCCGAACATCTGGGTCATGGCCATCGCCCGGTTGATTCCGGCGCTGGGGCTGCCGGTATTCTGGGCCTTGGCCAGTGAGACGGCGGTGGACATCGTCGGTCCGGATTACGCTGGCCGTGCGATTGCCAAGATCGGCTTTGGCATCGTTTGCGCGACGGTGTTCGGCATTCCGGTGGGCACGTTGATTTCCGATGCATTCGGCTGGCGCAGCGCGTTCGCGATTCTGGCGGTCATCGCTTTCGCCAAGGCTTTGTTGCTGTTTGTGTACCTGCCGAAAACCAGCCTGCACCAGCATCAGGTCAGCTTCGCCTCGCAGTTCAAGATCCTGCGCAACCCGCTGATGATCGGCCATGTTGTGTTGTCGATTCTGGTGTTCAGCGGCATGTTCACGGCCTACACCTATCTGGCCGACATTCTTGAACGGCTGGCCGGGTTCAACGGCACGGTGGTTGGCTGGTGCCTGATGGGCTTCGGTGCGGTTGGGCTGATCGGCAACTCGCTGGGCGGCCGCGCGGTGGATCGTCATCCGCTGGGCGCTTCGGTGCTGTTCTGCGCGTTCATGATTGCCGGCATGGTGTCGCTGGTGCCGAACATTCACTCGACGGTGGGACTGGCGGTGGCCATGGGCATCTGGGGCATCACTCAGGCTGCGCTGTTCCTGGTCAGCCATGTGCGTCTGATGAAAGCCGCGCCGCAGGCACCGGCGTTTGCCGCTTCGTTGAATATCGCCGGGGCCAATCTCGGGATCGGCCTGGGCGCGATGATCGGCGGTCGGGTGATCGACAGTGCCGGCCTCGGCTTTCTGGGGTTCGCCGCTGCCGGCTTCATTCTGTTGTCGGTGTTCCTCGCCATGGTATTGATGACGCTCAAGCCGCGCGAAGAGTGCGCGCAGGCTTCATAACGCCGTAAACAGCTCGCGTCGGGCACCTTCGGTAATCGCAACGATGCCGGGGTGCTTGACCTTGCGCTCCACCGAAATGGCATAGAACGACTCGGTCACCGCGTCGGTCTGGCCAATCACTTCGACGCCGTACTGGCGTCTGACTTCATCGGCAATCACGCTCGGACCGATGAAAATCCCGCTGCCCGATTGGCCGAAGGCCTGCATCAGGGCGCTGTCATCGAACTCCCCGACGATTCGCGGCTGGATCTGCTGCTCGGCGAACCAGCGCTGCAAACGGCTGCGCACCACGGTTTCCGCCCCGGGAATCAACAGCGGTGCGCCGTTGAGGTTGCGCGGAAAATCCTCCCCGTATTGCGCCGCAAGTTCTGCGGTGGCGAAGAAACTGATCCCGCATTCGCCAAGCTTCTGGCTGTAGCCCTTGATGTCGAGGTGCGACGGCATCGGGCTGTCGGAAATAACCAGGTCCAGACGCTGGATCGCCAGATCCGCCAGCAGGCGCTCGAGTTTGTCCTCGCGGCAGGTGATGCGCAACGGCTCGTTCAGCTCCATGGTCGGTGCGATCAGGCGATAGACGATGGATTTGGGCACCACATCCGCCACGCCGACGCGAAACAGGATCTGCTGTTCATTGGGCTGGGCGCGCAGCATCAATTCCAGCTCGCCGCCCAACTGGAACATCTGCTCGGCGTAGGGCAAGGCCTGACGTCCGGCCTCAGTCAGCTCAAGCTGCCGGCCGACCCGTTGAAACAGTTCAATGCCGTAGGTTTGTTCGAGCAGCGAAATCTGCCCGCTGATGGTTTGCGGCGTCAGGTTGAGTTGCTCGCAGGCACGCACGATGCTGCCGGTCTTGGCGACCACCCAGAAGTAATGCAGTTGTCGGTAATTCAGCATCCGCCGCGTCCCCCTTTGTAGAAGCTGCCGCAGGCTGCGATCTTTTGATCTTGCTTGAAAAAATCAAAGATCGCAGCCTGCGGCAGCTCCTACACTAATTGTCATAGTTCGTTAAAGACGAAGTATAGCCGCTAAAAATACGAATTTTCCTGAAGTGTTTGTCTCCCTAGAATGCCCAGCCATCGACGGGCGGTCTGTGACCCTGTCTGTTCATTCGAAGGAAAGCCTCATGAAATACACAATCCCTGCATTGATGTTTACGTCTTTACTACTTATGGCCGGTTGCGATCAGGCCGAGAAAAGCGCTCAGCAATTGATGGGCAAGGCTGCCGAAAGCGCCAAACAGGCAATCGACGATACGCACAAGGCTGCTGAACAGGCGCTCAGTGACGCCACCGGCGGCCTGATCGAGAACAAAGAAGCACCGGAAAAAGATGCGGAAAAATCCGAATCGTCCTCCAAGAACATCTAAACCGTCATACGAAGAGTCAGGACTGACCCATGGAATATCTGTTAGAACTCGCCGCCAGCCCCGCCGCCTGGGTTGCTTTGGCCACACTGGTGGTGATGGAGATCGTGCTCGGCATCGATAACCTGATCTTTATTTCGATCCTGACCAACAAATTGCCCGTGCAGCATCGGCAGAAGGCGCGTCGAATCGGTATCGGCATGGCGCTGATCCTGCGTCTGGCCCTGTTGAGCACCATCGCCTTCATTGTGCAGTTGACCGCCCCTGTGCTCGAAATCATGGGTCAGGCGTTCTCCTGGAAGGACATGATCCTGATTGCCGGTGGTCTGTTCCTGGTGTGGAAAGCCACAACCGAGATCCATCACAGCATGGACCCGGCGCCGGAAGACCCGAAAACCGCGACATCGACCGTGACCCTGGGCTTCGCTGCCGCGATCGGTCAGATCCTGATGCTGGACATGGTGTTCTCGATCGACAGCATCATTACCGCGGTGGGCATGACTGAACACCTGCCGATCATGGTAATCGCGGTGGTGGTGTCGGTGATGGTGATGCTGTTTGCGGCTGAGCCGCTGGCCAAGTTCATCAACGACAACCCGACGGTGGTGATGCTGGCGCTGGGCTTCCTGATCATGATCGGCATGACGCTGATTGCCGAAGGCTTCGGCGCCCACGTACCGAAAGGTTATGTGTATGCGGCGATGGCGTTCTCGGCAGCGATTGAAGTGCTGAACATGATGTCGCGCCGGGCGAAGCAGAGGAAACTGGCTGAGCAGGCGTAATCGCTGACCAGTCAAAAGCCCCCTGAACCTTTGAGTTCAGGGGGCTTTTTTATGGGGGAAGGTTTTCGGCTTTCAGTGCGCGGTCGCGTGGCGTGCGTTGTGCTTTTGCGGTTTCTCGACCGCCACAGGCGGCAGCGGATGATGGTGGCGCCGGGCGATGCGCAGCACGCCCCACAACATGGCGGTGGCCACAGCCAGCCAGCCGGCAATCAGCATTACGATAGTCATGGTCAGGCTCATCAGTGCCTCCTCTTTGCCCTGCATCGGGCACCCACTTTTTTCATTTCAGTCTTTTTCACTGACAGTCTAGTCATTGGCGTGTTTCAAGCTATTGACCAAAGGTCGGTGGTGACCAATCACTTTGCTCTATGTAAGCACTGCATCTGCCGTTTAAGGCTATACCGCTGACCTGTGTCGACCTATGATCGGGGCTTTGCCGGAACAAGATGACCGGCGTCTGAACAGAGAGCGATGATGGGCCAGGTATTTTCTCGAATTCGTGCGGCATTGCTGGTAGCCGGATGCGCGGCGGTGTTGGCAGGGTGTGCGGGCAGTGTGGCACCGCAGGTCAAGCGCTTGCCGGAGCGGGTAGAGCTCAGTGGTACGTTTTATCGCGGCGAGGCTAATCAGAGCGGGCCGCAGGTGTTGGCGAGCCTGTTGTCGCAGCAGGGCATCGTGATCACCCCGGGTTTGCTGGAAAAGCCGCTGCATCTGCCGGGCGCCGAAGACAAGTTGCAACAGAACCTGCAGAGCCTCGCGCGTGAATACGGGATGGTCGTGTACCCGCTGGACAGCAACCTGCCAGCCTTGCTGACCCAGGTCGCGGCCGGCTATCCGGTGATGGTGCGATTCAGCGAGGGTTCGGCCTTCTGGGCTGAACCGCGTTACGCAATCCTCTCCGGTTACGACCGACGCAAGCAGAAAGTATTGTTGCGCGCCGGCATGAACCATCGCGAATTGATGAGTTTCAGTTCCTTTGAGTCGGCGTTCGAGAAGTCGGGCGGCTGGGCGGTGCTGATCCAGAAACCGTCGCAGATTCCCGCCGATGTCGACCGTCAACGCTGGCTCAGGGCTGCGGACGAGCTGGCGCAGGCAGGGCAGGAGCGTGAAGCTGCGCAAGCGAAAAAGGCGCTGGCAGCACATTAAACTTCCGTTCGTCATCTGCCGGGCACCCTCACGCCCGGCACGCCTCTTAATGATAGAGCCCGAATTGGCGGGTGATTCAGGAGGCGAGCATGGCAGATTCCCCATCCCCCAAAGGCCCGCACTCGAGCGAGCATTCCTCTGGTCACGAGCTGGGCTTCGACCCGGATTCGCCGGACCTCGACGATCCGCAGGTCGATCCGGTTGGCCCCGCCAAGGCGCCGAAGGACGTGAAGTCCGGCGATGACAGCAAGCGCCCGGCCAAACCCTATGACCCGTTAGCCGATCTGAAACCTTGAAGTGAGGTGCGTATGAGTACCGATTCCAGTTTCGACGATAAACATCCGGACAGTGTGCCGACCACGCCCGAGGAAGAGCTGGACCCCGTGCTGGACCCTGACAGCCCGCTGCGTGATCCGCTGGCGCGGCCTAATGTGATGACGCCAGATCCGAGCGCTGGTGACGGCATTCCGGACGACGACAAAATGCCGTTACCCAATGATTGAATAACGGGTATTCAACAGCTGGCTGAATACCTCTGTGGCGAGGGAGCTTGCTCCCGCTGGACTGCGCAGCAGGCCTTTTCTTGTTAAAAAAGAAGGTCCGCTACGCGCCCCAGTGGGAGCAAGCTCCCTCGCCACAGTTGAGTGCGTCGTTTTACTTGGAGGCTTCGACCACGCCGCTCTGGCGACCCTTGAGGTTTTTCTCCGCCTTGTATTGTTGCGCCACCGCCGGCACGTTGGTACTCCTGCCGGTTTCCATCCAGCTGCGGATACGGCTGGCGTCGGCGAAGTGGGTGTACTTGCCGAACGCATCGAGAATCACCAGAGCGACCGGACGGTTGCTCATCCGCGTCACCAGCACCAGGCAATGGCCCGCCGGGTTGGTGAAGCCGGTTTTAGTGATCTTGATGTCCCAGTCGGCCTTGTTCACCAGATGGTCGGTGTTGCGAAAACCCAGGGTGTAATTGGGTTTGCGGAACGACACGGTTTTTTCCTTGGTGGTGGTCAACTCGCTGAGGATCGGATGCTTGCTCGCGGCCACCAACAGTTTGCTCAGGTCGCGGGCGGTGGAAACGTTGCGTTCCGACAAACCGGTCGGCTCGACATAGTGAGTGTTGGTCATACCCAGCGCTTTGGCCTTGGCATTCATTGCCGCGATGAACGCGGCATAGCCACCCGGATAATGATGGGCGAGGCTGGCGGCTGCGCGGTTTTCCGAGGACATCAGGGCAATCAGCAACATCTCGCGACGCGGCAGTTCGCTCTTGAGTTTGACTCGGGAGAACACGCCTTTCATTTCCGGCGTGTGGCTGATGTCGACGTCGATCCATTCGTCCATGTTCTGGTGCGCCTCGACCACTACCAGGCCAGTCATCAACTTGCTCACCGAAGCGATCGGCACGATCACATCCGGGTTGCTCGAATAGATGACTTTATTGGTCTGCAAATCCATAAGCAGGGCGCTGCCGGAGGCGATCTTCAGTTGCGAAGCGTCGCGCGGCGCGGCGGTGGTTTCAGCGGCGTTGACGGTTGGCGTGACGAATGTGCCTGAAAAAGCGAAAAACAGGCTCAGGATCGAAAGACGAATTTTCACGCGGGCGAACTCATAAAGGTTGGATATTCCGTTATTTTGTAACGGGTTATTTCTTAGAAACGGCGCATTTTAGGAGTATGGCTGAAGAACTGTCGATGGTTGTTTGAATGACCTGAAAATCTCGTGAAAAGGCCTGTGAAAAGAGGGGTTTCCGTCGAACGGTTAGAGTTTTTTCTCAGGAACAAAAAACCCCGCACGCGGCGGGGTTCCTGTTTTGCGAAAAAACGACTCAGGCGTGCAGGGTTTCTGCCGCGTAGAGGGTATTTTCCAGCAGGCAGGCGCGGGTCATCGGGCCAACGCCGCCCGGTACCGGAGTAATCCAGCCGGCGCGGGGCAGGGCGGTTTCGTACACCACGTCACCGACCAGCTTGCCGTCGTCCTGACGGTTGATGCCGACGTCGATCACGATCGCGCCCTCCTTGATCCACTCGCCCTTGACCAGACCTGGCTTGCCGGCGGCCACCACTACCAGATCGGCACGACCAACGTGGCCGGCCAGATCCTTGGTGAAGCGGTGCGTGACGGTCACGGTGCAACCGGCCAGCAGCAGTTCCATCGCCATCGGGCGACCGACGATGTTGGACGCGCCAACCACCACCGCATCCAGACCATAAAGGTCAACGCCGGTGCTTTCCAGCAAGGTCATGATGCCTTTCGGAGTGCACGGGCGCAGCAGCGGAATGCGTTGGGCCAGGCGGCCGACGTTATAAGGATGGAAACCATCGACGTCTTTGTCCGGGCGGATGCGCTCCAGCAGTTTGGAGGCATCCAGGTGCTCCGGCAGCGGCAATTGCAGCAATACGCCGTCGATGGCCGGGTCGTCGTTGAGGCGATCGATCAGATCGGTCAGCGCTTCTTGAGTGGTTTCGGAAGGCAGGTCGTAGGCTTGAGAGAGGAAGCCGACCTCTTCACAGTCTTTACGCTTGTGCGAGACATAAACCTGAGAGGCAGGATCGCTGCCGACCAGGATCACCGCGAGGCCGGGAGTGCGCAGGCCTTGCTGGCGACGCTCGGCAACTCGTTGGGCGATCTGCTGGCGCAGGCTGGCGGCGATCGATTTGCCGTCGATTAGTTGTGCAGTCATTGCGCGTGATTAACCATCGAGAGGGGAAAAAAAGAGAGCGCATTCTCGCATGTCAGGCGGTGAGGGCAAAGGCGCTTGGTCAGCAAATTCCCCTAACTCCTTTAATTAAATGAATTTTTTTCAAAAAAGATTTGACGACCTAAAGGTCGCTCTATACTATTCGTCGCACTTGTCGGGCACAGCCTAGCACTGGTTAAGAAGGTCGAGCGGAATTACGATTCTGTGAAGCTGGAAAGCACTTAGTTTGTAGTCCTCCAAGGGTACAGATTAACAAGGCGCCCGTAGCTCAGCTGGATAGAGCATCCGCCTTCTAAGCGGATGGTCGCAGGTTCGAGTCCTGCCGGGTGCGCCATTAGGCAGCTTTGGCACAAGTAACGCGATATGGTGGGCGTAGCTCAGTTGGTAGAGCACGGGATTGTGACTCCCGTTGTCGTGGGTTCGATCCCCATCGTCCACCCCATATTTCGAAAGGCGCCAGATGTAACAGTCTGGCGCCTTTGCTTTAAAAAGCTTCATCTGCGGATGTGGTGGAATTGGTAGACACACTGGATTTAGGTTCCAGCGCCGCGAGGCGTAAGAGTTCGAGTCTCTTCATCCGCACCAATTAAAGCTTCATTCATGCCGCAGGCCTGATGAAGTTCAGCAAAGAAGTTGAATGGCTTTTTTGTGACGCAATATGGTGGGCGTAGCTCAGTTGGTAGAGCACGGGATTGTGACTCCCGTTGTCGTGGGTTCGATCCCCATCGTCCACCCCATATTTCGAAAGGCGCCAGATTTAACAGTCTGGCGCCTTTTTTGTTTTACGGCTTGTGGTTTGTTGCGCTGGGTTTCGGCTCGAAGGGCAAGGCGTTTCGTCGTGTTCATGGGCTTGCGGCCAGCGTGCCGACCACCGGCCATGTTCGCTGGATCGGCCGTCAGGGAGATGGCTCGCGGTCTCTTCTATATATAGAAGCGGTTGAAGCAGAGCCCTGGCGTGATGGTCTTTATTCATCTTCGGGGTGGAGTGCATTGATGCATTCACACCTATAAATGGCCTGCTGTTTTTTTACCCGTTTTCAGTAGGGTGACTTCTTGAGTTTGACCCACTAGAATGCATGCCCTTGATTCTGGGGTCGGAAACGGCCGGCTAACGTCTGTGCAACGAGGAATATCCATGCAAGTTTCTGTTGAAAATACTACTGCTCTTGAGCGCCGCATGAGCGTCACCGTGCCGGCTGAGCGCATTGAGAGCCAGGTCAACAAGCGTCTGCAGCAGACTGCCCAAAAGGCCAAGATTGCTGGCTTCCGTCCAGGCAAAGTGCCAATGAGCGAAATCAAGCGCCGTTTCGGTGCTGACGCTCGTCAGGAAGCTGTTGGTGATGTCATCCAGTCCTCCTTCTACGAAGCTGTGGTTGAGCAGAAGCTGAACCCTGCCGGTTCGCCTTCGATCGAGCCTAAGTCGCTGGAAGCTGGCAAGGACCTGGAATACGTAGCCGTATTCGAAGTGTTCCCTGAGTTCACCGTTGCCGGTTTCGACGGCATCACTGTCGAGCGCCTGAGCGCTGAAGTGGCTGACGCTGATCTGGACAAAATGCTGGACATCCTGCGCAAGCAGAACACCCGTTTCGAAGTGGCCGATCGTGCCGCTCAGAACGAAGACCAGCTGAACATCGATTTCGTTGGCAAGGTTGACGGCGAAGCATTCGCTGGCGGCTCGGCCAAAGGTACTCAGCTGGTGCTGGGTTCCGGTCGCATGATCCCGGGCTTCGAAGAAGGCCTGGTTGGCGCTAAAGCGGGCGAAGAGCGCGTTCTGAACCTGACCTTCCCAGAGGACTATCAGAACCTGGACCTGGCTGGCAAAACCGCCGAGTTCACCGTGACTGTAAACACCGTTTCCGAGCCAAAGCTGCCAGAGCTGAACGAAGAGTTCTTCGCTCAATTCGGCATCAAGGAAACCGGTCTGGAAGGCTTCCGCACCGAAGTTCGCAAGAACATGGAGCGTGAGCTGCGTCAGGCTATCAAGTCCAAGGTAAAAAATCAGGTTATGGACGGTCTGCTGGCCACCAACCCGATCGAAGTGCCTAAGGCTCTGCTGTCCAACGAAGTTGACCGTCTGCGCGTGCAGGCTGTTCAGCAGTTCGGTGGCAACATCAAGCCTGACCAACTGCCGGCCGAGCTGTTCGAAGAGCAAGCCAAGCGCCGCGTAGTGCTGGGTCTGATCGTGGCTGAAGTGGTCAAGCAATTCGACCTGAAGCCTGACGAAGCCCGCGTTCGCGAAATGATCCAGGAAATGGCTTCTGCTTACCAGGAACCTGAGCAGGTTGTGTCCTGGTACTACAAGAACGAGCAGCAACTGAACGAAGTCCGTTCGGTTGTGCTGGAAGAACAAGTTGTGGATACTGTTCTGCAGAAAGCTAGCGTGACCGACAAATCGGTCTCTTACGAAGAAGCGGTCAAGCCGGTAGAAGCTCCAAAAGCCGACTGATTGTTTTTGCGTTAAGAAGTACACACATAAGCCAGCCTTCGAGCTGGCTTATGCGTATTCAAGACATAACTATTTGGGAGTGACTGCAGAGCATGTTCCGTAATTCGTATATTCAGCAGAACTCTGATATCCAGGCCGCCGGCGGCCTGGTCCCGATGGTTGTCGAGCAATCTGCTCGTGGCGAGCGCGCCTATGACATCTACTCGCGCCTTCTGAAGGAGCGTGTAATCTTTCTGGTGGGTCCTGTAGAGGACTACATGGCCAACCTGATCTGTGCGCAATTGCTGTTCCTTGAAGCGGAAAACCCGGACAAGGACATCCATCTCTATATCAACTCCCCGGGCGGTTCGGTGACAGCGGGCATGTCGATCTACGACACCATGCAGTTCATCAAGCCAAACGTATCGACGACCTGCATTGGTCAGGCGTGCAGCATGGGTGCATTCCTGCTGACGGCCGGTGCTCCTGGCAAGCGTTTCTGCCTGCCGAACTCGCGTGTGATGATTCACCAGCCACTGGGCGGTTTCCAGGGTCAGGCTTCGGATATCGAAATTCATGCCAAGGAAATCCTCTTCATTCGCGAGCGTCTGAACACGCTGATGGCCAAGCACAGCGGTCGTACCCTTGAAGAAATCGAGCGCGACACCAATCGCGACAACTTCATGAGTGCAGAAGCTGCGAAGGAATACGGCCTGATCGACGAAGTCATCAGCCAGCGTCCTGCGTAAAATAAGCAGCTCAAAATAAGGTTGGTCGGCAGGTCCGACCACCAGCGGGCTTGAAAAAGCCCGCAATAGCCTTCATCTTGTGTTGCAAGCCTATCGGATTTGGATCGAACGAATGACTGACACCCGCAACGGCGAGGACAACGGCAAGCTGCTCTATTGCTCCTTCTGTGGCAAAAGCCAGCATGAAGTACGCAAATTGATTGCCGGCCCCTCGGTCTTTATCTGCGACGAGTGCGTCGACCTGTGCAATGACATCATCCGTGAGGAGGTGCAGGAAGCCCAGGCCGAAAGCAGCGCGCATAAATTGCCTTCGCCTAAAGAAATCAGCGGCATCCTTGATCAGTATGTAATCGGTCAGGAGCGTGCGAAAAAGGTTCTGGCCGTAGCGGTGTACAACCACTACAAGCGCCTGAATCAGCGTGACAAGAAGGCTGACGACGTCGAACTCGGCAAGAGCAACATCCTGCTGATCGGCCCGACAGGCTCCGGTAAAACCCTGCTGGCCGAAACACTGGCCCGCCTGCTGAACGTTCCGTTCACCATCGCTGACGCAACCACCCTCACCGAGGCCGGTT
Source organism: Pseudomonas sp. MWU16-30322 (assembly GCF_020515535.1). Lineage (NCBI taxonomy): Bacteria > Pseudomonadati > Pseudomonadota > Gammaproteobacteria > Pseudomonadales > Pseudomonadaceae > Pseudomonas > Pseudomonas sp. MWU16-30322. Next base: position 81,137 of record NZ_JAIWYL010000011.1, read on the forward strand.
ACGTAGGTGAAGATGTCGAGAACATCATTCAGAAATTGCTGCAAAAGTGCGATTACGACGTGGAAAAGGCCCAGATGGGCATTGTCTACATCGACGAAATCGACAAGATTTCCCGCAAGTCCGACAACCCGTCGATCACCCGCGATGTTTCCGGTGAAGGCGTGCAGCAGGCCTTGCTCAAGTTGATCGAAGGCACGGTCGCTTCCGTTCCGCCGCAAGGTGGCCGCAAGCATCCGCAGCAGGAATTCCTGCAGGTCGACACCCGTAACATCCTGTTCATCTGTGGTGGTGCGTTCTCCGGTCTGGAAAAGGTTATTCAAAACCGTTCCACCAAGGGCGGCATCGGTTTCAACGCAGAAGTGCGCAGCAAGGAAGAAGGCAAGAAAGTCGGTGAATCCCTGCGTGAAGTCGAGCCTGACGATCTGGTCAAGTTCGGTCTGATCCCGGAATTCGTCGGTCGTCTGCCGGTGCTAGCGACGCTGGACGAGCTCGACGAGGCTGCGCTGATGCAAATCCTCACCGAGCCGAAAAATGCTCTGACCAAACAGTATGCCAAGCTGTTCGAGATGGAAGGCGTGGATCTGGAGTTCCGGACCGACGCCCTGAAATCGGTCGCCAAGCGTGCCCTGGAACGTAAAACCGGTGCTCGTGGCCTGCGCTCGATTCTCGAAGGTGTGCTGCTCGACACGATGTACGAAATCCCCTCGCAGTCCGAGGTGAGCAAAGTCGTCATCGATGAAAGCGTGATTGAAGGCAAGTCCAAGCCACTGTATATCTACGAAAACAGTGAGCCGACGGCCAAGGCAGCGCCGGACGCGTAAGCGTCCACACTGCCGGAACACAGAAGGGGCCTTCGGGCCTCTTTTTTTTATGTCGTTTTTTACATCCGCTTAGCGCTTGTTTTTTTTCAAGGCAGCCCCCATCTTGGTTTCAAGCTTAATTCCATCTGATTACGGCCATATGGCCGCCGTAGAGGCGAAATCATGAAGACAACCATCGAATTGCCTCTCCTGCCATTGCGCGATGTCGTGGTTTATCCGCACATGGTTATCCCGCTGTTCGTGGGGCGCGAGAAATCCATCGAAGCCCTCGAGGCCGCGATGACGGGCGACAAGCAGATCCTGCTGCTGGCCCAGAGAAACCCGGCTGACGATGATCCCGGTGAAGACGCTCTCTATCGCGTAGGTACGATTGCTACTGTGCTGCAGCTGCTGAAGCTGCCGGATGGCACGGTCAAGGTTCTGGTCGAAGGTGAGCAGCGCGGCGCTGTAGAGCGCTTCAGCGAAGTCGACGGGCATTGCCGCGCCGAGGTCTCGCTGATCGATGAAGTTGATGCCGCCGAGCGCGAATCCGAAGTGTTCGTGCGCAGCCTGCTGTCGCAGTTCGAACAATATGTGCAGTTGGGCAAGAAAGTCCCGGCTGAAGTCCTGTCGTCGCTCAACAGCATCGATGAGCCTGGCCGTCTGGTCGACACCATGGCCGCGCACATGGCGCTGAAAATCGAGCAGAAGCAGGAAATTCTCGAAATCATTGATCTGTCGGCCCGGGTCGAGCACGTGCTCGCGTTGCTGGATGCCGAGATCGATTTGCTGCAAGTCGAAAAACGCATTCGCGGCCGCGTCAAAAAGCAAATGGAGCGCAGCCAGCGCGAGTACTACCTGAATGAGCAGATGAAGGCCATTCAGAAAGAGCTCGGCGACGGTGACGAAGGTCACAACGAAATCGAAGAGCTGAAAAAGCGCATCGACGCTGCCGGATTGCCAAAAGATGCCCTGGCCAAGGCCACCGCCGAGCTGAACAAACTCAAGCAGATGTCGCCGATGTCCGCTGAAGCCACCGTGGTGCGCTCCTACATCGACTGGCTGGTGCAGGTGCCATGGAAGGCACAGAGCAAGGTGCGCCTCGACCTGGCACGTGCTGAAGACATTCTCGACGCCGATCACTATGGCCTTGAAGAGGTCAAGGAACGCATCCTTGAATACCTCGCCGTGCAGAAGCGCGTGAAGAAGATTCGTGGCCCGGTGTTGTGCTTGGTCGGTCCTCCTGGCGTGGGTAAAACCTCGCTGGCGGAGTCGATTGCGCACGCCACCAACCGTAAATTCGTGCGCATGGCCCTTGGTGGCGTGCGTGACGAGGCGGAAATTCGTGGTCACCGCCGGACCTACATCGGTTCGATGCCGGGAAGATTGATTCAAAAGATGACAAAAGTGGGTGTGCGCAACCCGCTGTTCCTGCTCGATGAAATCGACAAAATGGGCAGCGACATGCGTGGCGACCCGGCGTCGGCGTTGCTGGAAGTGCTCGATCCGGAGCAGAACCACAACTTCAACGATCACTATCTGGAAGTCGATTACGACCTGTCCGATGTGATGTTCCTGTGCACCTCGAACTCGATGAACATCCCGCCGGCACTGCTGGACCGGATGGAAGTCATTCGCCTGCCGGGCTACACCGAAGACGAAAAGATCAATATCGCCGTCAAGTACCTGTCGCCGAAGCAGATTGCCGCCAACGGTCTGAAGAAGGGCGAGCTGGAATTCGACGAAGAAGCGATTCGCGACATCATCCGTTACTACACCCGCGAAGCCGGTGTGCGTGGCCTCGAACGTCAGATCGCCAAGGTCTGCCGCAAGGCCGTCAAAGAGCACGCGCTGGAAAAACGCTTCTCGGTAAAAGTGACAGCTGATCTGCTGGAGCATTTCCTCGGCGTGCGCAAATTCCGTTACGGTCTGGCAGAGCAACAGGATCAGATCGGTCAGGTAACTGGCCTGGCGTGGACGCAGGTGGGCGGCGAACTGCTGACCATCGAAGCGGCTGTGGTGCCGGGTAAAGGTCAATTGATCAAGACCGGTTCGCTGGGCGATGTAATGGTCGAATCGATCACTGCCGCGCTGACTGTTGTACGCAGCCGTGCCAAGAGTCTGGGCATTCCTCTGGACTTCCACGAGAAGCGCGACACCCACATTCACATGCCGGAAGGGGCGACCCCGAAGGATGGCCCTAGCGCTGGTGTGGGCATGTGCACGGCACTGGTGTCGGCATTGACCGGGATCCCGGTACGCGCCGATGTCGCCATGACCGGCGAAATCACTCTGCGTGGTCAAGTGCTGGCAATTGGTGGTCTGAAGGAAAAACTGCTCGCGGCTCATCGCGGCGGAATCAAGATTGTGATTATTCCGGAAGAGAACGTGCGCGATCTGAAGGAGATTCCTGACAATATCAAGCAGGATCTGCAGATTAAACCGGTTAAATGGATTGACGAGGTCCTGCAAATTGCGCTGCAATACGCGCCGGAGCCCTTGCCGGATGTGGCTCCGGAGATAGTTTCCAAGGACGAAAAACGTGAGTCTGATTCAAAGGAAAGAATTAGCACGCATTAATCCGTTTTTGCCTGGGGGGCTTCCTTGACAGCTTTTTAGAGCCCTTGTTATAAAGCGGCTCTTAAGTGTCTGTAGGCCATTCAGCACTGTTTTTGCTTTCACCAAAAAACTTAGAATCATCTCAAAATAGATATAAGGGGACTTAGAGTGAACAAGTCGGAACTGATTGATGCTATCGCTGCATCCGCTGATATCCCGAAAGCTGCTGCTGGCCGTGCGCTGGACGCTGTAATCGAATCCGTCACTGGCGCTCTCAAGGCTGGCGACTCCGTTGTTCTGGTTGGTTTCGGCACTTTCTCCGTGACTGATCGTCCAGCTCGCGTTGGTCGTAACCCACAGACCGGCAAGACGCTGCAAATTGCTGCTGCTAAAAAGCCAGGTTTCAAAGCCGGTAAAGCACTGAAAGAAGCTGTCAACTAAGTTAGTTTGTTTCAGGTTTTTACCCATCCGGGTCGGGGTCAAGCCTGACTTGGCAGCGGAGCGGTAGAGCAGGTCGCTGGAACAGCCGCCTGTTACGCCGGGATCGAGGGTTCGAGCCCTGTCCGCTCCGCCAGTTACGAGAAGGCGCATCCTCGGATGCGCCTTTCTTCTATCCGGATTCTACCCACGCTCCACGGTTGCCTAATTTTTGAAGTTCAACCGTTTCTGGGGGACGCATGCTGCAGAATATCAGGGACAATTCACAAGGCTGGATTGCCAAGACCATTATCGGGGTCATCGTTGCACTGATGGCTTTGACCGGTTTCGATGCCATTTTCAAGGCCACTACGCACTCCAACGATGCGGCCAAGGTCAATGGTGAAGAAATCAGCCAGAACGAGCTGAGCCAGGCCGTTGACATGCAACGTCGCCAGTTGATGCAACAGCTGGGCAAGGACTTCGATGCTTCCTTGCTTGACGAAAAAATGCTCCGCGAGTCGGCCCTCAAGGGGCTGATCGATCGCAAGCTGTTGCTGCAAGGCGCAGAACAATCGAAATTCGCTTTCTCCGAAGGCGCACTGGATCAGGTGATCCTGCAGACCCCTGAATTCCAGGTGGACGGCAAGTTCAGCTCCGAGCGCTTCGACCAGGTGATCCGTCAACTGGGCTACTCCCGTATGCAATTCCGCCAGATGCTGGCTCAGGAAATGCTGATTGGTCAGTTGCGCGCCGGTGTTGCCGGCAGCGGCTTCGTCACCGACGCCGAAGTGCTGGCATTCGCCCGTCTGGAAAAACAGACCCGCGACTTCGCTTCGCTGAACGTCAAGGCCGATCCGGCCGCAGTCAAGTTGACCGACGATGAGGTCAAGGCCTACTACGACGAGCACGCCAAGGAGTTCATGACCCCTGAGCAGGTGGTTGTCGACTACGTCGAGCTGAAGAAGTCCTCGTTCTTTGACCAGGTTGCGGTCAAGGACGAAGACCTGCAGGCGGCGTATCAGAAAGAGATCGCCAACCTGTCGGAGCAGCGTCGTGCGGCGCATATCCTGATCGAAGTCAACGACAAGACGACCGACGCTCAGGCCAAGGCGAAGATCGAAGAAGTCCAGGCGCGTCTGGCCAAGGGCGAGAAATTCGAAGCGCTGGCCAAGGAGTTCTCGCAGGACCCGGGTTCGGCCAACAATGGCGGTGACCTCGGTTTCGCAGGTCCTGGCGTCTATGACCCAGCCTTCGAAAAAGCCCTGTACTCGTTGAACAAGGACCAGGTGTCCGAGCCGGTGCGTACCGATTTCGGTTACCACCTGATCAAGCTGCTGGGTGTTGAAGCGCCGGAAGTCCCGACCCTGGCCAGCCTGAAAGACAAGCTGACCCGCGAGCTGAAGACCCAACAGGTCGAGCAGCGTTTCGTCGAGGCGACCAAGCAACTGGAAGACTCGGCGTTCGAAGCGTCTGACCTGGCCCAGCCTGCGGCCGACCTGAAACTGACCGTGCACACCTCCAAACCGTTCGGCCGCGAAGGTGGCGAAGGCATCGCGGCCAACCGTGCTGTGGTGGCCGCTGCATTCAGCCAGGAAGTGCTGGAAGAAAATGCCAACAGCACCGGCATTGAGCTGGATCCAGAAACCGTGGTCGTGCTGCGCGCCAAGGAGCACCTGAAGCCTGAGCAACTGCCGCTGGAAGCTGTCAACACTGCTATTCGTGCCCAACTGACCAAAGAGCATGCCAGCGCTGCGGCCAAGACCAAGGCTGAACAGTTGATCGCCAGTCTGCGTGATGGCAAGACTCCGCTGGACAAGGCGGTTGATGGCCAGAACTGGAAGGTTGTGACGGCGGCGACCCGTGCTCAGGAAGGCATTGATCCGACTGTGCTGCAGGCGTTGTTCCGCATGCCGAAACCGGCGGCCAAGGACAAACCGACGTTCACCAGCGTGACCTTGCAGGACGGCAGTCTGATGATTGTGCGTCTGAATGGTGTCAACGAGGCGGTGGCGCCGACTGAAGAAGAGAAGGCTCAGTACCGTCGCTTCCTCGCGTCGCGTGAAGGTCAGCAGGACTTTGCGGCGTTCCGTAAGCAGTTGGAAAGCCAGGCTGATATCAAGCGGTATTGATGTTTGACTGAGTGGTAACAGGAAAGCCCTGACCTTATGGTTGGGGTTTTTTTTGGACTTTGGTTTTTGGGCTTGGCGGCCTTTGGGCCGACCATGTTCTTGTGGATTGGGTGAATATCCGGTTCTTCGGGTGTTGCGGCTGGCGGTTTCGCCCTTACGGCGAGTCACTTTGGCAAACGCCCCAAAGTAACCAAAAGTCTGGGCCCCGGCGTTCGGCCCTCGCTTAGGCTCGGGTTCCTTCGCTCCGGGATTCATCCGGGGGCATCGCCTACGGTTTGCTTCGCTGCACCTCCTCTCGATGTGTTCGACTGCGTCGAACGGTCGCTGCGCTCCCACCCCCGAATAAACCCCTCCACTCGGCCTGCCGATGGGGCCGGCACGGCAAGATCAAGAGCTGCAGCCGAGCTAGCGCTCATCCTGTGTAGGAGCTGCCGAAGGCTCGGGCCGCGTTCGGACGATCTTTTGATCTTTTGATCTTGTGGGAGCTGGCTTGCCAGCGATGGCGGCCTGTCAGGCGACCAATCTCTGACTGCTCACCTCAATCCCTGTGGGAGCGAGCCTGCTCGCGAAGGCGGTTGATCGGTCAACCAATTCGCGACAGACAAACCCATCACCTCACCCCCGCAAACCCATGATCCCGCGCCTTGAGCGCCGCATACAAAGTCAAAACCAGCAACCCCACAACAATCCATGGAAACGCGCCAACCCCCAGATTACCCAGCAGTAATCCCCCCACCAGTCCGCCGCCGGCGATCCCGACATTCCACAGCGTTACCAGCATCGACTGCGCTGTATCAGCGGCATCCCCGGCGGTTTTCGCTGAAGCTGTCTGCAGCAGCGAGGGCATCGCACCGAATGCCAGGCCCCACACGGCGACGGCGATGTAGACCACGGTCGCCGATTCTCGCCACAGGCCCAAGGCGATGGCGGAGAGCATGAACAGCAGCGTGCTGATCAGCATCAGCTCGCGTAGCCAGTGGTCGATCAGGCTGCCGACGATCCACAGGCTCAGCACCGACGCCAGGCCAAATACCAGCAGCACGCGGTCGATATCGCTGGCCAGTCCCGACGGTTGCAGGAACGGTGCGATGTAGGTGTACAGCAGGTTGTGAGCAACCACGTAGGACAGGGTCACAAACAGTACCGGTCGCACGCCGGGCAGGGTGAAGACCTGACGCAGGGGCAGTTGTTTTCCCACGCGCTCGCCGGGGAAGTCTGGCACTTGCCAGCGCACCCAGATCACCAGCAGCAGCGTCAGTGCGGTCATGATCGCGAAGCTCAGGCGCCAGCCGACCATCGTGCCGAGCAACGTTCCCGCCGGGATGCCCAGCGACAGTGCAAGCGGCGCGCCCAGCATGGCGACGGTGATGGCCCGGCCTTGCAGGTGGGGCGCAACCATGCGGCTGGCATAGCCTGCCAGCAATGCCCAGAGCAACCCGGCGAAGACCCCGGCCAGCAGTCGTGCGATCAAGGTCAGCCAGTACAGCTCTGACAGGGCGGTGATGCTGTTGGCGATGGCGAAGCCGCCGATGGCTGACAGCAACAATGGGCGCCGGCGCCAGCTGCGGGTGGCGATGGTCAGCGGAATGGCGGCGAGCATCGAACCAATGGCGTACAGCGTGACCAGTTGGCCGATCAGCGCTTGCGAGACATTCAGCCCAGCGCTCATCTGCGGGAGCAGGCCGGCGGGCATGGCTTCGGTCAGCACGGTGATGAAGCCGGCGGTGGCCAGGGCCAGCAGGGCGCCGAGGGGCAAGCGTTCGGGTTCTTCAAGTGCAGTGTCGAGGCCTGGCGAGGTGAGTTGTGCGTCGTTCATGAGTCAGCGTCCATGTGCCGAAGGGGATGAAGGCCATAGGCTAGGGCGCTGCGCATTGGAGAAAAATGGGTTACGGTTCCGAACATATCGGACACGGATGTCGTGAATGGGAGGCGTGGAATGGACAGCCTGGGCAGTATTTCGGTGTTTGTGCAGGTTGCCGAGACCCGCAGTTTTACCGAAGCGGGGCGGCTGCAGGGCGTTTCGTCTTCGGCGGTCGGCAAAAGTATCGCGCGGCTGGAGACGCGACTTGGCGTGCGGCTGTTTCATCGCACGACTCGCAGCATCACCCTGACCAGCGAGGGTGCGCTGTTCCTCGAGCGCTGTCGCAAGATTCTCGCCGAGGTGGAAGCCGCCGAGTTCGAACTGTGCAATTCCGCGTCGCAACCCCATGGCAAGTTGCGTATCAGCCTGCCGCAGGTGCATGGACTGGTGATGCCGGTGATGAACGAGTTCATGGCGCTGTACCCGCAGATCGAGCTGGATCTGGACCTGACCGATCGCATGGTCGATGTGGTCGAGGAGGGCTTCGACGCAGTGATTCGCACCGGCAAGCCTCGGGATTCACGGCTGATGGCGCGGCCCTTGGGTGATTTTCACATGGTGCTGGTGGCGAGCCCGCTGTATCTGCAGCAACGTGGCATGCCGCAGATTCCGGCCGATCTGGCGGATCACGCCTGTTTGCGGCATACCTTTCATGCCACCGGCAAGCTGGAACCGTGGCCGTTGATTCGCGAGGAAAGCGCACCTGAAGCGCGTCTGCCGACCCGACTGGTCAGTACATCGATCGAAGCCGTCAGCCATGCAGCCATTGCCGGCATGGGCATCGCCTGCCTGCCGGACTTCATGACCCATGAGGCAGTGGCGCAGGGGCGCTTGCAACGGGTGCTGGATGCTCATCTGCAACACGTCGGTCAGTTCTGGGTGTTGTGGCCGTCGAGCCGCCATGCAACCGCCAAATTGCGGGTATTTATCGATCATTTATCGACGCGGCTTTTTCCCGACGCTCATCCTCGGTAAAGTTGTAACTGTTTTAAGACACTAATCCGTGCGCCGCGGGGCCGCGATCTGTTGCACAATACGCCCCGGACCGTTTTCCCTCAGGATGTTTAATGTTGATTTCAACTCCCATGCGTGTCGTTGGGTTGGCGCTGTTGTTGACCGCTGTGGCCGGCTGTTCGAAAGACAAGCCGATCTATGAGCATGAGAATTTCGACGATTCCGGTACGTATTCTCGCAATTACCCGGTTGCCGATGTCGCCAGTTGCGAGGCGGCCCGTCGTGCGCTGCTCAGCCAGGGCTACATCATCACCAGCAGCGACCCGAAACTGGTCAGTGGCCACAAGAGCTTCCAGCAGACCGGTGAAACCCATCTGGAGATCAGCTTCAACGTGGTGTGCGCCGAAGATGGCAGTGCCAAGCACCATGCCACTGTGTTCGCCAACGCCTTGCAGGATCGCTACGCGCTGAAGAAGACCAACAACTCCGCCAGCCTCGGAGTCGGCGTGTTGGGTTCGGTGTCGATGCCGATCGGTTCCTCCGATGATTCGATGGTCAAGGTCGCCAGTGAGACCGTGACCTCGCAGAAGTTCTACGAGCGATTCTTCACCCTGGTCGAACTGTTCCTGCCGGCGGATGCGAAGAAAGCGGCGCACATCGAAGAAAAACCCAAGACCGACCTCGGCGTGCCGGAGCCGAAGCCTGCCGCTGTAGCGCCGGCAACCCCGGCTACCCCGGCACCGACGGTAGAAACAACGCCTGCGCCGACGCCAGCAGGGATTGTCGAGCCAGCACAGACCACGGCGCCGGCAGCACCGGCAGCGACCCCAGCGCCGGCCCCGGTTGCACCGACGCCAGTGGGTTCCGAACCTGTGGTGCCGCCTGCCGAGCCCGCGCCGATCACCCCGGCACCGAGTGCTGAACCTGCTCCGGCTACCGAAACGATCACGCCGCCGGCCAACCCGACCAATATCCCGCCGCCGTCCGAGCCGATTCCGGCGATGCAATAAGCTGCGCGCAGCCCTCCTGTGGGAGCGGGCTTGCTCGCGAAAGCGGAGTGTCAGTCAATGTATATGTTGATTGACACTGCGCCTTCGCGAGCAAGCCCGCTCCCACATTTGTTTTGTGGTGTACTCAACTCTAGTTACATTCCCCCGACAAAAATCCCGCGATAAATTTCTGACCACCTGCTACGTTTTATTTCATGAAGGAAGGGTTTCACTTTTCCTTCACACGGGCACGTTATGCTCGAAGCACTGGTTATTTGACCGGGCTATTTTCAAGCGAGCAGCATGGGGATGACACGATGGATGACTATCAAGAAGAACTGCTCGAATACCAGGCCTTTGAACTCGATCAGCCAGAACCGGCAGAAGACGCCACCGAGCTGTAAGGCGTCAGGCGGTTTTGCGATGACTGCGGCGAAACTCGCCAGGGGTCTGACCGCTCCAGCGTTTGAAAGCGCGCTGAAACGCCTCGGCTGAAGCAAAGCCCAGCAGGTAGGCAATTTCGCCGAACGCCAGTTCGGTGTCGCGGATGTAGGTCATCGCCAGATCACGGCGGGTGTCATTGAGGATCGCGCGAAACTGCGTGCCTTCCTCGGCCAGTTTGCGCCGCAACGTCCAGGTCGGCAGCTTCAGACGCGCCGCCACTTCTTCCAGGTCGGGTTCCCGGCCACCATTGAGCAACGGCCCCAACAGCTGAGTGATGCGTTCACGCAGACTGCGGGTGCGGGTCAATTGCTCCAGCTCCCGTTCGCACAACGCGAGCAAATGCTTCCAGGTGCTCGGGCAGTGCTCCGGGTTGCGCTGAGCGAGGCTGGTGAGGCTTAAGCGCAGTTGATTGCGTTCGGCGCCGAACTGCAGCGGGCAGTCGCCCAGCACGCTGTAGGCGTCGCGATAGGTTGGCTCGTCAAATTCGATTTCGATGCGTTCCGCTCGCAGTTGCTCGCGGCCGACGCTGGACAGCTGATGCAGCCAGCCAGCGATGATTGAATCCACCACAAAGCGGTTATAGGCGTTGTACGGGCTGATCGAATAGAAGCGCAGCCAGGCGCCATTCGCGTCTTCATGAAAACTCGACTGGCCGCGATAGTTGGAACCGTACAACGGCTCGAAGCGGATCAGGCAACGGGCGGCCTCGCGCACGGTCGGCGCCTGAGCGGCGGTGACCCCGGCGAGCCCAGCCTGACTCAAACGACTGAGCAGGCCCATGCGCAAGCCAAGTGCCGGGTCGCCGGTCAACTGAATCGCGCTGTGCCCCAGACGCATGTAGCGCGGGATCGACAGCCGCGCGCCGGCCTCGGCCAGTCGAGCGGCGTCCAGCCCGTATTGTTCCAGCAGCGGTTGCGGGTCGACGCCATGGCTGCGCACGGCATCGGCAAGGCTGTGGACGAAGCCAACCGACAGATCCCCAAGGCGCATCGGCATTGGTTTCATGGTTTACAACCAGATGTTCAGCAGACGCGCGCCACGGGCTTCGCCATCGGCGAATTGCTGGCCGTTGCTGCTGAGGAAGCTTTGTCCCGAACCGGGCTTGTCCCAGAACTGGCCGCGCAGGAACACACTCATCCCGGCAATCGCGCGACTGCTCGGCGGCTGCGCGGTCAGCGTCAGGCGATGCCAGGCCTGACCCTCACTGATTTCCCCGGGCTTGAGGCTGACCGAACCCGGTGTGCTCGAACCCTTGTAGCCGGCCCACGGCTGATTCCAGGCGTCGTGACCGACGACGAAGGCGGGCACCGCCACCAGTTGCGCGCCTTGCTCGTCGAGTCGGCGATAGTTGTCGGGGTACCAGCTGTCGCTGCCGATCAGCACACCCAGACGCCCGGCCGGGGTCTCGATCACGTTGATCGCATGCTCGTCTTCGCTATTGATCACGTCGCGCTGCTCGAAGATCGGGTGCATCTGCCGCTGTGGCTGGCCCAGCGGCACACCATCACGGCCGAACACCACGCTACTGTTGAACAGCGCGCCGCTGCCGGGTTTGAGCTGGCCGTCGCGGATGCTCGGTTCGGGCAAGACGATAGAACCGGCCACCAAGGTCACGTGGAATTCTTTGGCCAGCCCGCCGAACAGCGCCTGGTAATCCTTGGCCATGACTTTGGACTTCATGCGCAGGTGCGCGTCGTCGAGGCGATTTTCGCCCTTGGCAGTGAGCCAGGCGCGAGCAAATAGCAGCGGATTGCTCGCCGCCAGCCAGTTCATCGCTTCGACGAGAGTCGGCGCCTGGTACAGCTCGTCTTTCTCACCGCTGATCATCAGCCAGGTACCGACATGCTCGGGCAGGACCACCACGGTTTTTTCGTTCAGCAGCCCCTGATCCTGCGCCTGCTGCAGATAAGCCGCGAGTTTGCGGTGCAGGCGCTCGGGACTTTGGTAGTCGGTGGGAAACAGTTCCGGCTGGATGCCCAGCAAATTGCCGCGATCGGCAGGGGTGCCCTGATCGACCGCCAGTTTGATGCGCAGGTCCGACAGGTAATGGCCCGCCGGCCGGTCCGCCGCCCACATGGCGTAGGTGGTCAGGGCGGCAACGATGGCCATGGAGAAAAACAGGTACAGAAGTTTGCGCATGAAAACCAACAACAGCCGGGTACAGGGTGTGGCGACTAGGGTAGGGCGCATACCTGCGCTTGCCAAGGGGCGCTGCGCATTTGGATCAATAAGTTGTCAGTTTCGGTCATTGAGTGACAGCAGTGCGACTCTTAGTCTGTCGAACATGACTGACGGGGGACGCAGAGCTCCCGCAATTTCCGTGATCGCTCGTTGTGGAGTTACCGATGACCGCCCATTACCCGCACCTGTTGGCCCCGCTGGACCTGGGATTCACCACGCTGCGCAACCGCACCCTGATGGGTTCGATGCACACTGGCCTTGAAGAAAAACCGGGCGGCTTCGAACGCATGGCGGCGTACTTCGCCGAGCGCGCTCGGGGTGGTGTCGGCCTGATGGTCACCGGCGGTATCGGCCCGAACGACGAGGGCGGCGTGTACTCCGGCGCAGCCAAACTGACCACCGAGGAAGAAGCGCTCAAGCACCGCATCGTCACTCGCGCGGTGCATGAGGCGGGCGGCAAGATCTGCATGCAGATCCTCCACGCCGGGCGTTATGCCTACAGCCCGAAACAGGTCGCGCCGAGTGCGATTCAGGCACCGATCAACCCGTTCAAGCCCAAAGAGCTGGACGAGGAAGGCATCGAGAAACAGATCAGCGATTTCGTCACCTGTTCGGTACTGGCGCAGAGCGCCGAGTACGACGGCGTGGAAATCATGGGCTCGGAAGGTTATTTCATTAACCAGTTCCTCGCCGCGCACACCAACCATCGTACCGACCGCTGGGGTGGCAGCTACGAAAACCGCATGCGCCTGCCGGTGGAAATCGTCCGTCGTGTACGTGAAGCGGTGGGCCCGAACTTCATCATCATTTTCCGCCTGTCGATGCTCGATCTGGTCGAGGGCGGCAGCAGCTGGGAAGAAATCGTGATCCTGGCCAAAGCCATCGAGCAGGCCGGCGCGACCATCATCAACACCGGCATCGGCTGGCACGAAGCACGCATTCCGACCATCGCCACCAAAGTGCCGCGCGCCGCGTTCAGCAAGGTCACCGCCAAACTGCGTGGTTCGGTGAGCATTCCGCTGATTACCACCAACCGCATCAACACCCCGGAAATCGCCGAGCAGATCCTTGCTGAAGGCGATGCTGACATGGTCTCGATGGCCCGGCCGTTCCTCGCCGATCCGGACTTCGTCAACAAGGCCGCGGAAGGCCGCGCCGATGAAATCAACACCTGCATCGGTTGCAACCAGGCGTGCCTCGATCACACCTTCGGCGGCAAGCTCACCAGTTGCCTGGTCAATCCGCGTGCCTGCCACGAAACCGAGCTCAACTACCTGCCGGTGCAGCAGATCAAGAAGATCGCGGTGGTCGGTGCCGGCCCTGCCGGTCTGTCCGCCGCGACTGTGGCCGCCGAGCGCGGGCACCAGGTGACGTTGTTTGATTCGGCCAGTGAAATCGGTGGCCAGTTCAACATCGCCAAGCGTGTGCCGGGCAAGGAAGAGTTCTTCGAAACCTTGCGCTACTTCAAGCGCAAGCTGCAGACCACCCATGTCGAGGTGTGCCTGAACACCCGTGTCGACGTGGCGAAACTGGTCGAGGGCGGTTACGACGAAATCATCCTCGCCACCGGCATTGCGCCGCGAGTGCCGGCGATTCCGGGTGTCGAAAATGCCAAGGTGCTGAGCTACCTGGACGTGATCCTCGAGCGCAAACCGGTGGGCAAACGCGTGGCGGTGATTGGCGCGGGCGGTATCGGTTTCGACGTCTCGGAATTCCTTGTGCACCAAGGCGTGGCCACCAGTCTGGATCGCACCGCGTTCTGGATGGAGTGGGGCATCGACACCCATCTGGAAGCCCGTGGTGGCGTGGCCGGGATCAAACCGGCGCCGCATGCACCGGCCCGTGAAGTGTTCCTGTTGCAGCGCAAGAAAACCAAGGTCGGCGACGGTCTGGGCAAGACCACCGGCTGGATTCACCGCACTGGCCTGAAGAACAAGCAGGTGCAGATGCTCAACAGCGTCGAATACCTGAAGATCGACGACGAAGGCCTGCACATCCGCATCGGCGAAACCGGCGAGCCGCAAGTGTTGGCGGTGGACAACATCGTGATCTGCGCCGGCCAGGATCCGCTGCGTGAGCTGCAGGACGGTCTGGTGGCGGCGGGGCAGAATGTGCACCTGATCGGCGGCGCCGATGTGGCGGCGGAGCTGGATGCCAAGCGCGCGATCAATCAGGGGTCGCGTCTGGCTGCTGAACTCTAAGCCCCACCGTTTGACCTGTGGGAGCGAGCCTGCTCGCGAAAGCGGAGTGTCAGCCAATACACATGTCGACTGACACGACGCCTTCGCGAGCAAGCCCGCTCCCACAGTAGATTTGTGGTGTTCGCAGAATTTATGGATGGCGCGGATCCTGTAGGAGTGAGCCTGCTCGCGATGGCGTCCTGTGAGCGATTAGAATGCCGGCTCAGTCCAGAATGATCAGTCGCCCATGCTTCTCCCTCCCGCCAACTGGCTACCCCAAGCCCCCCTCGAACGACTTCAGCTCGACTGGCTCAGCGCCGCCGGTATCGAGGTCGCGATCCTGCGTCTGGACCGGATCGACCCGCTGATCAGTGGCAACAAGTGGTTCAAACTCGTTGAGCACCTCAAGGCCGCCGATCGCGCCGGGGCGCGAGGCATCATCAGTCTTGGTGGCGCGCATTCCAATCATCTGCATGCGCTCGCAGCGGCGGGCAAACGCCTGGGCTTCAAAACAGTCGGCCTGTTGCGCGGGCATCCGCAGCAGACGCCCACGGTTGCAGATTTGCAGGCGTTCGGCATGCAACTGCACTGGCTGGGGTTTGGCGGCTATCGGGCGCGGCATGCGCCGGGGTTCTGGCAGCCGTGGCAGACACAGTATCCGGACTTTCATGCGGTGCCGGAGGGCGGCGGCGGATTGCCCGGGGCGCTCGGTTGTGCGGCGCTGAAGGCGCAGGTCAACGCGCAATTGGCCGGATTGGGCTGGAGCGATTATCACGGCTGGTGGCTGGCCTGCGGCACCGGGACGACCCTGGCAGGGCTGGTGCTCGCCGAGGCGGGAGAGCATCCGGTTTACGGTGCGCTGGCGGTGCCGGAGGACCATGGCGTGGCGCCGCAGGTTGAGGCGATTGTTCAGGAGGCGGGGCGGGTTGCGGTGGACTACGCGCTGTTCGACGCGAGCCGGGGTGGTTTCGCCAAGCTTGATGCACAGTTGCTTGAATTCATCGACAGCACTGAGCGCAGTAGTGGCGTTCCGCTGGAGCCGCTGTACACCGGCAAGGCGTTATTGGCGCTGAAGCAGCAGGTTGAAGCGGGCAGGTTCGAGCGCGGCACGCGGCTGATCTTCGTGCATACCGGTGGCTTGCAGGGGCGCCGCGGATTCAGTTCCTGCAGTTGAACTTATGTGGCGAGGGAGCTTGCTCCCGCTCGGCGGCGCAGCCGTCGCAAGTCCAGCGACAGCGCTCTGTCTGACTGTCCGCATTTTCAGAATTTGGGTCTGCTGCGCAGCCCAGCGGGAGCAAGCTCCCTCGCCACAGGGCATGTCACTGAACCAATGTTCAATTGCGCTTGGGCATCATCCGCAACAGGGTGTTATCGCCGACCACATAATGGTGATACAGCCCCGCCAGCGCATGCAGGCCGATCAGCCAGTAGCCGATGTTGCCGATCAACACGTGCCAGTGTTCCACCTGCTTGGCGAAAGCCTTGTCTTCATTGACCAGCAGTGGCAGATCGAAGCCGTAGAACATCACCTGATGCCCCTCGGCGCTGGTGATCAGCCAGCCGAGGATCGGCATGCTGATCATGAACAGGTACAACAGCCAGTGCATCACCCGCGCCAGCAAGGTCTGCCATTGGGGCGACGCCGGGAAGATTTTCGGTGCCGGGCCGATGCTGCGGGCCACCAGACGAAACCACACCAGCACGAACACGGTCAGGCCGAGCATGTAATGCACTTCGCGAATCAGCGAGCGGCCGCCACTGCCCTTGGGAAAGATCCCGCGCAACTCCATGCTGGCATACACCAGGATCAACAAGACCAGCATCAGCCAGTGCAGCAGCACGGACACGGTGCTGTAGCGGGATTCGGAACTTGTCCACGGCATACGGTATTTCCTCACGGATCAGGGTCACTGCGTGCCGTTCTTGTGCGACGGCATGCTTTAACTGTAATCCGCTTTGACGGATTTGCCCGATGCTGATCCGTCTTTTAATGCGCTGAATCAGGTGTTGTGCTGCTTTTTCATAAAAAAACGCCAGTGTCGCGAAGACACTGGCGTTTTTTCTTTTAACGCAGCGGCGATCAGCTCGATTGTGGCATTTCACCGTTGGCCAGGCGCTTGTTGATATCGGCAATCACCTCCGGCAAGTCGCTGATGGTGTCGATCATGTAGTGCGGACGCGAATCGGCGAACAGCGCGTGGATGCGTTTGCGTTCACTGGCCAGTTCGTCGCTGCCCAGCGCACGGTAGCCGGCGTAATCCAGGCCCAGCGCGTTGCCCGAGCAGATCAGCGCCACAGTCCACATGCCGGCGCGACGGCCTTCGAGGATCCCTGGCACGGTGTCGTCGATCTTCACGCAGGCGCCGACGTCGTCGATGCCCAGCGCAATCACGTTGGCCAGGGCCTGGGCCGGCCATGGACGGCCATTTGGCACTTCGTCGGTGGCAACCACGTGGTCGGCGACGTAGCCATTAGTGGCAGCGAGGGCCACGACCTTGTCCATCACCTGTTTCGGGTAGCCGGAGCAGGAACCGATCTTGATCCCTTGTTGGCGCAGGTTGGCGATGGTGTCCAGTGCGCCGGGAATCAGCGCCGAGTGTTCGGCGATCTTTTCGATCTGCAACGGCATGAAGCGGTTGTAGATGGCGGTGACGTCATCGTCGGTCGGCGTGCGGCCGAACGCCTTGCGATAACGCTCGGCCACTTGCGGCTGATCGCACAGGGTGCGGATGTGGTCCCACTTGCCCATGCCCATCGGGCCACGGGCCTCTTCGATGGACACCTGCACGTCGAATTCGGCAAAGGCTTCGACGAAGATCTGGGTTGGCGCGAACGAGCCGAAATCGACCACGGTGCCGGCCCAGTCGAGGATGGCGGCTTGCAGCTTGCTTGGGTTGGTGTAGTTCATGGCAATCAATTCCTGAGTTGGCAATACGGTTCAAAACTGTGGGAGCGGGCTTGCTCGCGAAGGCGTTGTGTCAGTCGACATTAATGTTGAATGTTCAACCGCTTTCGCGAGCAAGCCCGCTCCCACAGGGGGATTAGGGTGTTGTTCAGATCTCGAGGACTTCCATCTCGCGCAGCACTTCGCCCACTGCCGCGACGGCCTGGCGCATTTCGTCCGGGCTGACGTGGCCGATGCAGCCGACGCGGAAGGTTTCGACCTGGGTCAGCTTGCCGGGGTAGAGGATGTAACCCTTGGCCTTGACCCGTTCGTAGAAGTCCTTGAACTGGTAGCGCGGGTCTTGCGGGGCATGGAAGGTGGCGATGATCGGTGCCTGGATCGCCGCCGGAAGGAAGCTGCGCAGCCCGAGCTTGCCCATCTCTTCCATCAGCGCCTGGCAGTTGGCGGCGTAGCGCGCATGGCGAGCGGGGAGGCCGCCTTCCTCGTTGTATTGCAGCAGCGCTTCGTGCAGCGCCGCGACCACGTGGGTCGGCGGGGTGAAGCGCCACTGACCGGTCTTCTGCATGTAGCTGTGCTGGTCGTACAGGTCCATCGCCAGCGAGTGCGAATTGCCGGCGGCTGCGGCCAGTGATTCTTTGCGAGCGAAGACGAAACCCATCCCCGGCACGCCTTCCAGACACTTGCCGGAGGCGGCGATCAGTGCGTCGAACGGCACTCTTTGCGCGTCCACCGGCAGTGCGCCGAACGAGCTCATGGCGTCGATGATCAAGCGCTTGCCGTGTTGCGCAACGACGTCAGCGATCTCCGGCAACGGGTTGAGGATGCCGGTGCTGGTTTCGCAGTGAATCAGCGCAACGTGGGTGATGTCGCCGTCGGCGCGCAGCAGACGATCAACGTCGGCGGCGGTGGTCGGTTCGTCTTCGGCAGTCTCAAAGGTGCTGAACGAGCGGCCGAGCACTTCGCAGATCTTCGCCAGACGCTTGCCATAGGCGCCGTTGATCAGCACCAGGACTTTACCGTCACGCGGCACCAGGGTACCGATGGCAGCTTCGACGGCGAAGGTGCCGCTGCCCTGCAACGGCACGCAGTGGTGAGTGGCGGCGCCGTTGAGGATCGCCAGCAGTTGCTCGCAGAGGCTGGCGGTCAGTTGATTGAAGCGGTCATCCCATGACCCCCAGTCGACCATCATTGCCTGGCGGGTGCGCGCCGAGGTGGTCAACGGGCCGGGAGTGAGCAGGATGGGGGCGGCAGTACTCATTCGTGTGTCCTCGCGAAAGCGCTGTGGGATGAAGCTACGGGGCATACGTTGCAATTCGGCGTTGCATCAATCAAATTGTTTGTTGTTATGCCAGCCATCAGTGAGGGTTATTCATGAATCTGTTCCAGCTGCGTGCCTTCGACGCCGTGGCCCGGGAAGGCAGCTTCACTCGCGCCGCCGCACGCTTGTTTATCAGCCAGCCGGCGGTCACCGGACACATCAAGGCGCTGGAGGAGCACTACCAGATCACCTTGTTGCGCCGAACGGCACGCCGGGTGGAGCTGACCGAGGAGGGCACCAAACTGGCGGCGATCACCCGCGCCATGTTCGGTCTGGCCGAAGAAGCGCAGACCATGCTTGAAGCCAACCGCCAGTTGCTCACCGGGCGTCTGGAGGTGGCGGCGGACGGTCCGCACATGGTCATGCCGATGCTCGCCAGCCTGCGCGCACGTTATCCGGGGATCACGGTGAATCTGCGCCTGGGCAATGCGCAGGAAACCCTCGCCGCGCTGCTATCCGAGCATGCGGACGTGGCAGTGCTGACCGAGGTCGAACCGCGCAAGGGCCTGCATCTGCAAGCCTTGAGCGAATCGCGGATCTGCGCGCTGGTGCCCGCCGGGCATGCGTGGGCGCAGCGTGCCGGCGAAGTAAAGCTCAAGGAGCTGGATCAGGTGATCATGGTGCTGCGCGAGCCGAGTTCGATCACCCGGCGCACCTTTGATCAGGCCTGCACGCAGGCGGCGGTGCATCCGCGAGTGTTGCTGGAGCTGGACAGTCGCGAGGCGGTGACCGAAGCGGTGGCGGCGGAGCTGGGGGTAGGTGTGGTGTCTTCGGTGGAGGTCAGCCATGACCCGCGGGTGGTGGCGATTCCGATTGTCGGGGACGGGTTGGTCAATCGGCACATGATCGGGTGTATGGAGCGGCGGCGGGAGTTGCGCTTGATTCAGGCGTTCTTTGGTCTGGCGCCAGGCTGATACACCGTGGTGCGTCCTTCGCGAGCAGGCTCGCTCCCACATTGGTCTTGCGGCGCATACAAATCCCCTGTGGGAGCGAGCCTGCTCGCGAAGGGGCCAGACCGGTTTACACCAGGCTCTCGCGCACCATATCGAGAAACGTCGCCACCACCCGCCGCGAACTCTGCTCACGCAAGCACACCAGCGTCTCGGTCAACCGCCGGGTGCAATCGGTAATCGGCAACGCACACACCCGCGAATCCGCGCCAAACTCCGCCGCCGACACCACCCCCACACCAATCCCCACCACCACCGCCTCACGCGCGGCTTCCCGGCCCTCGACCTGAATCGCCGGGCGAATACGGAACCCGGCGCGGGCCATTTCTTCTTCCAGGGTCTGCCGGGTGACCGAGCCGTGTTCGCGCAGCACCAGCGGCGTGTCGTCGAGATCGGCCAGGCAGATCGACTCACGCTCGGCCCACGGGTGATGGCGCGAAACGAACGCCACCATCGGGTCGTTGCGTAGCGGCACACACAGCAGGCGCTCATCAGTGACATCGCGCCCGAGCAGCGCCAGATCGGCCTGATAGTTGAACAGGCGAAACAGCGATTCATCGGTGTTGCCGGTTTCGATCTTCACGCTGATCCCCGGGTAGCGCTCGCAAAACCGCGCGATCTGCGGCAGCACATGCACCGGCGCATCCACTGCCAGAATCAGGCTGCCGGTTTGCAAGGCCCTGGAATCCTGCAGCAACTCCTGTGCTTCAGCCTCAATCACAAACAGCCGTTGGGTAATCGCCAGCAGACGCTCACCGAGATCGGTCAGGCGCACCGAACGCTTGTTGCGGTGAAACAGCAACACGCCAAAGCGTTCCTCGAGTTTGCGCACCTGGTCGGAAATCGCCGGTTGTGTGAGAAAAAGCCGTTCGGCGGCTTTGGTGAAGCTTCCGTGGACAGCCACGGCGTGAAAGGCTTTGAGCTGGGCGTGGGACACCGACATGCAGCCTCCAGTAACAAGCTGAGCTTATGTGTGAAATACGATAAATCGATTTTATTTATTAAACAGTAATTGCTTTGATCCGCTCACGCCATCGCTGCCTGTCTGTTCGGACAGCAGGGTTGGCGATGAGCCTGTGCGTGCAACAACAGGACTCATCTGACCGCTATCGCCATCAGGGATGGGGCGCTGGCGCAGTGCTCAACAATAAAAAACACAGGCGTTTACTTAACGATTCTGCCGGCACACTCACACCCTGAGGTCAGAACCACAATGAACAAGCACATCGGCACCATTGCGCGTTGGCGCATGCAGATTTTCGCTATCACCTGGCTCGCGTACGCCGCTTTCTATTTCACCCGCAAAGCGTTTTCGGTGGCCAAACTGGGCATCGCCGAAGACCCGACGTTCATGCTCGACAAGATGGCCATGGCCAACCTCGATGCAATCTATCTGGCGGCCTACGCCATCGGCCAATTCACCTGGGGCATGCTCGCCGACCGCTTTGGTCCAAGGGTTGTGGTGCTCGGCGGGCTGTTGATTTCCGCGGGTGCGGCACTGGTGATGGGCAGCTTCGCCACGCTGCCGATCTTCGCCACCTGCATGCTGATTCAGGGCCTGGCGCAATCCACTGGCTGGTCGGGGCTGTGCAAGAACCTCGGCAGTTTCTTCCCAGCCGAACAGCGTGGGCGGGTACTCGGTCTGTGGAGTTCCTGCTACGCGTTTGGCGGTCTGGTGGCCTCGCCGTTCGCCGGCTGGTGGGCGTATACGCTGATGGGCACCTGGCACGCGGCGTTCATTTCCAGTGCGGCGGTAGTGGCGGCGGTAGCGGTGCTGTTCTTTATATTCCAGCGCAACAAACCGGAAGACGTCGGCTTGCCAGCGGTGGAGCCGGAGCCGGAATTGAGTGCGGCAGAGACCGAAGCCAACAGCAAACTCAGCGTCTGGGAGCCGTTGAAGGAAATCCTGCGCAACCGCACGGTGCTGGTGCTGGGCCTGGCGTATTTCATGCTGAAACCGGCGCGCTACGCGATTCTGCTGTGGGGGCCGGTGATCGTCTTCGAACAGATGCCCAGTGTCGGCAAGGTCGGCGCGGCGATCATTCCCACCTCGTTCGAACTGGCCGGTCTGCTCGGCCCGATCATGATCGGCATGGCCTCGGACAAACTGTTCGGCGCCCGGCGCATGCCGGCCTGCGTCCTCAGCCTGCTGGCGCTGACCGTGACGTTGGCGCTGTTCATGGGCGCGTTGCACACCGGCAGCGTGATGTTGGTGGTGGCGCTGCTGTTTGTCATGGGTCTGACCCTGTACGGACCGGACTCGATGATCAGCGGCGCGGCGGCGATCGACTTCGGCAAGGCCAAGGCCGGTGCCACGGCGGCCGGTTTCGTCAACGGCTGCGGCTCGGTCGGCGCAGTGCTCGGCGGATTGCTGCCGGGTTACTTCGATTCGGTGACGGTGTTCATCGTCTTCGCCGGCTGCGCATTGTTCTCGGCGCTGGTGCTGATTCCGCACTGGAACAGCCGCCCGGTCGGGGTGATGGAGCCGCGCGCGTCCATCCCCAATTGCCCGCTGACCATCAAACCCCTGCGTAACTGAAACCCTTGCCTCGCGGCCTGCTGCGGCGCTCGCGGCAGGCTGTGTCGTGGCCATCTGACTGGAGAATCCCATGCGACCGTTTTGGCTCGAACAGGCCTTGCAGGCCGATCCATCCGCGACGTGCCCGCCGCTGCAAGGCGAAGTGCGCACCGACGTGTGCATCGTCGGCGGCGGCTACACCGGGTTGTGGACGGCGATCATGCTCAAGCAGCAGAACCCTGAACTCGATGTGCTGCTGATCGAAGCCGACATCTGCGGCGCCGGTGCCAGCGGGCGCAACGGCGGTTTTGCGTTGTCGTGGTCAGCCAAGTATTTCACCCTCGAGCGGCTGTTCGGCGTCGAGGAGGCGGTACGTCTGGTCAAGGAATCCGAGCGCAGCATCCACGCCATCGGCGCGTTCTGCGAACAGTACGGCGTCGAGGCCGATTACCGTCTCGACGGCACGCTGTACACGGCTACAAACAAGGCGCAGGTCGGCTCGACTGACGCAGTGATCGCGGCGCTGGAGCGGCAGGGCATCAACTCATTCACCCAGCGGCCGGTGGCAGACGTGCAGCGCATGGCCGGTTCCAGCAAGCATCTGGAGGGCTGGTTCTCGCCGGCGGCGGCCAGTGTGCAACCGGGCAAACTGGTGCGCGGCCTGCGCCGGGTGGCGTTGCAGCTCGGCGTGAAGATCCATGAAAACACTGCGATGACCGGCCTGGAAGAAGGTCGCCCGGCGCGGATTCACACCGCCGGCGGCAGTGTGATCGCTGACCGCGTGGTGCTGGCGATGAACGCGTGGATGGCCCGCGCGTTCCCGCAGTTCGAGCGTAGCGTGGCGATTGTTTCCAGCGACATGCTGATCACCGAGCCACGCCCGGATCTGTTGCAGGACATCGGTTTGACCAGCGGCTTTACCGTGCTCGATTCGCGGATTTTCGTGCACTACTACCACAACACGCCGGACGGCCGGATCATGCTCGGCAAGGGTGGCAACACGTTCGCGTTTGGCGGGCGGATGTTGCCGGTGTTCGATCAGCCGTCGCCCTATGCGGATTTGCTCAAGCGCAGCCTTGGGGAGTTTTTTCCGGCGTTTGCCGAGGTCAAGGTCGATGCGACCTGGAATGGGCCGTCGGATCGCTCGGTGACCGGGTTGCCGTTTTTTGGCCAGATGAGTGCCAGTGGCAATGTGTTTTATGGTTTTGGTTATTCCGGCAGTGGTGTCGGGCCGTGTCACATGGGCGGGCAGATTCTTGCTTCGTTGGTGCAGGGGCTCGATAACCCTTGGACCCGTTCGCCATTGGTGAATGGGCCGTTGGGGTATTTTCCGCCGGAGCCGATTCGTTATCTGGGGTCGTTGATGGTGCGTAATGCGATTCGGCGCAAGGAGCGGGCTGAGGATCATGGGCGGCGGCCGCGGCATCTGGATGTGCGGTTGGCGAGGTTTGCGGCGGCGGCGGGGAAGGCTGACAAGGGGTGATTGGGGGCTTTGATTTATGGGGGCATATCCGTTGCTGCGGTAACGGCGGCTTGGGGTTCCGCCCTTACGGCGGGTCACTTTTTCCAGACGCCGAAAAAGTAACCAAAAAGGCTTTACCCTGACGTTCGGCCCTCGCTTAGGCTCGGGTTCCTTCGCTCCGGGATTCATCCGGGGGGCAGCGCCTACGGTTTGCTTCGCTGCACCTCCTCTCGCTGTGTTTGGCTGCGCCAAACGGTCGCTGCGCTCCCACCCCCGGATAAACCCCTCCACTCAGCCTGCCGACGGGCCCTCAGATCAAAAGCGGTACTCGAGCTAACGCTCATTGTGTTGAGTGGGGCGGCTTCGCCGCAGGGGGCAGCACGCAATCTGAACTGTACCTGCTGGCGATGCCGGCCTACGAGCCGACCAATCTCTAACTGCCCGCACCCAATCCAACTGTAGGAGTGAGCCTGCTCGCGATAGCAACCTCCCAGCCAACCAGGTTCCGGCCGCTGTACTCATTTCAATCTCTGCGGCGCTTACGGATCGGCGCCATGGAGCAGCCAATCGAGCAACAGGCTGCTGTCGCGCGGTGGCGACGTTTCGCGCGGTGGCGCGGGCCGCGGGTTGGCGAGGCAGAGGATCGGTCGATCCGGGTCGCTGTCGAGGAAGCTCACCCACACCTCACTGCCGGCGCGGGGCAATTGGTGGGCGGCGAGTTGGCCGGCGCCGGTCAGCGCGATCGGCAGCCACAGGCATGCAGACTCAGCGGTCTGCGTCGGCCAGAGGCTGACGCCGATGCGCCCGCGATCGTCCAGTGGCGCTGGCTGGCCGGGCGATCCCAGCACTTGCGCCAGGTGATAGCCGCCGATGTTCGGACGTGGCTGTGCCAGAGGCGGGCGGAAATCGCTCGACCAAGGCAGGGCAGTAAAGTCGTTTTGATAGCGATGCACACCCGTAGTCGGATCAAGAATCGAAGGGTGCTGGCCTTGATGGTGCAGTTCGGTGATCAGCCATTGTTCGTTGAAGGCATTGATCGGGTGCCCGCTGATCTGCAACAGATGGCCGCTGCGCAGTGCACTGCAATCGCAGCTGCCCCGGATCGTGCGCGACTGGCAGCGCTGGCGTTGCAGGTGGCGACGGCTGCGTTGTTCGGCGTGGCGCTGTTCGCCCGACAGGTTCAACGGTGTAAGCGCGGGCACGGGGTGATTGGCCGCGTCTGCGGCGCTGATCTCCTGGCCCCGGTTGCGAATGCTGTGCGCGGCCATGACCGGTGTCGCGTCATGGCGTTGCAACAGGGTGCTGATGCGCGGCGACGGCGTGTCGTCGGTCACGGCAAACGGCACGGGCAATGGTTCCTGCGGCAGGCTCAGGTTGTCATCGGCAAACACCACGACATGCCCCTGCGGGCGATGTTCGAAGTGATAGTGAATGCCTTCCTCCTCACACAGTCGTTGCATGAAGGCCAGGTCGCTTTCCTCGAACTGAAGGCAAAATTCCCTTGGTGGGTATTGGCCGACGCTCATCTCGATCCGGTAACTGTCCGCCGGCAGTTCATGTTCGCCGAGCAATTGCGCGAGGATCGTCGGCACACTCGCTTGCACGAAGACCCGGCGCCGCGGCGACTGCTCCAGACTCAGCAGATGCGGGACCAGCGTCAGCCGGTAACCGATACGGTGGCTGGCGCGATGTTCGCAACTGACACTGTGGATCAGGCCATGAATCCCGTGATCGACGCCCAGACGCAGGAACGCCGGTTGGCGCAGCAGGCTTCCCGGCGGCAGGGCGGGGGCCAGACCGATCACATCAATCTCGAAACGAAAAGGCTGATTCAGTGCTTCCTTGCCGCTGAAACGCAGCACCGGCAGGCACAGTTGGCCGTCACTCAGGGTCAGGGTGAAAGGGCTTTCCTTGTCATTGAGCATTCGTACGGGCTCTGTGGGGCAATACGGACGGCAGAGGGTACGAAAACGCGAGCACGAATGGTCATGGCTAGTGTGGTTTTCAGAATCGCCCTACAAGGTGTGGTGAAGATGTCGATTCAACAATGAATATTTTTGGTCGATTGCCAACTTTAGGCCGTATAAACTTGGCGCCACGCGTCGGCCAATAGATGTCTCGGCGCCACAGATCAAGAGAGTGAGTAATGGGCGCACAGTGGAAGGTTAAACACAAAGAAGCGGCAGCCAACGCCAAGGGCAAGATCTTCGGCAAACTGGTGAAAGAAATCACCATCGCTGCCCGCAACGGTGCCGATACCGCCACCAACGCACACCTGCGTCTGGTGGTCGAACAGGCCAAGAAAGCTTCGATGCCCAAGGAAACCCTGGACCGCGCCATCAAGAAAGGCGCCGGCCTGCTGGGCGAAACCGTGCAGTACCACCGCGTGACGTACGAAGGTTTCGCGCCGCATCAGGTTCCGTTGATCGTCGAGTGCGTCACCGACAACATCAACCGCACCGTCGCAGAAATTCGCGTGGCCTTCCGTAAGGGCCAATTGGGTGCTTCCGGTTCGGTGGCCTGGGATTTCAACCACGTCGGCATGATCGAAGCTGCGCCGGACACCCCGGACGCCGATCCGGAAATGGCCGCGATCGAGGCCGGTGCCCAGGACTTCGAACCGGGCGAAGAGGGCGCAACTCTGTTCCTGACCGATCCGACCGACCTCGACGCGGTACAGAAGGCCCTGCCTGAGCAAGGTTTCACTGTGCTGTCGGCCAAACTCGGCTACCAGCCGAAGAACCCGGTCAGCGGCCTGAGTGCCGAGCAGATGGCTGAAGTTGAAGCGTTCCTCGAAGGCCTCGACAACCATGACGATGTGCAGGACATGTTTGTTGGTCTGGCGGGCTGATCTGTTGCAAAGATAACTGTGGCGAGGGCGCTTGCTCCCGCTCGGCTGCGCAGCAGTCGTTGTTTTTGGGACAGCTTTGCCGTCCAGCGGGAGCAAGCGCCCTCGCCACAGGATTTGCGTCAGTTAAAGCTTTTCCAGCACCTCGATCACTTCGCTGAACCCCGGTCGCGCCAGCACATCCGGCTGACAGCAACGCTGTTCCAGCGCTTGCAGCCGCTCGCGCCGCTCATCGCTCAACCCTGAGTCGATGCGCGCCAGCAATTCCCCGAGCAGAATCCCGAACGCCCGTACTTCGATGCGTTGCAGCGCCCGGGTTTCCAGGTTGTCGGTGGTGGCATGGAACGACGCCGCGCCGAAATCCCCCAGCAAGCAATCGCCCTGATCGTTCAACAGAATGTTGTGGCCGTAGAGATCGCCGTGGGTGATGCCCTGTTGATGCAGGTGTTCAGCCGCCGAAGCGATGCCTTGGGCAATGTTCAACGCCACCTCTGCACTGAACCGGCAATCCTCGGCATACACATCCCGCGAGCAACTGGCCAGGCTTGGCAATGCCGCGAGGTTACGGAAGCTCGGATCGATCAGTTGCATCACCAGGCCATGTTGGCCGTCAGGATGATCGTGAATGCGGCCCTCCACGCGAATCAGGTTCGGGTGCAGGCCGGCGGTGATGCAGGCGTTCATCTCGTGCAGCGGCGAACCGTCGCTGGTCATTTCACCTTTATAGAGCTTCACTGCGACCGGCACCTGCGAGCCGTCGGCCCGCTGCCACAATGCCCGGGAAATCACCCCCGAAGCGCCTTCGCCCAAGCGTTGTTCCAGACGCAGCGCCGACCAGTCGATCAGCGGCGTGGCTTCCAGCGCGGCGGCGTCGGCTTCGGTTTCCAGTGGATTACCGGCATAGGCCAGCCAGGTCAGGTTTGGCAGGGTCAGCAACCATTGCGGCAGTTCGCGCAGGCGGTTGGCGGCGATGCGGATCAGCTCCAGACGGTGACATTGGCTCATGGAGGCCGGCAGCGTTTGCAGGCGATTGCCGGCCAGCAGCAGTTTTTGCAGGTAAGGACGCTCACCCAGCTCGGTCGGCAGGGTTTCGATGCAGTTGTCGGTCAGGATCAACCAGCGCAGCAGCGGCGGCAGTGCTGCGCCCGGCACGTGGCTGATGCGGTTGGCCTTGAAGCCGATCATCGTCAGCGCCGTACATTGGCCGACACAGGCTGGCACCTCGGTGAAGTGGTTATCCGAGCAGAACAGAATGCGCATTCGGGTCAGGCGATGCAGGTCGTCGGGCAGGCTGCTCAAGGCATTGCCGCTGAGGTTGAGTACCTCCAGCGTGTCGGCCAGCTCGAAAATTTCGCGGGGAAACTCGGTCAGACCGCAAGACAGATCAAGCCGGGTAATGCCCGACAACTCGCCGGCGCGCAATTGAGCAAGGGTGTGCATGTAGGTGTTCACTGTCCAGGGAAAGAGGCGCCGAGCGCTCGGAATGGGCGACATGATAGCGGCAAAGCCGGAATTTGCATTGATCTGAACCTGGACAACACCCTGATCCTCGGTGGGAGCGGGCTTGCTCGCGAAGGCGTCCTGTCAATCAGTGATTTGTCAGAGACACTCCGCTTTCGCGAGCAAGCCCGCTCCCACAATGGTGATCAATGGGCTCAGTGGATTTCCTGCAACTGCCCCAAACGGCTGCGGGTCCGGGCCAGGTCGATGGCGTTGCCGCCGAGCGCCTCGCGCAGTGGCAGGCGGCTGAGCAGAGTCAGGTGTTTGTCCTGGTCGTAGAGCAAGTCGATCAGGTTGATGAAGCGTTGTTGCGCGGCGATCGAGCACTCATCCAGTTCCGGCAGATCATCGATGATCCAGCGGTCGAAGCGCCGACACAGTTCCAGATAATCCATCACCGCCGTCGCTTGCTCGCACACATCGTTGAACGTGAAGCCGACGGTGCGGCCCTCGCACAGACGTGCCTGAAAGTGCCGGGTGCCCACCGGCAAGGCAATGGCCGGCGCGCCCTGCGGCGGCAGGTTCAAGGCCTGGCGCTGGGTTGCGGTGGCCGGCCACACATAGTGGCCTTGAGTGAACAACTGATGCGCATGATTGCTCGCCTGACTGCGGTAATCGTGGGGGCCGCCGACTTCCATGACCTGCATTCGCGCGTTGATCAAATCGATCACCGGTTTGAAACGCGCATGATAGAGCGGGTTGGGCAGCAAGCCTTCCGGCGGATAGTTGGAGGTTACCAGCAACAGAATGCCGCGCTGGAACAAGGCCTTGAACAGGCGGGTAATGAGCATCGCATCGCCGATGTCATGCACATGAAATTCGTCGAAACACAGAACCCGACAATCGTCCAACAGTTCGTCGAGGGTGACGGCGAGGGCATCGTTCTGTTCGCGATGGTCGAACATGCCCTGATGCAGCCGGGCGAAGAACGCATGGAAATGCACACGCTGCTTCTGCGCGGTCGGCAGTGCCTGGAAAAAACCGTCGAGCAGCCAGCTCTTGCCGCGTCCGACCGCACCATGCAGGTACAGGCTCGGCGGCGTTTGCGCGCTGGCGCCGAACAACAGGCTGGCCTGCTGTGCCATGCAATCAATCACCCGCTGCTGGCTGTGGCTGAGGGTGTAACCCTGACCATGGGCCTTTTGCCGGAAGTATTCGTGGATCGAGCGGGCAATGGCGTCATGCCCGGCGTTGGCTGGCCTGCCTTTGGCGAACCAGCGGCGCAACGCCGACCAGCGCGGGGCCAGTGGCGATCGTTTGGGCGCTCGAGAGGGCACTGTGCAGTCACTCCGTGTTCATCAGACCGGCGCCCGGGAGCGCGGCGACGTAGTGTAACCAGAGGCTGCGCCGAGCTTCCATCGCGGTTCGTCGACTGTGGGCGATAACTGAACAACTTTGTGCAGGGCGTATAGCTTTTTTCAGCGATGTGATTCGCCGTGTTGCCAAACTTTCGAAACATATCCCGGCAGATCCATGGATCCAATCGACTGGCGGATTCGTCGACCGTTGCTAACCTGAAACACAGTAACGTCATCCGGGTGTTCCCTCACAAGGAATGAGGCAGTGATTACACGTGTGGTGGTGGCCCTGCTCGGGTGGCTTGGGGGCTCGGTGTACGCGGCGGAGCTTCAGGTCGAGGTTCGCGTTGATGTGCAGCGCGGTTGCCAACTGATCGGCCAGCAGCGCGAGGCGGGTATCGAACAACTGGGCGTGCTGGATTTCGGCAGCACGGCGCGCCTCGATGATCCGGCCGGGCCACTGGGTGCGGCGCTGACCAACCAGCGCTTGCCGCGCCTGGAGTGCAACCCCGACACGCCGTATCAACTGCGTGTCGACGGCGGTCTGCATGGCGGGGTCGGCGAGGTTCGCTACATGGTGGGGGCGGCGGGGAACCAACCGATTCCTTACCGGTTGTATCAGGATGCGGCGCGGCGGGTGCCGCTGGTGGTGGACGTGCCGGTCAGCGGTCGGGTGCCGGACACCGGAACGGTGGAGTTGCCGCTGTATGGGCGAATCGAGCGCCTGGCGCAGGTGCCACAGGTCAGTCGGTATTCGGATCTGGTCAAAGTCACCGTGACGTGGTGAGTGCAGATTTTTCAGGCAATTCGCTGGAGGCGGGTTGCGCAGGGAAGGGGCGTTCGATGACGAACGCAAGGTACGCAGACATCCTCAAGGAGCAGGGACGGACGCAATGACAGGCAAGCACTGGATGGTCATCGCCACGGGTACGCTGCTGTTGCTCGCTGACGACGCACAGGCGGCAATCAGCGGGCAGATCAATGCGCGGCTGATCCTGATCGCCGGGTGCGAAGTCACCAACAGCGCCACCCCGGCGATCCCGGTGAGCAATCTGGGTACCCTCGATTTCGGTCAGCAGGGGCCGACCTGGAACGCGCCGATCAAGGCCAGTCTCGACAGCGACAGCAGCGGCAAGCTGAATGTCGCCTGCAATCCTTCGGTCACCGGTTTCACCGTCACCATCGATGGCGGCAGCCACGGTGACGGCACCACCCGCCGCCTGAGCAACGGGCGCCAGACCCTGCCTTATCAACTCTTTCTGGATGCCTCCGGCAGCCAGCGCTACAGCATTGGTCAACAACACAATTTCGCTGTCACCAGCGGTGCGCAAATACCGATTCCGGTGTTTGGCACGGTGGTGGCGAATACCCGCGCGGTACCGGCAGGGGTCTATACCGACACCCTGACGGTGACGCTCGACTGGTAACCCCGTAGAGGACGGACACCATGCGTACGTTTGCATCAAGGATAGGTTTGTCGTTGCTCGGCCTGACGCTGGTTTCCAGTGCCAATGCCGCCACCACGGTCACCGGCCAGATCACCGCCAGTCTGACTCTGATCAGCAGCTGTCAGGTCAATGGCGCCGGCGGCTCCACGGGCCTGAACTTCGGTGCGCTGAACTTCGGTACCGCCAACAGTCTGTTCACCACCGCCAGCGGGCAAGTGCTCGGCGGTGGCGGCGGGGCGTTGTCGATTCTCTGTTCCAGCGGCACGACCCCGGTGGTCAAAGTGCGCGCCGGTGCTCACGACGGGCAGTCGCCGGGCGGCGCTCGTGCGCTGTACGACGGTGTCGCCAACTACGTGCCGTACGATTTCTACACCGATGCCGGGCATTCACAGCTGCTGCCGATCGACGGCACGATCAACCTGGCGACCAGCACTGGCGTGGCGCAGACGGTGAATATCTACGGTCAGGCTGTGGGCAAGGCCGGACTGCCGGCCGGGACTTACACCGACACCGTCGCTGTCGAACTGACGTTCTGATGCCATGCGCCGGCAGGGCTGTGTCGCGCTGCTCCTGCTCTGTGCGGGCAGTGTGCCGCTGCCGCTGGGGGCGGCGACCAGCCAGAGCTTTCAGGTCAGCGCGACCGTCACGCCGGGGTGTCTGGTAGTCGGCGGGGTGTCGAATTACGGCGGGCTGAATTTCGGCTCGCGCTCGGCCCTCGCGACGGGAACGGTGCAAGTGGCATTGACCGGCGGCGTGCAGCTGCAATGCACCCCCGGTGTGACCTTGAACATGAGCGTCGATGGCGGCCAGTACAACAGCAGCGGTCGCCACATGCAGATCAACAGCGGCAGTGCGCGGGTGGCTTACGCGCTGTTTCGTGATGCGGCTTACAGCCAGAGCCTGGGCATCGGTCAGAGCGTGGCGGTGGCCTATAGCGATGCGAACAACATAAGCCTGCCGATTTACGGTCAGGTGCAGTTGCCGGGCAATCAGCCTGGGGGGACGTATAGCGACGTGTTGCAGGTGCAACTGTCGTGGTGAGACGACGTTTGAATGGCCGACAAGGAGCAGGTTCATGGGGGCAGTTACGTCAGGGCATTGGGTTGTACGGTGCGCGATGCTGGCACTGGTCATGCTCGGGGGCGGCAGTGCGCAGGCCGCCAGTTCGGTGTTGATCTGGCCGATCGATCCGGTGCTGGAAGCCGATCAACAGGCCAGTGCGTTGTGGCTGGAAAACCGTGGCACGGAAACCGCCAACCTGCAGATCCGTGTGTTCGGCTGGAGCCAGAGCGGCTTTGAGGAGCAATACCAGAACCAGCGCGACGTGATCGGCAGCCCACCGGTGGCGAAGATCGAACCGGGGCAGAAACAACTGGTGCGTCTGACCCGAACCAAGGATGTGCCACCAGGGCAGGAACTGGCCTACCGCATCATCATCGACGAAATCCCTTCCGCTCAGCCGCCGGCTGCCGAGGGCGGCAAAACGGCGGCGGCGATCCGCTTCCAGATGCGCTATTCGGTGCCGTTGTTTGCTTACGGCGCGGGGCTGTGGAGCAAGGAGGACAGCACGCGCCCGCGTGATCCCAAAGGTATCGGTGTGCCGCAGCTGAGCTGGCGCACGGTGGCGGTGGACGGTCGGCCGTACGTCGAAGTTCGCAACCAGGGCGCGGTACACGCGCGGCTGACCGACGTGGCAATCAAACAAGGTGGGCAAAGCAAGCCATTGGCCGAGGGGCTGCTGGGGTATGTCCTGCCGGGCGCGGTCATGCGCTGGCCGGCACCGGGGCCGTTGGCCAGTGAGTCGGCGTTGCAGGTGCGGGTCAATGGCGGGGCGCAGGTGCAGAGCATTGCGCCGGGACGCTGAAAAGAGAGCCATGCCGAGCGGACTTGTGTGGCGAGGGAGCTTGCTCCCGCCGGGTTGCGAAGCAGCCCCAAGCCATGTCAGACAGCCCGCTTAAACAGATCTAACGACGGCTGCGCCGCCGAGCGGGAGCAAGCTCCCTCGCCACAATGATTGCGTCAGGTCGTCAAAATTCCAGAGAAAGATAGCTGGCTTTGGCAAGAGTGGCATCAGGAGGATCAAGTCCATTGACGGACGTAAAGCGTGTATGAGCCCGGGATGGGCTCGTCGTATTCAGCGTCCGTTGTGGCTCATGACCGGCGCGTGGTGCCTGATGTTCGTGCAACCATCTGAGGCCGGCGAACTGCCGCCGCCGCCCAGCGGCTTGGAGGCTGTGAGTGATGCACAGTTGTTTCTGGAATTGGTGGTCAATCAGATGAATACCGGGCGGGTGGTGGCGGTGCAGCAGCGTAACGGGCATCTGTTTCTGCCGGCCAGTGCATTGCGCGAAACCGGGATGAAATTGCCCGAGGGCAGCGCTGACGAAGTCGATCTCGACGGTTTGCCGGGACTGCACAGCGAATACGACAGTGTCGGCCAGCGCCTGCTGCTGGACGTGCCACCGCAGTGGTTGCCGGACCAGTTCATCGGCAACCGCGAGAACTATCCACGCACCCCGGCGCTGAGCAGTTTCGGCGCGTTGTTCAACTATGACCTGTACCTCAACGACACCGACGATGCCGGCACTTATCTGGCGGCGTGGAATGAGGTGCGGCTGTTCGATAGCTGGGGCACGCTGTCCAACACCGGGCAGTACCGGCGCACCTTGTCCGGGGATTCGGTCAGCACGCTCGACAACGGTTACCTGCGCTACGACACCACCTGGCGTTACTCCGATGACGAGCGAATGCTCACCTACGAAGGCGGGGACGTGATCAGCGGCGCCTTGCCGTGGAGCAACTCGGTGCGCCTGGGCGGCGTGCAATTTTCACGGGATTTTGCCGTGCGCCCGGATCTGGTGACTTATCCGTTGCCGCAGTTCGCCGGCGAGGCCGCGGTGCCGTCGTCGGTGGATCTGTTCATCAACGGCTACAAGTCGAGTAGCACCGACCTGCAACCGGGGCCGTATACCCTGACCAACATTCCCTTCATCAACGGCGTCGGGGAGGCCGTGGTAGTGACCACCGATGCATTAGGGCGGCAGGTGTCGACCACGGTGCCGTTCTACGTCACCAGCAGCCTGCTGCAAAAAGGCCTGAGTGATTTCTCGGTGGCGGCCGGTACGTTGCGCCGTGATTACGGCTTGAAGGACTTCAGCTATGGCCCTGGTGTGACTTCCGGCAGCCTGCGCTACGGTGTCAGCGACAGCTTCACCCTGGAAAGCCACGCCGAAGCGGCTGACTCGCTGACCCTCGGCGGCATCGGCGGCAATTTGCGTCTGGGCAATTTCGGCGTACTCAATAGCGCCATCAGTCAGAGCCGGTTCGAGGGCGACGCCGGCGAGCAGGTGAGCCTCGGTTATCAGTACAGCAGCCAACGCTACAGTTTTTCCTGGCAGCGCCTGCAACGTCGCGACCAATACGCCGACCTGAGCGTGATCGACAGCCCTTACATCAGCCTCAGCCGGCGCAGCGAGCAGGCGACCCTGAGTGTCAACCTCGAGCGCTGGGGCAGCCTCGGTGTCGGTTATTTCGACGTGCGCGCGGCGGACGATTCGCGCACGCGTCTGCTCAACCTGAGTTGGAGCAAACCGCTGTGGCGCAACAGCAGCGTCTATCTGTCGGCCAACCGCGAGATGGGCGACAGCAACTGGGCGGTGCAGGCGCAACTGGTGATTCCGTTCGATCTGCGCGGCAGCCTGGCGATCAGCAGCGAGCGCAGCAAGACCGGGCAGAGTCAGCAGCGGGTCAATTACAGTCGTTCGGTACCGACTGAGGGCGGAGTCGGCTTCAATCTGGGTTACGCCAAGGGTGACGGCGCGGATTATCGTCAGGCGGATGTGACCTGGCGTCTGCAATCGGTGCAATTGCAGGCCGGTGTCTATGGCACTTCGGAGGCTGAAACCCGCTGGGCCGACGCCAGTGGCTCGCTGGTGTGGATGGACCGGCAAGTGTTCGCCGCCAATCGCATCGATGACGCGTTTGTAGTGGTCAGCACCGACGGTTTCGCCGATATTCCGGTGCGCTACGAAAACCAGCAGGTCGGTCAGACCGATAAAAACGGTCACTTGCTGGTGCCGTGGAGTAGCGCCTACTACCGTGGCAAATACGAAATCGATCCGCTGAATTTGCCCGCCAACGTGCGCAGCCCCAACGTCGAACAGCGCATTGCCGTTCGCCGTGGCAGCGGCTATCTGCTGGAGTTTCCACTGACGCGGGTGGTTGCCGCGAGCATCGTGCTGGTGGATGCGCAGCAACGCGAACTGCCTTTGGGGGCGGGTGTGCTGCACGAACAGAGCGGTACGCGCACGGTGGTGGGCTGGGATGGTCTGGTCTATCTGGAAAACCTGCAGGCACAGAATTCGTTGCAGGTGACACTGGCCGACGGCAAGACCTGCAAGGCCCGATTCGACGTGGATACGCAGCAAAGCCAAGTGCCGCTGATCGGCCCGCTGGTGTGCCAATGATCGGTGCCCGAGTCTGCCTTTGTCTGGCGTTGCTGCTGCCGGGGGCGGCGCAGGCCCTGTGCTCGGTGGTCAGCACCACGCCGGCAGCGTTTGGCTCGATCAGCTCGATTGCCGTGCGCACTACGACGCAGCCCAGTTCCACGCTGAATGCCGGTTTGAGTTGTACCGGTTCGCTGCTGTCATTGCTGACCAGCAACGATCATTTCTACGCCACCATCACCTCGACCCAGAGCGGCTTGCTCGGGCCGACCGGCGACGTCATCGGCTACACGATCTACGCCAACAACAGCACCAGCTATCCGGTCACCCGTGGCACCGCATTCGACTTCGCGCGCAACGGCATCATCGACGCCTTGGGACTGCTCAACGGCACCACCCCAAAAACCGTGCCGCTGTATCTGGGCACGACCATTGGCAGCAACGTCGCCGCCGGTGTCTATACGGAAACCCTGAGCATTTTCTGGAACTGGAATTACTGCTCCGGGATCGGTATCGGCAGTGTTTGTCTGGGGCGCGACATCAATAGCGGTACCGCGACGTTGACCGTGAACCTGACCGTGTCCAACGACTGTACGATTACCGCGCCGAACATTGCCTTCGGCAGCGCACCGGTGATCAGCGCCTTTACCCCGGTGACCGGGCAGACGATCAATCTGGCCTGTACCAAGGGCAGTGCCTACACGGTCGGTTTGAGCGACGGGCAGAATCCGGTCAGTGTCGGCGGACGACGACGGATGATTTCCGGGAGCAATTATCTGGCCTACGACATCTTCAAAAGCGCCGGCACCACTCGTTGGGGCAGTGTCGGCAGTGCGCGCCGCTCCAGTACCGACGCCGAGGTCAATCCGGGGAATGGCTTGGGCACGGGAAGCCAGATCTTCAACTACAACGCGAAAATCTACACCGACCAGACCACGCCGCCCGCGGGGACGTATCTGGACAATGTGGTGCTCGATGTAGGCTTCTGAATCATACGATGAACCCAGGTGGGAGCGGGCTTGCTCGCGAAAGCGGTGTGTCATTCAACAATGTTGTCGACTGATCTGCCGCTTTCGCGAGCAAGCCCGCTCCCACAGGGGTATGCAGCAGATTCAGAAGGGTTGTGATTGCTTGAGCACCTGCGCCGCCGGCGAGTCCGTCGG
Organism: Pseudomonas sp. MWU16-30322; assembly: GCF_020515535.1. Lineage (NCBI taxonomy): Bacteria > Pseudomonadati > Pseudomonadota > Gammaproteobacteria > Pseudomonadales > Pseudomonadaceae > Pseudomonas > Pseudomonas sp. MWU16-30322. The sequence goes on from NZ_JAIWYL010000011.1 coordinate 117,509, forward strand.
GCTGACCAGCGCATAGTTGTATCCGCCACCGGACCAGTAATCGGCCTGCAGATCGCCGTCGCTGCGGCTGCCGCGTGGCAGGAAGGTGTTTTCAGGTCCCGGTGGTCGCACGTAGAAACTGATCTTGTGGCCGCTGCGATCCTCATACACCACCATCGCCGCCGGGCCTTCATCGGTGCTGAGCAGACGACCGCTGACCGGCTCGAAGCCGGCGGATTTCAGATCCGGCAAGCGACTGGCCCGGGTGAAATAGCGGTCGAGCCAATGCTGCATGTCGCCGTCACTGGCAACCTTGTAGTCCGCCGGCAGAATTCCCTGCTGGGCAATCAATCGATAGGCCTGCAAGGCATCGGTCATCGGTAGCGTGGAAGAGCGCACGAGGGTCATTTCCCGCGCCTGCCAGCCACTGAAACCGCCGATGCCGACCGCGATCAGCAACACCGCCGCGCTGGCCAGATGACGTCGCGACTGACGCTTGAGACGCTGGCGGATCAGCGCCGGTTCAAGCGCCGGATTGGCCGGTTGCTGCAATGCACCACCGAGTGCTGCGCGCAGTAGCTGGGCGTCGTGCTGCCAGGCGCGAACCTGCGCCGCCTCTTCCGGATGATTGACCAGCCAGGCGTCGAGTATCCGTCGGTCGGCCTCGTTGAGTTGATGGTCGACGTAAGCGTGCAGGTCACGCTCACTGGGAGGCATGCTGATCATTTGAGTATCCGCAAAGAAGGGCTGCTGATTTCGCCGTCGCTGAGCTGGCGCAGGGCCTGGCGGGCGCGGGACAGGCGCGACATCACGGTGCCGGTGGGGACGTTAAGGATTTCGGCGACTTCCTTGTAGCTCAGGCCTTCGACCGAGACCATCAGCAACAAAGCGCGTTGCTCGGTGGGCAGATGATCGAAGGCTCGCAAGGTGGATTGGGCGATGACTGTGCGTTCGGTCGAGGGCTCGGCGTCGTCGCGACCAGTGAAGAATTCGAGCATTCGCGCATAACGGCGTGAGCGCCGATGGGCGTCGAGAAACTGTCGATAGAGGATCGCGAACAGCCATGCGCGCACGTCACCCTCGGCGCGTTTTGCGCCCCAGCCGGACAGGGCCCGCTCGAGGCTGGCCTGCACCAGATCGTCGGCGCTGCTGCTGTTGCGGGTCAGTGACACGGCAAAGCGGCGCAATCTGGGAATGATTTCTCTCAACTGTTCGTCGAATTCGCTCATGAATTTCTGCTAGTCACTACGCTGTGGACTAGGGAGACGTCTGCCGTTCGAGGTTATTCCACGTTCGGAAAAATAAATACCGGGCCATGGAATAAATCCCGACGGGGTGCGTCTTGCTGATTCTTCCTACTTGTGGCCGATGGCCCTGGAGTTATTCATGGTTGATCGCACTTCACCGCCGGGCAGGCCGCCGCGCCCGCCCTTGAGTGCCGCGAGCACAGTGTTGCGCCTGACGGCGATTGCCGTGGTCGTTGCCGCTGTCGCCGGGGCGTTTGCCTACGTGCACGGTAATCTTGACCCACAACGTCTGACGCCCAAGGCGCTCGTCGATGTATTGGAGAAAAACAACGGCGTGCATCCCGGGTTTCGGCGCAACCACGCCAAGGGCGTGTGCGTGATCGGGCATTTCGAGAGCAGTGGCGAGGCGCGGGCGTTTTCTGCCGCGCAGGTGTTCAACGAGGCGCACACCCCGGTGGTCGGGCGCTTCGCCTTGCCGGCGGGGAATCCCTACGCACCGGACAGCAGTGTGCCGATCCGCAGTCTGGCGCTGCGTTTCACTCAAGCCAATGGTCAGCAATGGCGCACCGGGATGAACAGCATGCCGGTGTTCCCGGTCGGCACTCCCGAGGCGTTCTACCAGTTGCAGCAGGCACAGTCGCCGGATCCGGCCACAGGTAAACCGGATCCGTCGAAAGTGCCGGCATTCTTCGCCGCCCACCCGGAAGCCGTGCCGTTTCTGATGTGGGTGAAGACCGCCAAACCGTCGGCCAGCTATGCCACTGAAACCTACAACAGTGTGAATGCGTTCTATCTGGTCAACGCCAGTGGGCAGAAGCAGGCGGTGCGCTGGAGTGTCACGCCACTGGCGCGTGATGCCGCCGGAGCCTCGGCGCCGGAGGGTGCGGATTTTCTCGAGAAGGATCTGGTGCAGCGTCTGGCCGAAGGGCCGTTGCGCTGGCAGTTGAATATCACCCTGGCCAACCCCGGTGATCCGGTGAACGATGCCAGCAAAGCCTGGCCCGAGGGCCGCAAGGTGATCAACGCCGGCACGCTGGTGCTGGAGAAGACTCAGCCGCAGCTCAGCGGCGAATGCCGCGACATCAACTACGATCCGCTGGTGCTGCCGGCTGGTATCGAAGGCTCCGACGACCCGCTGCTCGCCGCGCGTTCCGCCGGTTACGCCGATTCCTATCTGCGGCGAACCAGCGAAGTCAGCCAATTGCCCGCCGCCCGTCAGGAGGCTCGCCCATGAGCACGCAACCGACTCATTTCGCGCTGTTGGCGCGGCTGCTGCACTGGCTGATGGCGCTGATGATCATCGCCATGTTGTTCATTGGCGCCGGCATGGTCACTTCGGTTTCACAGCGGCATGAATGGCTGATTCATCTGCATAAACCGCTGGGGATCGCGATTCTGCTGCTGGTGGTCGTGCGCCTGTTGGTACGGTTTTCTACCCGACAGCCGCCGCTGCCGGCCGATCTGCCGGGCTGGCAGGTGATGGCGGCCAAGGCTTCGCATGTGTTGTTGTACGCGTTGATGCTGGTGCTGCCGGTGCTCGGTTGGGCGATGATCAGTGCGTCGGGGGAGCCGGTGATGCTCAGCAATACCTTGCAGTTGCCGTCGATCCTGCCGGCCGATGCGCAAGTGTTTGCCCTGCTGCGCAAGGCGCATGGCTATCTGGCGTACCTGTTGTTCCTGACGGTGCTGTTGCACCTGGCGGCGGCGCTGTTCCACGGTTGGGTGCGCCGCGACGAGGTGCTCGACAGCATGTTGCGCGGTCGCGATCGCGATTAACCCGCTTGTGTGGCGCACCGCTGGGGTGCGCCACTTTTCAGGGGCAGCCACCAATAACCCAGTGCCACTGCATTGATAGCGGCGCCAAGCAGACACACGCCGGTCCAGCCAGCCCAGGCGTACATCGCCGTCGAGGTAATCGAACCCAATGCGCTGCCGATCGAATAGAACAGCATGTAGCCGGCGGTGAGGCGGCTTTGCGCTTCGGGACGCACGCTGTAGATCATGCTCTGGCTGGTGACGTGCACGGCCTGCAAGCCCAGATCGAGGGTGATCACCCCCAGCAACAGCGCCCACAACGAGGATTGGGTGAGGGCGATCGGTAGCCACGAAGCGAGCATCAGCAGCAGCGACAGACCACTGACCCATTGGCCGAGGCCGCGATCAGCCAGATGTCCGGCACGCGCGGCGGCGAGTGCACCGGCGGCGCCGGCCAAGCCGAACAGGCCGATTTCACTGTGCGACAACGACAGCGGCGGGGCGGCCAGCGGCAGTACCATCGGCGTCCACAGGACCATGGCGCTGGCGAATGTCAGCAACGCGAGGATTGCCCGTTGGCGCAGCACCGGCTCTTGCCGGAACAGGCTGAACACCGAAGCGATCAGCGCGCCGTAACCGCTCGCGGGCTGCGCGGCTTCATCCTTGGGCAATACGCGCAACAGCAGCAGCGCCATCAGCAGCGTCAGACCCGCAGACAGCAGATAGATCGCGCGCCAACCCGCCAGATCAGCCATGGCCCCGGCAATCGTGCGAGCAAGCAGAATGCCGACGACGATGCCGCTGGTGACCACGCCGACCACGCGACCGCGCTGCGCCGGGATCGCCAGTGTCGCGGCGTACGCCACCAGCACTTGCGTCACCACCGCGAGCAAACCGGTCAGGGTCATGCCGAGCAACAACCACGCGCTGCTGGGCGCCAGCGCGATCATCAACAGCGCGGCGGCCGAGAGCAGGGTCTGGGTGACGATCAGCCGCCGTCGGTTGAGCAGGTCGCCGAGTGGCACCAGCAACACCAGACCGATGCCATAGCCGATCTGCGTCAGAGTGATGACGATGCCGATGGTGGCTGGCGACATGGCGAAGGCCTCGGCCATGGCGTCCAGCAGCGGCTGCGCGTAATACACGTTGCCCACGGCCAGTCCACAGGCGATGGCGAACAGCAGCACAACGCTGCTTTTGAGGGGTTGAGGTTGCATGCCCTGATTCCTTTTTGGGTTTCAAATTAAAACCAGAATCACGGTAAGGATTCTGGTTTTAATTTGCAACCTTGTTGGTCGTGGCGTTTGATTGCGCAAAAAAAAGATCGCAGACAAAGCTGCGATCTTTGGGTGGAGCAGGGGAGGGATCAGCGCAGGGTGTCGACCATGTCGGCGATGGTGGTCAGCACGTCCTTGCCCAACTGTTTCGAGCGCTTGCCGGACCAGCCCGTTTCTTTGTTCGGATGGTCATCGTGATCCTTGAACGGCATTTCCAGGGTCAGCGACAGGCAGTCGTATTTCTGGCCGACAGCGTTGCAGGCCAGGGTCATGTTGGCCTGGCCCGGTTCGTCGCGGGTGTAGCCGTACTTGGTCTGGAAATCTTTGGTGGTGTGTTTGAGGTGGGTGCGGAAATGCTCTTCGAGCTTCTCGATGCGCGGCGTGTACCCCGGGTTGCCTTCGCAACCGGCGGTGAACACGTGGGGGATTTCCTCATCACCGTGTACGTCGAGGAACAGATCGACGCCGTACTTTTCCATTTGCTGCTGTACGAAAAGTACTTCGGGGCTGACGTCCTGACTGGCGCTCTGCCAGGCGCGGTTCAAGTCCTGGCCCATGGCGTTGGTGCGCAGGTGACCGTGGAAGGCGCCGTCCGGGTTCATGTTCGGCACCAGATACAGATCGGCACTGGCGAGCAGCGTGTTCAGCACGGGATCGTCGTGGCGTTCCAGGCGCTCGATCACGCCTTCCATGAACCATTCGGCCATGTGCTCGCCCGGGTGTTGTTGCGCGATGATCCAGACTTTGCGCTGACCTTCGGCACCGCTGCCCTTGCGTAGCAGTTGAATGTCACGACCCTCGACGCTCTTGCCGGTGGCCAGCAGTTCGGTGCCGGCCTTGGTCAGCGCCTGCTCGATCAGCCAGTCATGACGACCGCGGCTGTAGGGTTCGAAGTAGGCGAACCAGGCATGGGTTTGCTCGGCTTCGAGGCAAAAGCGCAGGCTGTCGCCTTCAAAACTGGTGGGAATGCGGAACCAGTTGACGTGGTCGTAGGAAGCGACGGCCTGATAGCCGGTCCAGGCTTTGTTGTAAGAGGATTGGCTGGCGTTGACCAGGCGAAACCAGTGTTCCTGATGAACATGCAGGCCGCTGGCCTTGAAGTGGAACCACTGAAAATGCGCGCTGCGGGTATCGGGGCGAATGGCCAGAACCGGGTTGAGCGGATTGGAGATGTCGATGACTTGGATGTTGCCGCTGTCGAAATTGGCGCTGATGTCGAACGAAGATTTGGCCACGGTCATATCGATTCCTGAATATGATTTTTATGGCGGCTACTTTACACGCAAGACTGGAGGGAAACCGAGGGAAATTGCGGCTTGCGGTGGGGGGCGTCTTCCATGACGCGCAAGCAGCTTAGAGACTGTGCAATTGATTCTCAAGTGCTAATTGTCATTGGTTTGCCCCAATCTGGCCGGGCTGAGCTTGCCAAGCGATATTCTTTTGATATTATCCGCGCCATCGAATTTGCAGCATCCAAAGACTTCATTAGCCTGAAGCCATAAGCCCGAAAAACGGGCAAAAAAAAGACCCGGCAAAAAGCCGGGTCAAAAACCGTGATTAGCCTGATGAGGAGATAGTTCAGAGACCGACCTGAGGTCTCTGTTCCATCGACTGATCTCGCGACCAGTTGCTTGCAATAATAATCATTATCATTTGCAAGTCAAATGTTTTTATCTGCGCGATTGGAAAATTCTTTCCTGTCCGTTCGTTTCTCGTGTTCTTCAGAGCTGCTCGCCATCAATTGAATGGTCGACCATCGCTCGCGCCATATCCACCATATGCACCACCGAAAATGCCAGGTCACGGCTTGCGCCTTGCAGGTTTTCGGCTGCCTTGAAGGCGGTGGCGGCTGCGCAGCGCAGCAGATCCGAGGCGTGCACCAGAGCCTCTTCGCCACTGAGGTGGCGTTTCACATCGAAAAAACGCTCGTCGACTTCGGGTTCTGACACAGCTGGTTTCAAGTAATAGTCCAGTGCTCGCTGCGCTGCTGCGTTGCCCTGAGGGGAGGTGAACGTGGTGTCCATTTGCAGGTCGGGCAAGTCTTTACTGCTGATATTCATGGTGAAGGGTCACTCCTTGTTCGATTGAAAGTCCGTGCTTTCAGCATAGTACGATGCGTAGTTGTGACCAGAATTTAAATACTACAATATGTGTTTTGCCGGCCGAAGGCGGGCCGAGTAAGGTGCCGCACATGGATAAATGGATTGAGTTGGTCAAGGCCAAGATGAGTGAACTCAAAATCACTCAAACAGAGCTCGGAGAGCGCGTCGGCATGTCCCAGGGCGGGATCGGCCATTGGCTGAACAAACGTCGTGAACCGGGCATCACGGAAATGAACCGCGTGTTGCAGGCGCTGGGCATGGACTTCCTGGAAGTGGTGCTGGTGATTCGCGAACCGCAGGAAGTCGACGATGACGAGATGCCACTGGCGCAGAAGTACAACCCGTATTTCCGCTATCCGGTCAGCGACTGGCACACCCCGTGCGAAGTGCGTGAGGGTGCATCCACGACTTACGCCGCGACGCCTGACAAGCAGCGTTTCGAACTGACGGATTATCACGCCCGTGGCGCGGCGTTCTGGCTGACAGTGACGGGAAACTCGATGACCGCACCTTCGGGCCAGAGCATTGCCGAAGGCATGTTGATCCTGGTCGATCCGGAAGTGGAAGCGGTGCCCGGCAAACTGGTGATTGCCCAGTGGCAAGGCTGCGATGAAGCGATCTTTCGCAAACTGGACGAAGAGGGCGGCCAGCGTTACCTGGTACCGCTCAATCCGACCTGGCCCAAAGCCCTGTTGACCGACGAGTTTCGAATCATCGGCGTGGTGGTTCAGGCTACGGCGCGTTTCTAGTCAGATCGATCCTCGTTTTGCGTAGGATCGATCTCCCATTTACACGGCTTCCAGTTCAACCAAAGCGCTGCCTTCGCCGACCATTTCACCTTCCTGGCAATACAGCGCTTTGACCACTCCCGCATGCGGCGCGCGGATGCTGTGCTCCATCTTCATCGCTTCCAGCACCACCAGTTGCGCACCGGCTTCGACCGACTGCCCGGCCTCCACCAACACCCGCACGATGCTGCCGTTCATTGGCGCGGTCAGACCGCCCTGATGGCTGTGGCTGGCGTCGACGGCGCTGATCGGGTCATACGCCTGAATGCGCCGCAACTCGCCGTCCCATTGCAGGTACAGCGAATCGCCCTGACGAATTGCCCGCAGGACACGGCGTACGCCATCGTGCTCGACCACCAGTGCTTCACCGGACAGTGTGGCGTTGCCTGAGCTATTCAGCGTCAGCGCCCGATCCTGGCCCTCGCAGCTCAAATGCAAAGTGACTTCTGCCGGCAGACCGGCGCGCAAACCACTGTTCAAGGCCCACGGCGACTCCGGATCATCCGCCCGAACGGTACCCGGCAAACTCTGCGCGAAAGCCTGCGCTGCCGTATTCCAGAACCCATCACTCAGTTCACCCGGAGCCGGCAGCAACGTTTCCTGATAACGCGGAATAAACCCGGTATCCAACTCCGCAGCGGCAAATGCCGGATGCGCAATGATCCGCCGCAGGAAGTTGATGTTGGTCTTCAAACCGCCAATCGCGAACTCATCGAGCATGCTCAACAGGCGCAGCCGCGCCTGCTCGCGATCCTCGCCCCAGGCAATCAGCTTGCCGAGCATCGGGTCGTAGAATGGCGAAATCTCGTCACCTTCTCCAACCCCGCTATCAACTCGCCGCCCCGGCCCTGCAGCCGATTCGCGGTAAAGCTCCAGACGCCCGGTGGCGGGCAGGAAATCATTCGACGGATCCTCTGCATACAGCCGCACTTCAATCGCATGGCCATTGAGCGGCACCTGATCCTGCGTGATCGGCAACGCTTCACCACGCGCCACACGAATCTGCCACGCCACCAGATCGAGGCCAGTGATCGCTTCGGTGACCGGGTGCTCGACCTGCAGGCGCGTGTTCATCTCCATGAAGAAGAATTCGCCGCGCGCATCGAGTAGAAATTCCACGGTGCCGGCACCGACGTAACCAATGGCCTGCGCCGAACGCACGGCCGCTTCGCCCATGGCCCGGCGCAGCTCCCGAGTCAGGCCCGGGGCCGGGGCTTCTTCGACGACTTTCTGGTGCCGGCGCTGGATCGAGCAATCACGCTCGTTGAGGTACAGGCAGTTGCCGTGCTGGTCAGCGAACACCTGGATTTCCACGTGACGCGGCTTGAGCAGGTGTTTCTCCACCAGCATCCGCGAATCGCCGAACGACGACTGCGCTTCACGCTGTGCCGAGGCCAGGGCTTCGGCCAGTTGGCTGACGTCCTCGACGACTTTCATGCCTTTACCGCCGCCACCGGCCGTGGCCTTGAGCAGCACCGGATAACCAATGCGTGCGCAGGCCTCGCGGAAGGTTTCGAGATCCTGCGCCTCGCCGTGATAGCCCGGCACCAGCGGCACACCGGCGGTTTCCATCAGCGCCTTGGCTGCGGACTTGCTGCCCATCGCGTCGATGGCCGAGGCGGGCGGGCCGAGGAAAATCAGTCCGGCCTGTTCAATGGCACGGGCGAATCCGGCGTTCTCCGACAGAAAGCCGTAACCCGGGTGAATCGCCTGCGCGCCGCTGGCCTTGGCCGCCGCGATCAGCTTGTCGATTTGCAGATAGCTGTCGGCGGCTTTGCTGCCGCCGAGATCAACGCGGATATCCGCTTCACGGCTGTGCCGCGCTTCGCGGTCGGTGGCGCTGTGCACGGCGACGGTGGTCAGGCCCAGCGCCTTGGCGGTACGCATGACCCGGCAAGCGATCTCGCCGCGGTTGGCCACCAGCAGGGTGGTGAGAACAGGTGCGCTCATCAACGCGGCTCCTTGGGGGTGGTTGCGGCTTGCCAGCTCGGCGCACGTTTTTGCAGAAAGGCGCGCAAGCCTTCCTGGCCTTCGGGGCTGACGCGGATGCGCGCGATGGCGTTTTCGGTGTAACGGCGCAGGGCCGGGGTCAGCGCGCCGTTGCCGACTTCGCGCAGCAGATCTTTACTGGCGCGCATCGCGGCGGGGCTGTTGAGCAGCAGGTTGTCGATCCATTGTTCGACGGCTTGATCAAGCTCGGCGGCCGGGTAGCTTTCGGACAACAAACCGATTTCCCGCGCCCGCTGCCCACCGAAGCGCTCGGCGGTCAGGGCATAACGACGTGCAGCACGTTCGCCGATGGCTTGCACCACGAACGGACTGATCACCGCCGGCGCCAGACCAATGCGCACTTCCGACAGACAGAATTGCGCATCGTCGGCGCCGATTGCCATGTCGCAGCAACTGATCAGCCCCAGCGCACCGCCGAACGCCGCACCTTGCACCACGGCCAGGGTCGGGATTTTCAGCTTGGCGAGGTTGTACATCAGCTCCGCCAGTTCGCGGGCGTCGTCCAGATTGGTGTGGTAATCGAGTTCAGCCGATTGCTGCATCCACGCCAGATCGGCGCCGGCGCTGAAGTGCCGGCCACGCCCGCGCAGCAGAAGGAAACGCAGGCTGGCGTCGCTGGCAACCTTGTCCAGTGCGAGGATCAGTTCGCGGATCATTTCGGCGTTGAACGCGTTGTTCTTTTCCGCACGATTGAGCCACAGGGTGGCGAAACCCCGTGGATCGTTGTGCAGTTCGAGGGTGTTGAAGTCGCTCATATTCATCCGTCTCCACGGTTTCTGTGGGAGCGGGCTTGCTCGCGAAGACGGTCTGTCAGTTGCGGATACGTCGACTGATACACCGCTTTCGCGAGCAAGCCCGCTCCCACAAAAAAGCATCACATCCGGAACACGCCGAAGCGGCTCGGTTCGATAGGTGCGTTCAACGACGCGGACAAAGCCAGACCGAGTACGTCGCGGGTCTGCGCCGGGTCGATGACGCCGTCGTCCCACAGCCGTGCGCTGGAGTAGTAGGGGTGACCCTGCTCTTCGTACTGATCGAGGATCGGTTGCTTGATCTCGGCTTCCTGCGCGGCGCTGAAGGTCTGGCCGCTGCGTTCGGCCTGCTCGCGCTTGACCTGCACCAACACGCCCGCGGCCTGCTCGGCGCCCATCACGCCGATGCGTGCATTCGGCCACATCCACAGGAAACGCGGATCGTAAGCGCGCCCGCACATGCCGTAGTTACCGGCGCCGAAACTGCCCCCGATGATCACGGTGAATTTCGGCACTTTGGCGCAGGCCACGGCGGTCACCAGTTTCGCGCCGTGCTTGGCGATGCCGCCGGCCTCGTATTTCTGGCCGACCATGAACCCGGTGATGTTCTGCAGGAACAGCAGCGGAATGCCGCGCTGGCAGGCCAGTTCGATAAAGTGCGCGCCTTTCTGCGCGGCTTCGGCGAAGAGGATGCCGTTGTTGGCGAGGATCGCGATCGGGTAGCCGTGCAAGTGCGCAAAACCGCAGACCAGCGTGGTGCCGAACAGCGCCTTGAACTCATCGAACACCGAACCGTCGACCAGTCGTGCAATCACTTCGCGCACGTCGAACGGTTGCTTGGCATCGGCCGAAACCACACCGTACAACTCGTCGCTGGCGTACAGCGGCGCAATCGGCGTGCGCTGCTGCAGCTCGCCGAGCTTGCGCCAGTTGAGGTTGGCGACGCTGCGGCGGGCGAGGGCGAGGGCGTGTTCGTCGCTCTCGGCGTAATGATCGGCGACCCCGGAAATCTTGCAGTGCACATCGGCACCGCCAAGATCTTCAGCGCTGACCACTTCACCGGTCGCGGCTTTCACCAGCGGTGGGCCGGCGAGGAAGATTGTTGCCTGATTGCGCACCATGATCGCTTCGTCAGCCATCGCCGGTACATACGCGCCGCCCGCGGTGCAGGAGCCCATGACCACGGCGATCTGCGGAATGCCCATGGCGCTCATGTTGGCCTGGTTGAAGAAGATCCGGCCAAAGTGCTCGCGATCCGGGAACACCTCGTCCTGACGCGGCAGGTTGGCGCCGCCCGAGTCCACCAGATAGATGCACGGCAGGCGGTTCTGCTGGGCGATGGTCTGCGCGCGCAAGTGTTTTTTCACGGTCAGCGGGTAGTACGAGCCACCTTTCACTGTCGCGTCGTTGGCGACGATCATGCACTCGACGCCTTCGACCCGGCCGATTCCGGCGATCACGCCCGCAGCGGGAACGTCTTCGCCATACACCGCGTGCGCGGCGAGCTGGCTGATCTCGAGAAACGGCGAGCCCGGATCGAGCAGGCGGTTGATGCGTTCGCGCGGGAGCAACTTGCCCCGCGAGGTGTGACGTTCCTGGGCTTTCGCGCCGCCGCCCTGCGCCACTTGGGCGAGCAGGGTGTGCAGCGCGTCGACCTGTTCAAGCATCGCCGCGCTGTTGGCGGCGAACTCCGCTGAACGGGGATTGAGCTGGGTATGCAGGATAGCCATGTGCAGCTCCGTTTTAGCGGGTTTCGTTGAACAGTTCGCGGCCGATCAGCATGCGCCGGATCTCACTGGTGCCCGCGCCGATTTCGTACAGCTTGGCGTCACGCAGCAGACGCCCGGCCGGGAATTCGTTGATGTAGCCGTTACCGCCGAGAATCTGGATCGCGTCGAGGGCCATTTGCGTGGCGCGCTCGGCGGTGTAGAGGATCACCCCGGCGGCGTCCTTGCGCGTGGTTTCGCCACGCTCGCAGGCCTGAGCGACTGCATACAGGTAGGCGCGGCTGGCGTTGAGCTGGGTGTACATGTCGGCGACCTTGCCCTGGATCAGCTGGAATTCGCCGATGCTCTGGCCGAACTGCTTGCGGTCGTGGATGTACGGCACGATCAGGTCCATGCACGACTGCATGATGCCGGTCGGGCCGCCGGAGAGCACGACGCGTTCGTAGTCGAGGCCGCTCATCAACACCTTCACGCCGCCGTTGAGCACGCCGAGGATGTTTTCTTCCGGCACTTCGACGTCATCGAAGAACAGCTCGCAGGTGTTGGAACCGCGCATGCCGAGCTTGTCGAACTTGTTGCTGCGGCTGAAGCCTTTCCAGTCGCGCTCGACGATGAACGCGGTGATGCCGTGCGGGCCTTTTTCCAGGTCGGTCTTGGCGTAGATCACGTAGGTGTTGGCGTCAGGGCCGTTGGTGATCCAGGTCTTGCTGCCGTTGAGCACGAAGCGGTCGCCGCGCTTGTCGGCGCGCAATTTCATCGAAACCACATCGGAACCGGCGTTTGGCTCGCTCATGGCGAGGGCGCCGACGTGTTCGCCGCTGATCAGCTTCGGCAGGTATTGGCTTTTCTGTTCGTGGTTGCCGTTGCGGTTGATCTGATTGACGCAGAGGTTGGAGTGCGCGCCGTAGGACAGCGCCACCGAGGCCGAGCCACGGCTGATTTCTTCCATCGCCACCACATGCGCCAGGTAACCCAGACCCGCACCGCCGTACTCTTCCGGCACGGTGATACCCAGCAGGCCCATGTCACCGAATTTGCGCCACATGTCGGCGGGGAACAGGTTGTCGTGGTCGATCTGCGCGGCGCGTGGCGCGATCTGATCGGCGACGAAGGACTGAACCTGATCGCGCAGCATGTCGATGGTTTCACCGAGGGCGAAGTTCAGGGATGGGTAGCTCATGGGTCACCTTTTGGCTTTTTTGTAGGGTGGGGAGGGCGGTCAATGGCTCTCACCTTTACGTTAACGTAAGCCTGTGACGAATGACTGTCAATCACCCTTTACGTTAACGTCAACTTGAGCGAGAGTGGGGCAGTTCAAGATTGAAAGCGGACAGACTTGTTGAAGTGAGCTCCGGTAAACCCACTAATAAAGACAATAGGGGTCGTCATGGATCAACCCAGTGCAAACCCGCAGCGCAGCTACACCCGTGGTTCCCAGGACAAAGCCTTGCTGGCGATGACCATCGGGCAGAAGTTCGACCAGACTGTCGCGCAACACCCCCACGGCGAGGCGCTGGTGGTGCGTCATCAGCAGTTGCGCTACTCCTGGCAGCAACTGGCCGATAGCGTCGATCTGCACGCCAGGGCCATGCTGGCGCTGGGTTTGCAGGCGGGGGATCGGCTCGGTATCTGGGCGCCGAACTGTGCGCAGTGGTGCATCACGCAAATCGCCACGGCGAAGATCGGCGTGATTCTGGTCAACATCAATCCGGCCTACCGCAGCTCCGAACTGGAATACGTGCTCAAGCAGTCCGGTTGCCAGTGGCTGGTCTGCGCCGGCGCGTTCAAATCCTCCAACTACCACGCCATGCTGCAAGGGCTGGTGCCGGAACTGGCAGAGCAATCCATCGGCCAGTTGCGCAGCGAACGCCTGCCGGATTTGCGCGGGGTGATCAGCCTCGATGCGCAGCCGCCATCAGGCTTCCTGCCGTGGTCGCAACTGGCCGATCTGGCGAGCAGTGTTTCGCCCGAACAATTGCGCGAACGCAGCGACAGCCTGCACTTCGATCAACCGGTGAACATCCAGTACACCTCCGGCACCACCGGTTTCCCCAAGGGCGCAACCCTCAGTCACTACAACATCCTCAACAACGGTTACATGGTCGGTGAAAGCATCGGCCTGACCCCGAGCGACCGCCTGGTGATCCCGGTGCCGCTCTACCACTGCTTCGGCATGGTCATGGGCAACCTCGGCTGCATCACCCACGCCAGCACCATGATTTATCCCAACGACGCGTTCGACCCGTTACTGACCCTGCAAACCGTCGCCGCAGAACAAGCCACCGGCCTGTACGGCGTACCGACCATGTTCATCGCCATGCTCGATCAACCGCTGCGTGGCGAATTCGATCTGTCGAGTCTGCGCACCGGGATCATGGCAGGCGCGACTTGCCCGATCGAAGTCATGCGTCGGGTCATCAGCGAGATGCACATGAGCGAAGTGCAGATCGCCTACGGCATGACCGAGACCAGTCCGGTGTCGCTGCAAACCGGGCCAAACGATGAACTTGAACTGCGCGTGACCACCGTCGGTCGCACCCAGCCGCAACTGGAAAGCAAGATCATCGACGAGGCCGGCAACCTGGTGCCGCGCGGCACCATCGGTGAGCTCTGCACCCGCGGTTACAGCGTGATGCTCGGCTACTGGAACAATTCGCAAGCCACGACCGAAGCCATTGATGAGGCAGGCTGGATGCACACCGGCGACCTGGCGAGCATGAACGATGAGGGGTACGTGAACATCGCCGGGCGCAACAAGGACATGATCATCCGGGGTGGCGAGAACATTTATCCGCGTGAGCTGGAGGAGTTTTTCTTCACCCACCCGGCGGTGGCGGATGTGCAGGTGATCGGTATTCCGTGCTCGCGTTACGGTGAGGAAATTGTCGCCTGGATCAAATTCCACCCCGGCCACAATGCTTCCGAACTGGAGTTGCAAGCCTGGTGCAAGGAGCGCATCGCGCACTACAAGACGCCACGGCACTTCAAGTTCGTCGAAGAGTTTCCGATGACGGTGACGGGGAAGATCCAGAAATTCCGGATGCGTGAGATCAGTATCGAAGAACTGAAAACAGTCGAGCGGTAAGCACAATCCCTGTGGGAGCGGGCTTGCTCGCGAATGCGGAGTGTCAGGCGACAAATTTGTACCTGATACACCGTATTCGCGAGCAAGCCCGCTCCCACAATGGAGATAGAGTATTTTCAGGAATCACAGAAAGCACAAAGGGGAGCCGAAGCTCCCCTTTAATTTTGTCGTCGCGTGCTCTTTCTTATTATTGAGGGGCGGTCTGTTGTTGTTTTTGGCAACCGTGGCCCTTTACCGCTGTTTTTGGCGACCCCCATCCGGGGTCAAGAGCAAACGTATTTTTTTGAGCGCTGATCTGCTTTCTCGTTAAACGATCCAACCGATTCGGGAGCTACCTGAAGGTAGTTTTATTGTTCTCTGCCCGGTTGCGGGTCACTCCTGAGAGCACCCTGAAAAGCACACCTTCTCCAAAAAAATCTGTTAGCTGCGTCTCTGCCGTGTTGTTTTTGTTATGTCAGAGTCGGTACGTCTTATTTTTATTGGTTTGCTGCTTTTTATTCTTGTTATGCCATAGAGATAGCAGAAGGCGTGCCAACTTTTTAAAACCCTTATAAATCAATGGTTTGAGTTTTTTGAAGGATTTTTCCTTCAGGGCAAACCAGACAATTTGTTTCCGTGTTACTCGTCTATGCCCACGTTTCGGACACAGCGGTAACACCTTCGCCCTCACTGTGCGCTACGAGCCTTGGCGACACGCGAACCGCTCGGACGACCGAGCACCGCACTGATCTGCTGACCCGCCGCAATCAAGGCGTCCAGGTCGATACCGGTCTTGATGCCCAGACCATTGAGCAGGTACACCACGTCTTCGGTGGCGACGTTACCGCTCGCGCCTTTGGCGTATGGGCAGCCGCCGAGGCCGGCGATAGAGCTGTCGAACACCGCGATGCCTTCCAGCAGGCTGGCATAGATGTTGGCCATCGCCTGGCCGTAGGTGTCGTGGAAATGGCCGGCGAGTTTTTCCCGTGGCACTTGCGCCGACACCACTTCGAACAACCGCCGCGTGGCGCCTGCGGTGCCGGTGCCGATGGTGTCGCCGAGGGACACTTCGTAGCAGCCCATCGCGTACAACTCGCGGGCGACCATCGCCACTTGTTCCGGCGCGACTTGGCCTTCATACGGGCAGCCGAGCACGCAGGACACGTAACCGCGCACGGTAACGCCGTGCTGTTTCGCGGCTTCCATGATCGGTGCGAAGCGCGCCAGGCTTTCGCTGATCGAGCAATTGATGTTGCGCTGCGAGAACGCCTCGGACGCAGCGGCGAACACCGCGACTTCTTTCACGCCGGCAGCGAGCGCGTCTTCAAAGCCGCGCAGGTTCGGCGCCAGTGCGCCATAGGTCACGCCGGGCTTGCGCTGGATCTGCGCGAACACCTCGGCGGAGCCGGCCATCTGTGGCACCCATTTCGGTGAGACAAAACTGCCGACTTCGATATAGCCAAGGCCGGCGGCACTCAGGGCATCAACCAGTTGCACCTTGTCAGCGACGCTGATCGGTTGGGCTTCGTTCTGCAGGCCATCGCGCGGGCCGACTTCGATCAGGCGTACTTGGGAGGGGAGGGACATTGGATTGACCTGCTCATTTTCGGAATTACATGAGGTCCCTGTGGGAGCGGGCTTGCTCGCGAATGCGGTGTATCAGATACAAAATTTGTCGCCTGACACTCCGCCTTCGCGAGCAAGCCCGCTCCCACAGGGAATGAGTTGTGGCTGATTACTGCGCTATCTGCTGGCTCTTGAGCGTCTGCTCCAACGCCTGCACACAGCGCTCTTCAGCGGTATCGAGTTCCAGTTTCATCTGTTCGATGTCGAGCAACTGCTGCTCGAGCTGTTCGCGGCGTTCGCTGATTTTCGCCAGCATGCTGTTGAGCTGTTTGGTGTTACCGCTGGATGGGTCGTAGAGCTCGATCAACTCGCGGCATTCGGCCAGCGAGAAACCGATGCGCTTGCCGCGCAGGATCAGTTTCAGGCTGACCTTGTCGCGTGGCGAGTAGATGCGTTCCTGGCCTCGGCGCTCGGGGCTGAGCAGGCCTTGTTCTTCATAAAAGCGGATCGCCCGGGTGGTGATGTCCAGCTCGCGGGCGAGGTCGGAAATGCTGTAGGTCTGGCTGCTCATGAAAGCGCTCGGAAAAAGGTCTTGGCGCTAAGCTAATGGCGAGTTGACGTTTACGTCAAGGTTCAAAATGTGTGGCGCGAGTGCTGGCCTCTTCGCGAGCAAGCCCGCTCCCACACTCGGTCGCGTTTCTTCAGATGGAACGCGATCAACTGTGGGAGCGAGCCTGCTCGCGAAGAACGATAACGCGGTTGCCAGCCTTACACCTTATCGAGCTTCTTCTCATGCGCCGTCACCTGCTGGCACAACTCGATCATCTGCTCGCGCATCCAGCGGTTCGCCGGATCCTGATCGGTGCTCTCGTGCCAGTACAGGTGGGTCTCCACCGGGGGCACGTCGTTGACCGGCAGATTGAATGCATGCAAGTCATTACGCCGGGCGAAACGCTCGGGCACGGTCATCACCATGTCGGTCTGCTGCATCACCTGCGATGCCATCAGGTAATGCTGCGAGCGCAGGGCGATCTTGCGCTGAATGCCCATTTTGCCCAGCGCCAGATCGACATAACCCAGACCGCTGCGGCGGCTGGAGATGTGAATGTGAGTCAGCGACAGGTAATCATCGAGGCTGAGTTTTTCCTTGCCCGCCAGCGGATGGCCCTTGCGCATCGCACAGACGTAACGGTCTTCCATCAGCTTGACGTGGCGCACCTGCGGGTCGGTGTTGAGCGGTGCATCCACGGCGAAATCCAGACGTCCGGCGGCCAGTTCCTTGGTGGTCTCGCGGCGTTTGGACAGAAAGCTCTCGATGATCACCGTCGGCGCCAGACGCCGCAAACGCTGGAACAGCGGCGGCAGAATCACTGCTTCAGTGAGGTCGGTCATGCTGATGCGATAAGTCTTCACCGCTTGGGCCGGGTTGAAAATCCGGCTCTCCTGCACCGACACCCGCAGCAACGACAGCGCGTTGCGCACCGGGCCGATAATGTTCTGCGCCATCGGCGTCGGCACCATGCCTTGGGCGGTGCGCACGAACAGCGGATCGTTGAAGGTCTCGCGCAACCGCGCCAACGCGTTGGACACCGCCGGCTGGGTGATCCCGACAATCTGCCCGGCGCGGGTGAGGTTGGCTTCGGTGTAAATCGCGTCGAAGACGATGAAAAGGTTGAGGTCGACCTTACTCAGATTCATAACGCGGCTTCTCTTGTTCTAGGGGCTGACGATCAGCGGATCATATATCGGTGATGAATGTTTATACACGCCGAGAATAGGCTAGGTAAATTATCAACGCTGTTCTAGCATCGATTGCATGATCTGAACAACCTCTGCCCATAGAAGGTAATTGCTCATGGATTTCGCTTATTCGCCCAAGGTGCAAGAACTGCGTGAGCGCGTGACCGCGTTCATGGACACTTACGTTTACCCGGCCGAAGCCGTGTTCGAACGCCAGGTTGCCGAGGGTGATCGCTGGCAGCCGACCGCGATCATGGAAGAGCTCAAGGCCAAGGCCAAGGCCGAAGGTTTGTGGAATCTGTTCCTGCCTGAGTCGGAACTCGGCGCCGGCCTGACCAACCTTGAATACGCACCGCTGGCGGAAATCATGGGCCGTTCGCTGTTGGGGCCGGAGCCGTTCAACTGCTCGGCGCCGGACACCGGCAACATGGAAGTGCTGGTGCGCTACGCCAATGAAGAACAGAAACAGCGCTGGCTCGAACCGCTGCTGCGCGGCGAGATCCGCTCGGCGTTCGCCATGACCGAGCCTGACGTGGCCTCGTCCGACGCCACCAACATGGCCGCCCGCGCCGTGCGCGATGGCGACGAGTGGGTGATCAACGGCAAGAAGTGGTGGACCTCCGGCGCCTGCGATCCGCGCTGCAAGATTCTGATCTTCATGGGCCTGAGCAACCCCGACGCACCGCGCCACGCGCAGCACTCGATGATCCTCGTGCCGGTCGACACCCCCGGGGTGAAAATCGTCCGTCCGCTGCCAGTCTTCGGTTACGACGATGCACCGCACGGCCACGCCGAAGTGCTGTTCGACAACGTGCGGGTGCCGTACGAAAACGTTCTGCTCGGTGAAGGGCGCGGCTTTGAAATTGCTCAGGGTCGCCTTGGCCCGGGACGGATTCACCACTGCATGCGGTCGATCGGCATGGCTGAACGCGCACTGGAATTGATGTGCAAACGTTCGGTGAGCCGCACCGCGTTCGGCAAACCGCTGGCACGTCTGGGCGGTAACGTCGACAAGATCGCCGACTCGCGGATGGAAATCGACATGGCGCGCCTGCTGACCCTGAAAGCGGCGTACATGATGGACACCGTCGGTAACAAAGTGGCGAAGAGCGAGATCGCACAGATCAAGGTCGTCGCGCCGAACGTGGCCCTGCGGGTGATTGACCGGGCGATCCAGATTCACGGCGGGGCCGGGGTCTCGAATGATTTCCCGCTGGCCTACATGTACGCCATGCAGCGCACCCTGCGCCTGGCCGACGGCCCGGACGAAGTGCACCGCGCGGCGATCGGCAAGTTCGAGATCGGCAAATATGTGCCGAAGGAAATGCTGCGTAGCGGTCATTAAGACCGCGTCGCCGGCTTCGCGAGCAAGCCCGCTCCCACATTCGACCGCATTCCGACTGGAAGAATGCGATCAAAAGTGGGAGCGGGCTTGCTCGCGAAGGGGCCTATGCATCCAGCACACCTGCATCAGATTCAGTACACCCAAACCTCAACCCGCCGATTCTTGATCCTGCCTTCATCCGCGCTGTTCGTCGCCACCGGCATCTGCGCGCCAAACCCGCGTACCTCGCGCAGCACCACGCCGTTTTTCACCAGTTCGCGGCGCACCGCCATCGCCCGCAGCTTCGACAGCAGATCGGCCCGTGCCGGGTCGTCTTTCTCGTCACCAAACCCCACCAGTGTCACTGCGCGCTCGGTCTTGTCGTGGCGCTTTATATAGTCGAGCACGCGCGCCAGATCCTGCCGTGCCTTGTTGTCCAGATTCGCGCTGCCTTCCTCAAAGCGGAAGTTCACCGTCAGACGCTGGGCGTGACGGCTGAGGGATTGATAACCCTCGGGCATCAGCGCATTCGGCGTGACGGTCATGGCACGCACGGTCTGGCTGATGAAACCATTGGCCGCGACGATCTTCTGGCCCTGTGGGCTTTGCGCAAAGGCCACCAGTGCCGACGCCCAGGGATTCTGGTTGCTGGGCGGTAGATAAAAGAACAAGCGGCGGGACAGCGGATAGTCTTCCGTCGCGATCAGACTATTGAGCGGCAACATCGATTGCGAGGCGCCATCGGCGATTGCCACGGCCTTGGCCTGGCGCACATAAGGCAGTCCGATAAAACCGATACCTTGCGGATCGCTGCTCACCGCATCGGACAATTGCTCGCTGGATTCGAAGCGTTTCGCAGTGGAACTCAGACTTTTCCCACGACGGCCCAGCACCAGGTCCTTGAACGTGTCGTAAGTGCCGGACTGATCATCCCGCGCATATAAATGAATCGCACCGCCGCGACCGCCGAGGTCTTCCCAGGCTTTCACCTCGCCAGCGAATATCCGCGCCAGCTGCTCGGTGTCCAGTTGCTGCAGCGGGTTGGCGGGATTGAGAATGATCGCCAGGCCATCGATGGCGATCACTTGTTCGGCGGCGGGACTTTTCAGGTCGCCGAGAAATTGCAGGCCCAGCAGTTCGCTGTCCTTGATTGGACGGGAGGAGGCGGCGAGGTCGGCGCTGGCGGTTTTCAGTGCAGTGAAACCGGTGCTGGAACCATGGGCGGCGACTTCCACCACCACCCGTTTGCCCTCGGTTGTCTGGCCGACGATGTGTTGTTCGTTGGCGGTATCGGGGTTTTCACGGTGGATTTTCAGCAGACCCTGGTCGTGCAGAAAACCTTCGACCAGCGCCGGGCCGAGATCGGCGCCGATGGTGTTGGAACCCTGAATGCGCAATGCCGGGCCGTTTTCAGGGATGGGCAGGGCGGCGGCACTGACCGTCAGCCATGCACTCGACAGAAAAGCGAACAAAACACGCAGGGTCATGCCGGCACCGAATCAGGCCAAGGGGATTGCCGGGGAGATTAAGTCAGGTGCATGACCGAAACATGACAGGGATCCAATGTAGGAGTGAGCCTGCTCGCGATGGCGGAGTATCAGCCAACAAACATATCGACTGATCCACCGTCATCGCGAGCAGGCTCACTCCTACAAGGATCCCTTAAAGCTTGAGATCAGGCTAATTCCAGCCAGATCGGCGCATGATCCGACGGTTTTTCCATCCCGCGCAGTTCATAGTCCACGCCCGCATCCTTGACCCGTGGCAGCAAGCCATGGGAGGCGAGGATCACGTCGATTCGCAGGCCACGCTTGGGCTCATCTTCAAACCCGCGGCTGCGGTAATCGAACCAGCTGAACATGTCGGTCACGTCCGGGTTCAGGTGGCGGAAGCTGTCGGTCAGGCCCCAGTTTTTCAGGCGAGCCATCCACTCGCGCTCTTCCGGGAGGAAGCTGCATTTGCCGGTTTTCAGCCAGCGCTTCATGTTGTCCGGGCCGATGCCGATGTCGCAGTCTTCCGGGGAAATGTTCACATCACCCATCACCACCAGCGGCTGCTCGTTGTGAAACTGGCTTTCCAGCAGGGTTTGCAGGTCGCTGTAAAAGCGTTGCTTGGCCGGGAATTTGGTCGGGTGGTCGCGGCTTTCGCCTTGCGGGAAGTAGCCGTTCATGATGGTCACCGGCACGCCATTGGCGTCGGCGAAGGTGCCCCAGATAAAGCGGCGCTGCGCGTCTTCTTCATCCGTGGCGAAGCCTTTGTGAATGGCAATCGGCTCTTTGCGCGAAAGCAGGGCGACGCCGTAATGGCCTTTCTGGCCGTGGAAATAAACGTGATAGCCCAGCGCCCGCACTTCTTCCAGCGGGAACTGGTCGTCGTGGACCTTGGTTTCCTGCAGGCCGATCACGTCCGGCTGATGCTTTTCGATCAGCGCTGCCAACTGATGCGGACGGGCGCGCAGTCCGTTGATGTTGAAGGAAACAATCTTCATGGTCGGCAGTCCTGGCAAAAGGGCGATGCTAGCTGACATGTGGGATGGGGGCCAGTGTGGGGTGGGAGAAATCATTTTCATCTGTGGGATGTGGGTTGCCCGAGCTGACGCCATCGCGAGCAGGCTCACTCCTACAATTTGGAATGCGTACCCCTGTAGGAGTGAGCCTGCTCGCGATTGACGGCCGCCCGGTCGATGAAGAGTCTGGCTTGGTCTATACCTGTGGGGAACTGCGGCACCCGCAAAAGGTTCGTACCAACAAGAGCGCAGCCATTTGAGCCGCGCCCCGGGGGAGAATCACCGTCATGCCTGAAACCCAGACCGCCATCGCCGACATCCATATGCTCGACCGCGGTTACTCGCGCGAAGCCCGATCGCTGCTGTATCAGGCCTATCGCCACGAGCCGACTTTCGGCTATCTGTTCGAAGCCGAACGGCCGGGCTACGAGCAACGCGTGCGGGCCACGGTGCGTGAGTTGGTCAAGCAGCATTTTCTGCAGGATCTGCCGGCCATCGGCCTGCTGGTCAACGACCGTTTGATCGGCATCGCCCTGATCGCGCCGCCGCAGCGTCGTCTTGGGATTACCGAGAGTTGGGCGTGGCGCTTGCGCATGGTGCTCAGCACTGGTTTTCGCTGCACCCGACGCTATCTGGAATATCACGATGCGGTGGCCGCCTGCGTCCCCAGCGATTCGGTGCACATGCTGCCGCTGCTGGGGATTCATCCGCAGTTTCAGGGTAAACACTTCGGCGAGCAGTTGCTGACGGCGGTGCACAACTGGTGTGCGGTGGATGAAACCTCGCAAGGCGTGGTGCTCGACACCGGCAACCCGCGCTATCTGGAATTCTACAAACGTCAGGGTTATGAGGAGATTGGCGAAGTTGCCGTCGGCCCGGTGCGCGAGCACGTGTTTTTCCATGCCAATCCGCAGGTGTTACAAACTGCAACGGCTTAGTCATAGAACTTTTTCGGAAATTTCCTGTTCTATCACGCTCCCAAGCCCGTGATAGCATCCGCGCCTATGAAGTTTCCAGGAAGATTTACCAGTGGCGTGCTCATGCTGTTAACCAGCTGCGCGGCGCTGGCGCAAAGTGAATTGGACGTGCGGATCAAACCGTCCAACGACGAACTCAAGGCCAATATAGAAGGCTATATCGGCAGCCTCGGCGATCGTGACGAACAAGCCTTGCTGCGCTTCAGTCGCGGGGCCGAGGAGCAGGCGCGCAAAGCCGCGCAGGCCTTGGGCTACTACCAGCCGCAGATCGACAGTGACGTCAAGGGCGGCGAAAAACCGCGCCTGGTGCTGAACATCGATCCCGGTGAGCCGATTCGCCTGCGCAACGTCACCGTGCGCGTCGACGGGCCTGCCGCCTCCCTCAAATCCTTTCGTGTTCCGAGCAGCGACACGCTCAAGTCCGGCGCGGTGCTCAACCATGGGCGTTATGAAGACGCCAAACGCCTGATCCAGAACCAGGCCTCGCGCTTCGGTTTTTTCAGTGGCCATTTCACCAGTCAGAAACTCCTGGTCGACCCGCGAGCCGGGGTGGCCGACGTCGAATTGATCTACGAAAGCGGTCCGCGTTATGCGCTGGGCAAAGTCAGTTTCGAGGGCGACACACCCTTCGACGAAGACCTGCTGCAACGCATGGTGCCGTTCAAGGCTGGCGACCCGTATGACTCCGAGCTGATCGCCGAACTCAATCGCGACCTGCAATCGAGCGGCTATTTCGAAGGTGTGCGCGTCGATGCTGCGCCGACGGCGGCGAAAAACGATGTGATCCCGGTCGATGTCAAACTCGACACGCGTAAGCCACGCACCATGGGCCTGGGCCTCGGTTACTCCACCGACGTCGGCCCGCGGATCAAGGCCAACTGGACCCGTCACTGGGTCAACCCGCAGGGCGACAGCTATGGCTGGGAAGCCGAGTTGTCGGCGCCACGGCAGAACGTCGGGCTGTTCTATGACATCCCGCTCGATCCACCGCTGACCGACAAACTGCGCTGGGCCGGTGGTTACCAATATGAAGACATCGACGGCTCGGACACCCTGAGCAAGCTGCTGACCTTCGGTCCCGAATGGCACAGCAAGTTGCCCAGCGGCTGGCAGCGGGTCATCTCGCTGAAATGGCAGCGTGAGGAATATCAGCTCGGTGACGACTCCGGTCTCAGTACCTTGTTGATGCCCGGTATCAGTTACTCGTACCTGAAAAGCGACAATCGCATCGATCCGCACAACGGCTATCGCCTGACCTTTGAAAGCAAAGTGGCGAAGGAAGGTCTCGGCTCTGACAACAATCTGCTGTATGGCACGGCGTTGATCAAAGGCCTGACCACCGTGTTCGACAATCACCGCTTCCTCGGGCGGGTGCAGGTCGGCGGCAGCGCCACCAACGGTTATAACTCGGTACCGCCGTCGTTGCGCTTCTTCGCCGGTGGCGATCAGAGCGTGCGCGGTTACGACTACCAGAGCCTGTCCCCGGAGAACTCCAAGGGCGACCGCATCGGTGGTCGCTACATGGTCGCCGGCAGCGTCGAGTATCAGTACTCGATTGCCGAAAAATGGCGGGTCGCGACCTTCGTCGACCAAGGCAACTCCTTCAACAAACTCGAACTGCCGAACCTCAAGACCGGGGTCGGTATCGGTGTGCGCTGGGTCTCGCCGGTGGGGCCGATCCGCCTCGACCTGGCCCACGCGCTGGACGACGACGGCGGCATCCGGCTGCACTTTTCCATGGGGCCTGAGCTGTGAAGCGTGGTTTGAAAATTACCGCTCTGGCGCTGTTGGCGCTGGTGTTATTGATCGTACTGAGCATCAGCGCGGTACTCGGAACGCAGGCCGGCAGCCGTTGGGCGCTGGGCCTGGTGCCGGGTCTGAGCGTGGAGAATTTCCAGGGCCGTCTCGGCGGACAATGGAGCGCCGACCACCTGCTGTGGCAGCAGGGCAGCAGCCGGGTCGAGCTGAACCGGCCGATCTTCGCCTGGTCGCCGCTGTGCCTGACCCGCATGACGCTGTGCATCGAACAGCTCAAGGCTGATCAGGTGATCCTGCAATTCCCGCCGAGTGAAGAAACCAGCGAGAGCGGCCCGATCAAACTGCCGGATCTGCAATTGCCGGTGGCCATCGAACTGGGTGACGTGCAGGTCGGCAGCCTGCTGTTCAACGGCAGCGAGCAGCTCAAGGGCCTGCAACTGGCGGCGCACTGGACCGCCCAAGGTATGCAGATCGACAGCGTGAAACTGCAGCGCGACGATCTGAGCTTGAACCTCTCCGGCTTGCTGCAACCGACCGGCAACTGGCCGCTGAACATCACCGGTGACCTGACCCTGCCGTCTCCGGGCACAGGCCCATGGACACTGGCGTTGAAAGTCGACGGCGATCTGCTGAAAACCCTCAACCTGCATGCCGACAGCCGTGGCTACCTCGACGGCCAGTTGAGCGGCGAACTGCAGCCACTGGCAGAAAACCTCCCGGCCAAGGTGCGCATCACCTCCGAGGCATTCAAACCGAGCGCCGATCTGCCGGACACTCTGCAATTCAATCAACTGGTTTTGACCGGTGAAGGTGACCTGAAAAACGGTTACCAGTTGCTCGGCAACGCCACGCTGCCCGCCGAAAAAGGTCCCGTAGCGTTGCTGCTCAAAGGCAAGGTCGATGCCAGCGGCGCGCAGATCGCCGGCCTCGACCTGAGTGCCAACGACAAGCAAAGCCTCAAACTCACCGGCAGCGTTGACTGGAGCAAGGGCCTCAGCGCTCAGGCCAACATCAACTGGCAGGATTTTCCGTGGCACCGGTTGTATCCCGAGATTGACGAGCCGCAAGTCGCCTTGCGCACCTTCACTGGCGAAGTCTCCTACACCGATGGCCAATACCTCGGTAACTTCGCCGCCGACCTCGATGGCCCGGCGGGGGCGTTCAGCCTGAGCAGTCCGTTCAGTGGCAGCCTGAAACAGATCGCGTTGCCGCAACTGAAAATGCAGGCCGGTCAGGGCAAGGCTGAAGGGCATGTGAACGTGCAGTTCGCCGACGGCATCGCCTGGGACACGGCGCTGTATCTTTCGGCGCTGAACCCGGCGTACTGGGTCGCGGAGTTGCCGGGCACCCTGGCCGGGCCGCTGCGCAGCAAAGGCGAAATGAAGAACGAGCGCCTGAGCCTCACCGCCGACCTCGACCTCAAGGGCAAACTGCGCGGACAACCGGCGGTGCTGCAAGCCAAGGCTGACGGCGTCGGCGAACAGTGGAATCTCAACGCCCTGCAAATCCGCCTCGGCGACAACAGCATCAGCGGCAAGGGCAGCCTGCAACAGAAACTCATTGGCCAGATCGACATCAAACTGACGCGTCTGGCCCAGCTCTGGCCGCAGTTGCGCGGGCAGGTCAACGGTCAGGTCAATGTCGCCGGCACGCTCCAGGCGCCGCAAGGCAAGCTCGAGCTGCAAGGTTCGCAACTGGCGTTCCAGGACAATCGTCTGCAAAGCCTCAACCTCGACGCCACGCTCGACAGTGCGCAACGGGCGAAGATCGACTTGAAGGGCAGCGGCATTCAGGCCGGCGATACCAATCTCGGCGTGTTGACCGCCAGCGCTCAGGGCGATATCAAGCGCCAGACACTCAACCTCGACCTGCTCGGGCCGAAGCTGAAACTGGCCCTCGGTCTGGACGGCAATCTGGACAAAGGCAACTGGCGCGGTCGTTTGGCCAGCGGCGATATTCAGGCCGGCGGCCAGGACTGGAAACTGCAGAACCCGGCCAAACTGGAGCGTCTGGCTGACGGCAAGATCAATTTCGGCGCGCATTGCTGGATGTCCGGCAATGCCAGCCTGTGCGGTGAAGACCAGCGGCTGCAGCCCGAGCCGAAACTGCGCTACCACCTCAAGCAGTTCCCGATCGAAAGCCTCGCACAATGGTTGCCGAAAGACTTCGCCTGGCAGGGCAAGCTCAACGCCGATCTGCAACTGGATCTGCCGGCCAGCGGCCCGAACGGCGTGGTCAGCATCGACGCCAGCGGCGGCACTTTGCGCATGAAGGAAAAGGATCAGTGGCTGGACTTCCCGTACCAGACCCTGAAGCTCACCAGCAAACTCACACCGAAGCGCATCGACACCGATCTCAATTTCGTCGGCGGCAAGCTCGGTGAATTGATGGTGCAGGCGCAGCTCAATCCGCTGCCGAAAAACAAGCCGTTGAACGGCTCGTTCCGGCTCTCCGGCCTGGACCTGTCGGTGGCGCGGCCGTTTGTACCGATGGTCGAGAAGCTCACCGGACGCCTGAACGGCAGCGGGACGATTTCCGGCGGGCTGCTGGCGCCGCTGGTCAACGGCACGGTGAAACTCAGCGACGGCGAAGTCTCCGGCGCCGAGCTGCCGATGGAACTCAAAGACCTGCAACTGCAAGCAGTGATTGCCGGCGAGTCCGTGCGTCTGGACGGCGGCTGGAAAAGTGGCAAGACCGGGCAGGGCAGTCTGAACGGTAATGTTGCCTGGGGGCAGGCGCTGATGGTCGATGTGGCGCTCAAGGGCACGCAATTGCCGGTCACCGTCGAGCCGTATGCCAAGCTGGAAGTGGCGCCGGATCTGAAAATCTCCATGGCCGGCGATGAGCTGAAGATCGCCGGCAAAGTGCTGGTACCCAGAGGCGAAATCACCGTCCGCGAACTGCCGCCCTCCACGGTTAAAGTCTCCGATGACACGATCATCGTTGGTGCGCAGACCGAAGAGGGTAAACCGCCGATGGCCATGAAGATGGACATCGACGTGGTGGTCGGTGACGACAAACTCAGCTTCGCCGGATTCGGCCTGACCGCCAATCTGCAAGGTCATGTGCACATCGGCGACAACATGGACACCCGTGGCGAGCTGTGGCTCAACGACGGCAAATACCGCGCCTACGGCCAGCGCCTGACGGTTCGGCGTGCACGGCTGTTGTTCGCTGGTCCCATCGACCAGCCGTATCTGGACATCGAAGCGATCCGCCAGACCGACGACGTGATCGCCGGTATTCGTCTGAGCGGCAGCGCCGAGCAGCCGACCACGCAAATCTTCTCCGAGCCGGCCATGAGCCAGGAGCAGGCGCTGTCGTATCTGGTGCTCGGTCGTCCGTTGAGCAGCAACGGCGAGGACAACAACATGCTCGCCCAGGCAGCACTTGGCCTCGGCTTGATGGGCAGTTCCGGGGTCACCAGCAGTCTGGCCAAAGACCTGGGGATTCAGGACTTCCAACTCGACACCCAAGGCAGCGGCAACACCACCAGCGTGGTCGCCAGCGGCAATATCTCCGAGAAACTCAGCCTGCGTTATGGCGTCGGTGTGTTCGAGCCGGCCAACACCATTGCGCTGCGTTACAAGCTGAGCAAGAAGGTTTATCTCGAAGCCGCCAGCGGTGTCGCCAGTTCGCTGGATATTTTCTATAAGCGCGATTTCTAGATTGCACCTGTTTATTCGAATCGAGGCGCGGCCTGCGCGAGCAGGCTCGCTCCCACATTCGATCTGTGTCAGGCATGGATTTGTCTTCGCTCGATATCCCCTGTGGGAGCGAGCCTGCTCGCGAAGGCGTCTTCTCATTCATCGATGATGCTGAGGCTGACGAACGCTTCGCGAGCAGGCTCGCTCCTGATTTGAACTGTTGGGATTACTGGGGCGGGCGGCACACCAGCGCCACCCGCTCATAGTTCAGCGCCTTGTTGCGTTCCGGCAACGCATAAGGCGCTTCGCACTGCTGCCCCTGCCAATTGATGGTCAGGGTGCCGGTGTCGGCCTCCATGAGCGCCAGTGCCTTGCCGCCAGGGTCGGAGATCGCCAGTTGCTTGCCAGCGCTGTCCTCCAGCGATGCGCCAAACGGGATCGGTTTGTGCTGCGCGTCGAACAAGGCGAACTGCACGCGGCGTCCGGTCTTGCTGGCGTAACGCGCCAGTACCACGGCACCGCGGCGTGGCACCACTTGTCGGGTCGCATTGTCGATCTCGACGTCGCCGCCCAGATCGCGAGTGTCTAGGTTGATCCAGTTCACGCGATAGGGCTGGGCGTTGGGCACCACGGCGAAACCGTTGCTGCCGGTCTTGGCCCCGGAGAAACTGCCGATTTTTACCCCTTGCACACCTTCGACCTGCGCCAGCGCGAACGTCTCGCCAACGGTTTGCCCCAGGTTGATCCCGCCGGCATGGCCGACGATCGAACCTGCCAGGTTCAGGTTCTGCGAGTTGTAACCGCGGCCCTGACTGTAGCCGGCACTGATATCCATCACCGAGGTGCGGGTGCTCAGGTTGACCGAGCCGGAGCTGCCGCCGGTGCTGCTGTTGCCGGCTTGTACCGAGTAATAGGTGTCGCTGTCTTCTGACAGATAGCCGTTGATACCCATTTGCGTGGTGTCGCTGGATTTCTGCGTGCTGGCCGAGACAAACGCCCGCGGTGCACGAGGTTTGGAACCCAGTGGGAACGACACCGACAGGTTGACCAGCGTGTCATTGTTCGCCGTCCCGTAATTGCCGACATCCTTGGTATACGTCGCGCCGAGGTTGTAACTCACATCCCCCCAATAGTTGCTGTAACCGGCAGAC
This sequence comes from Pseudomonas sp. MWU16-30322, assembly GCF_020515535.1. Classification (NCBI taxonomy): domain Bacteria; kingdom Pseudomonadati; phylum Pseudomonadota; class Gammaproteobacteria; order Pseudomonadales; family Pseudomonadaceae; genus Pseudomonas; species Pseudomonas sp. MWU16-30322. The sequence goes on from NZ_JAIWYL010000011.1 coordinate 146,879, forward strand.
AGGCTTTGCGAACCGCCGCGTCCCCAATAACGCTGGTCGCTGGCGTTCACGTAGACGCTGCCATATTCCTGGTTGCGCCCCAGGCTCTGGTTGACGGTCAGGTCGGTACGGGTTTTCGAGTTGCCGGTACGTTGCTGACCATCGCGGCTCAACTCCTCGACGTGCTCGGTAAGGGTGCGATAGCCCTCGGTCGAGTAGCGGTAGGCCGCCAATGTGAAGTTGGTGTCGGTGCCGGTGAACGTCTTCGCATACAAAGCGCGCAAGCTGTTGCCGGTGACCGTTTCGCCGAAGGTGTTACTCATGGAGTGGGTCAAGTCCAGTGAGATCGCACCGATGGCGGTATTGCGGCCAGCGCCGACGGACAACGCCTTGAAATTGTCCGTCGCCTGCACACCGACGATCCCGGACAAGTTGCTGCTGATGCCATACGCCAGTGTGCTGCTGACAAACTGCGGGGTCTTCTGATCCTCGCTGTTGCTGTTGTACTGGCCGGCCGAGACGCTGTACTTCAACTGGCCCTGACGGACCATGATCGGCAGGCTGGAAAACGCTTGCACGGTCACCCGGCGCCGACCATCGGCTTCGATAATCGTCACTTCCAGGTCGCCGTTGGAGCCGCTGGGATAGATATCACTGATCTCGAACGGACCCGGTGGCACGTTGGCCGAGTAGAGAATGTAGTTGTTCTGGCGAATCTCCACGGTGGCGCTGGACTGCGCAATGCCGCGAATGACCGGCGCATAACCGCGCTCGCTGTCGGCACGCATGCCGTCGTCGGACGCCAGTTTCAGGCCGCGGTAGCGCACGCTGTCAAACAGGTCGGCATCGGAGAAAATATCCCCGGCGCTGAACTGGCCTTTCAGGGTGGTCACGTCATGTTGCAGGTAACTGCGGTTGCTTTTGAACGTGCTGGGGCGACCAGTGCTGCTGCTGAAGTTCGACTCGTTGCGCAAGCGCCAGGCACCAAGGTTGATGCCGTTGCGCAGGCCGACGTTGTTGGACAGGGTGTTGTCAGCCTGAGTGCTGTTGCGGCTGCTGCTCAACTGATAATTGATGAACGCGGCGGGTACGCCTTCGTCCCACAGCGCCGGGTCGACGTAACCCCGTCGGCCACGCTCCATGGCGCTTTGCGGGACACTGACCAGCAGGCGCAGGCGCGGCACGTCGTAACGCACGCTGGCGTGATCGATCAGGGCGGGCAAGTTGATACAGGCGTCGGGGTCATCACCGGCCAGTTTGCCGCTGGCTTGCAGTTTGCCGATGTCGACCCCCAGTTGCTGCACCATCTCCAGGGTCAGACAGGCCTCGACCTTGCCCGTACCGGGGTGGCGCCGGAAGTCGATATCGCGCCGGCCGACCAGCGTCTCGTTGCCGTAGAGGTCGACCCGGTAATTGCCGGGCAGCACGCGACTGCTGGCGAGCAGTGATCGCAGGTCGACAGAGGAGGGGGCGCCTTGCAGAAACGATGTATTGAATTGTTCTTCATCATCGGCCAGGCAGGTGCAACTGAACGCCAGGGCAATCGAAAATGGTGCCAATCCGTCGCGCTTGAGTAAAAACATGCAGGAACCCTATATCACCTCCGATACGAACTAACGGAGCGAAGAGAAATACAGTGAAAGTGCTGCTGTGGCAGCGGCACGAAAGTTATGGCGCTTCTTTATTCAAGCTGGCTCGAGTGTCGGCACTGCTGGAAAGTTGCGCGCTATAACGATCTTGTGCGCCGTAGTCATTAATGCTGCTGAATAACAGGCGTACTGTATTGGCGTTGTGAAGTTGTTTGAGACTGAACTCTTTTTGTTCGCCGGGCGCGATCATCATCGAATCAAAGGGATGTTCGTTGATTGCGCCGGATTGCAGAGTGATACCGGCAATCGACACGTGATACTGGCCTGGATTGTTCACCACCAACAAGTTCTTGCCGGCGCGTTGGGTCAGGCGCCAGGTCAGTTCGCCTGGTGCCAGATAGGCGTTGTTTTTCAATGCCGGCGGGCGGAAGAACACCTTGATGCGCTGGCGCACGGCCAACTGCAAAGTGTTGGCGGATTTCGCCGACTGGGGGATTTCCTGCACGTTGAGCCAGACCACCGACTCGCGGTCGGTCGGCATGCCCGCGCCTTCGTAGATCACCCGCAAGATCTGCTGTTCGTCGCCGCTGACGCGTACCAGTGGCGGGGTGACGGCAAACGGTACGGCGGCGGTTTCGCTGGAATCGGTGTCGATCCATGACTGAATCAATACATCTGCACCGCTGTTACGCACGGTGATTCCGGCTTCCTTGTGCTGGCCGTCGAAGACCAGACGGGTGCTGCTCAAGGAAATGCCGGCCATGGCCTGATTGGCCACGAGCAGGCCCAAAAGGCCCGCGCAAAAGGACAATGAGTGACGATAAAACATAAGGGGCACCGCGCAGTTGAATGAGGGTGCAGGGCCGGACGGCCCCGCACCAGGCTTGATTGCTCGCGCGGGTTATTCGTATTGCAGCGTGAACGGCAGGGTGGCGTCACCACGACCGGCAACGGCGGTTGCCACGTCGCCAGTGGTGACATAGGCGGCCGAGAATTTCAGCGTGGCGTTGCTGTCTTGCAGGGTGTTTTCGATCTTCGCGGTGGACGGCGAACTCAGGTCGATCAACGCGCCGTTGGAGTCGAGCAAGGCGATACCGATGTTCTTCGCAGCGCCCAGACCGTCGATCAGCTTCAGCACTTTGGTCCCGGCAACGATGCCCGAACCTGCGCCCTTGGTCGGTTCGAAGATCATCGCAACCTTGGTCCCGGCGTTGCAGTTGATCTTCATGTCGAAGTTCTCGACGCTCAAAGTGCCGTTGCCTTTAGGTGCAGTGGCGGTGCCCATGTCCTTGATCGATACTTCGCCCATGTCGACAGAAATGGTTTTGTTCTTGCCGGCGCCTTCAACCGAGCAGGCATCGTTGTTGATGGTGCCGGTGAAGTTGATGGTGCCGCTGCCAGCCTTGGTCGGGGTTGGGGCAGGTGGATCTTCTGCCAGAGCGTTGCCGGCAGCGGCGATGATCGAAAGGGCGAGAAGTGCGCGAGTCAGCTTTTTCATGTTGTTTCCAATGGTTGGGATTAAAACAACAACACGATATAACGCGTACTTTTGCCGGGACATCAGACGATTCCTAGAAGTCGTCTTTAACTGGGGTGTGATTACCAGTTAGTTGAACAAGTCGCGCTCTATGCAATAAGTCAGCAAGTCCTGATCACTGCTGACTTCAAGTTTGCGCATGGCCGATATCTTTTGAGTGCTGATGGTCTTGGCACTTCTGTTCAAACTCCGGGCAATCTCGCTGACGCCCATTCCCGAAACGAACAAACGCAATATTTCATGTTCCTTGGGTGACAAGCGGGTAAAGCGCTCGTCGAGGTCAGCATTGTCGACGAGCACCGAAGTCGGCGGCGGCCCGTTGCTGCGCACCGGATTACCCCGGGCGATGGCCTTGAGCGCCGTTTCGATTTCGATGTGCAACTGGTTTTTCTGAATGATCGCCAGCACCCCGAGTTCTTGCAGGCGCGTCAGGATCAGCGGGTTGGAAATCATCGTCAGCACCAGCACGCGGACGCAGGGAAAGTGCCGCGTCAGGTACTCCACCAGTTTCAGACCATCGCCGTAGGTCGAGTCGCCGGGCATGTTGAAATCGGTGATGACCAGATCCACCTGGCGGGTTTCCAGCAGGTTGATCAGTTCGCTGGAGCAAACGGCTTCGCCCACCACGCGAAAGCGTTGGTCACGCTCAACCAGCTCACGTACCCCCACCAGAACGATGGGATGGTCATCGGCAATGACAACGTTGAGGGTTTCCATGGGTGATTATCCAGAGTGAGATTATTCAAGGGTATCCAATAGATCGTTCAATTGAGCCAGATTCCGGCGGACTTCCAGGTCCAGGGCGCTGGTCACGGCCATGCCGTGCAAACGGCACTCCAGCTCGACAAAGGTTGTGGCCATGGCTTCGATCTGCACTGCACCCAAAGCGCCGGCCATGCTGTGCAGTTGCTGCGCCACGCGATGGGCGTCGGCGCTGTCCAGTGCTGTCAGGGTGGTGTGGATGTCCTGACGCAGGGTGGTGACAAACAGTTCGCGCATTTTCGGCGACAGCTGGATCGGCGCAACGACTGCCGCCGGCAAGGCGATTTTGCAGTGTTTTTCCAGATGCGTGCGCAAGGTGGCCAGGTTCAGCGGCTTGACCATCCAGGCGTTCATGCCGACAGCGGCGCAGCGCTGGCCTTCTTCGCGCAGGGCGTTGGCGGTGACGCCGATAATCGGCAGGGTCTGGTCCAGTTGGCGCAACGCCGTGGCCAATTGGTAGCCGTTCATGACCGGCATGTTGACGTCGGTCAGCAGCAGATCAAAGCGCCCCGGTACCCATTGCGCCAGTGCCTGTTCGCCATTCGTCGCGACGACCACCGAGCAGCCCAGCACCTCCAGTTGCTCCTTGATGATGGCCGAGTTGATCACGTTGTCTTCCGCTACCAGCACATGCAGCTTCAATGGCCGGGGCTTGTCCGCCGCCGCAGGCCGACTTTCGCTGCTGGCGCCGTGTTGCGCCCGATAAATCGCCCAGGCGATCGCGCGCACATCATGGGCGTCGACTTCATGATCGATCCCGCGTAACTGCGCCGGATTGGGGCCGTCCGCTGTGGCGATGATTCTCGGCCCGGGCCACGCGCTGATGTTGGCCAAAGGTGCAAGCTCGACCAGCAGCGCTGATGACGCAGGGGTGTCGGCCGTCAGCGTACGGCAGTCGAGGCCAAAACGGTTGAGCCAGGCGATCAGGTGTTGTGCCTGCTCAGTGACCTGTGCCCGCACGCAGACTGCGGGGGAACCGAGGCTGAATGCAGGGCAATCGGCAAGCTCGCCGGGCGCGTGTTCCAGCGCAAGTTGCAGGGTGAAACTGCTGCCGAGTCCGGGTTCGCTGACCACGTTCAACTGGCCTGCCATCAACTCGCACAGCCATTTGCAAATGGCCAGACCCAGTCCGGCACCGGCCTGCTCGGTGGCGTCGTTGACCTGATAGAAGGGGTCGAACAGCTGCTGTTGTTGCGCTTGGGAAATCCCCACCCCGGAATCGCTGATCTGCCATTGCACGTTGGCTCGGCCATCGACGCTTTCCAGCAGCCGCACCCGCAGCACTACGCGCCCGTTATCAGTGAACTTGATGGCGTTGCTCAGCAGGTTGTTGAGGATCTGGCGAATTCGTATCGGGTCGCCGCGCAACCGATCCGGCAGCGTCGCGTCGATGCAGGCATACAGTTGCAGGCCTTTGGAACGGGCGAAGGCGCTGTAGGTGCGTACGGTGTCTTCGGTCAGTTCCAGTGGGCAGAAATCCTGAAGTTCGAGGGTCATCTGTCCGGTTTCGATTTTCGACACATCCAGCACATCGCTGATCAGTTGGAACAAGGTGGCCGAGGAACGCTGGATGGTCTGCAGGTAATTCTGCTGCCGCGGGGCGAGCGCGGTCAGACCCAGCAGTTCCAGAGTGCCGAGTACGCCATACAGTGGCGTGCGGATTTCATGGCTCATGGTGGCGAGAAAGCGACTCTTGGCCCGATTCGCCGAGTCGGCGGCCTGACGCGCCTCTTCCAGTGCTGCCGCATCTTCAACATGCCGGGTCACGTCGTGCAGCGCACACAACCAGGCGTCTTGACCCTGATAGCGGGTGGGCACGAAGGCAACGTGCAGGTAGCGTCCGTTGAGTTCAAGGTCAGCGTGGCCGGGGTCGGTGCGCGAGGAGAGCAAACTCATCAACTGGCCGTTGTCATGCCACTGCTGCGCGCGCTGATTTTCCAGCAGCACATGGTGATCGCTGCGGCGAATCACGCACAGGCCGGTTGGTGCTGTGTCGATCACCGCGCGGCTGAACGCCTCGCTTTCGGCGATGCTGGCGTGCGCACTTTGCGCGGGCAGGATGACCCGGGTCTGGTACCAGCGATTGACCGCTCTACTGCAACCAAGCACCGCCAACACCAGCGCCAGCAGACACAGCAACGGCCACAGCGCGTAATCAAGGAAGCTGCGCACACTGATGAAGTAGATTGCCGTCCAGTGTTGTTCGCCGGGGCTGCTCAGTTTAAACACCAGTCCGTCACGCTTGAAGTTCACCCCTTCATCCAGCACCTCGCCGGGTTTCAGGGCGCCGGTCAAGACCACACCACGCGGGGTGATCAAGGTGAAGTCGTCGTAGATCGACCACTGCATCAGCCGCTCGATGTTATTGACCTGAGACAGGTTCATCAGCGAACCCAGTACCACCCAGGTATCGGCACCTTCGACGGTCAGCGCAGTGCTGGCCAGGTTGATACTCACGTAGGCCAGCAGGGTTGGCGTGCTCTTGTCATCCTCGGCAGAGACATAGGGTTCCCAGTGCACCTGAAGATCGGGCAGCGGCGAATTTTGCCCGCGCAGGCGCTGGTTCACCTGGGTCATTACGTCGACCAAATGACCGATCTGCGTCTGTCCCTTACCGCGCAAGCGCCCGGCAGAGGGTACGGCGACATCAAAATTATCGGGACCATTGATCAGCACGACGTGGGGCGACTGATAGTGCGACGCTGACCAGAACGCGCTGTAGTAAGCGGCCAGGTGGGTGCCGAGTGCGAAGATTTTCGGGTATTGGCTGGGCGCGATCCTGTCCGGATTGATCTTCAGGCTGTAGGGCAGCGAAAACGGCAGGCCACGGCCCTCATAGATGCCCGGCCCTTCATCGGGCAAGGGCTTTTGGGAGTAGGGCGGCAATACGGCATTGGTGAGCCGCTCGCCCTTGGCACTTTCCCGGGCGATATCCTGCAGGAACAGTTCCTGTTCGCGGACATTCTCCATCAGTCGGGCAAAGTGAAACTGCACGGTATCGTGTCGCTCTTCGACCATGCGCTTGACCCCCACGTAGCTGATACCCAGTAACAGCAACACCAAGGCGCCGAGCACCAGCAGGCTTTTATTCAGGCGCGATGAACTGCTGGCGAGCTTCTCCAGGAATGCATTGGGATGTGGCATCAGTGGGCCCGGGCAGCAGAGATGAGAGAGCCTTTGAACACAGTGACCTCGATAGCAAGTGACAGTCGTCAACACCCGCTTGCGGGTCAGTACGCGTTCGCCGGCCCGTCATGGGTCAGCAACTGCTGGAATTGATCCGAAGACACGGCATGGGAGATCAGGAAACCCTGAACCTGAGTGCAGTCGATTTTACGCAACAGAGCAAGTTCTTGCGCGGTCTCGACACCTTCGGCCACTACCGTCAGACCCAGCTGCCGTCCCAGGCTGACAATACTGGTGAGGGCCTTGGCCAGCTCTTCGTTGGCGTTGCAGCCATGTACCAGCGTGCGGTCGATCTTCAATTCAGTGAACGGCGCCGAGACCAGATTCATGTACGAGCTGTAACCCTTGCCGAAATCATCCTGTGACAGATCGAACCCCTTGATCCGCAAGCGGCAGGCACCGGCATAGAAGTTGCTGATGTCGTCGGGCACCGAGCACTCCATCAGCTCAAAACAGATCCGTGCCGGCAAGCCTTGATGGGCCAGCACGAACGCGTGAATACGGTCGGGCAGGTCGTGGTTGTTGAGCAGGTGCGTCGGCAGGTTGATCGAGACCGGAATGTCATAGCCCTGCTGGCGCCAGCCGACTTGAGCGGCAATCGCTTGTTCCAGCACTTTCCACAGCAGCTGTTCTTCAAGGCCACAGGCGGCCAGCACCGGCAGGAACTCGCCGGGCAGCAGCGTGCCCTGTTCGGTATGAATCCAGCGCACCAGGGCTTCGGCGGCGACGATCCGGCCATTGTTCAGGGCTTTCTTGGGCTGGAACCAGGCTTGCAGTTCACCGTTGTCCAGCGCGTGCAAAATACGCTCGCGCCCGATGCCTTCGCGAGTCTCGGCCGGCACCGTCTGACGCAACGCCTGCAATTGATTGATCAGGCAGCGCAGGGCGGCGGTGGTCACCGGTTTGGAAATCAGCCCGATCACTTTCACCTGCAGATTGCTCGCCACCAGACTGGCGCCCATCAACATCCGTCGCGAGGCCGCGCTCATGATCGCCAGTGCGGGGCGCGAACGTTGCGCGGCGAGGCCCTGAATGAGCTGCACGCCGTCCATGCCCGGCATCAGCAAGTCGGTGAGTATCAGGTCGAAGTCCCGCTGTTTCAGGCAGGCCAGTGCGGCTTCGCCGTCCCGGACGCCGACCACGTCAAAGTTGCCCAACTCGTTGAACAGATTCTGCAAATAACGGTGCTGGAAGGGGTGGTCTTCGACTATCAAAATGCTACAGGGCTTCATGAGCAACTCGTTCATAAGGAGCCAGGGCCGCGAGCAAGGCTCGCAGCGTAAAAGGTTTGACCAGACAGTGATTCATGCCGGCCGCCAGACACAGGGCATCTTCTCCGCGCAGGGCGTTGGCGGTGGCGCCGATGATCGGGGTGACACAGCCCGCGCGGCGCAGGGCTGCGGTCAGTTCGTAGCCGTTGAGGCGCGGCATGTTGACGTCGGTGAGGACAATGTCGAACTCACTGCCGCGCCAGAGTGACAAGGCCTCTTCGCCATCGCTGGCCAGCGCCACCGTGCAGCCCAGTTCTTCGAGCTGGTCGCGCAGGATCAGTTGGTTTATGGCGTTGTCTTCGGCTACCAGAATGTGCAGACGCAATGGACGCAGCCTATGCGGTTCGTGTTGCTCAGGGAGGGGGGCGATCTGGCCGCCCTGAGCCTGGCGAACGGCGCGCTGGATCGCTGCCAGATCATTCAGATTGACCTTCCAGCCATCAGCGCCGAACTGCGGCTCGTGGGCTCCGTCGCCGCTGGCCAATACTCGCGGGCCGGGCCATGCCTGGCTCGGGCGCAGATCGGAGGGCGTGGGATACAGCTCAAGCAGCACGACGCTGCAGTCGGGTTCCGTGCAATCGGGTGTGCCTATCTGCGGACGGGCGCCCCAGCGGCGCAACCAGCCGCAGAGACTTTCGGCCAGTTCGCGCACAGGCGAAACCACGTAAACGAGGTCCGGCGCCAATGCCGGTACGACGGCCGGTGAGGTCTTGTTTGAGGTTTGCTCCAGCGGCACGCTCAAGGCAAAACTGCTGCCCAGCCCCGGCTCGCTGACCATGCGCAGGGTGCCGTTCATCAAGTGCGTCAGCCGCTGACAGATGGGCAAGCCCAGGCCCGTGCCGGCCACCACGTTGGTGTTGCCTTCAGTCTGGTAGAACGGTTCGAAAATGAACGCCTGATCGTCATGGGCGATGCCTTTGCCGGTGTCCGAGACCTGCCATTGCAGGCACACCCGTTCGCCTTCGCGACCGAGCAGTTTGACCCGCAGCACCACGCGCCCGGAATCGGTGAACTTGACCGCGTTGCTCAGCAGATTGTTGAGGATTTGCCGCACGCGGCTGGCATCGCCGATCAACCGCTCCGGCGTTTGCGGATCGAGGCAGGCGTACAGTTGCAGGCCTTTGCTCTGCGCCGCCGCCGCGTAGCCTTGCACCACTTCGTGCACCAGCGTCGTCGGGCGGAACTCGCTCAATTCCAGCGCCAGTTGCCCGGCCTCGATTTTCGACACATCAAGCACGTCGCAAATCAGTTGCAGCAGGGTGGCAGAGGAGCCTTCGATGGCTTGCAGGTAACTTTTCTGTTGGGTATCGAGTTGCGTACGGGCGAGCAATTCCAGGGTACCGAGCACGCCGTACAACGGTGTGCGGATTTCGTGGCTCATGGTCGCGAGAAACAGGGTCTTGGCCTCATTGGCGGCGTCGGCCGACTGGCGAGCCTGTTCCAGCGCCGCTTCGATTTGCCGGCGTGCACTGATGTCGCTGAAGGCACAGAGCAACACGTCTTCGCCTTTGTAGCGGGTCGGCGCGCAGCTCAGGTACAAGTGACGGCCATCGGCGGTCTCGAAGTAATCGGTCAGACCGGGTTCGTTGTCGTCAAACGCCGCGCGGATCCAGCCCGGTCCCAGTTGTTCGCCACGGCGGCCCAGCCATTGGCGGGCGAGGGTGTTTTCCAGCACCACTTGAGCGTCGGTGCGCCGCAGCACGCACAGCGCCACTGGCGCGGTCTGGATCACGTCGCGGCTGAACAGCTCACTTTCCACCAACGCCTGGATCCGGTGAATCGCCGGGTTGATCACGCGGTGTTCCAGGCGTCGGGTCAGCAGGTACACCAGGCTGATGCTCAACAGGCAAAACAGCAGTGCGCCGAGCATTTGCGGCCACAGTGCCCATAGCACCTCGAGCAAATCGATGGAGTAAGTGAGCTGCCAATCCGATGATTTCAGTTGCTTGCGTAACACCAACTGTTCAGGCAGCCAGCCGTCACCGACAAAACCGAAAAAGTCCTGTTGCCGCAGCAGTGGCAGATACTGCCCCGGCGGCGGTTTTTGGCTGTTGCTGAACAGCGGCATGCCCTGCGAATTGAACATGGTGAACTCGCCGGCGCTGTGATCGCTCAAGGCGCTGGAAACTTCGCGGTCGTCCATTTCCAGACCGAGCCAGCCGGAGTTGATGTCGCGTTCGTCCAGGCGAATGAAGATGTACAGCTGCGAGTGCCCGTCAGCGGCATGGGTCAGCCAGAGCTCCTTCAGGTTGGCGCTGTTGTGGTGTTTGAGGGTTTGCAGTCGCTCAAGTGTGGCTCGGGGGAAAGCACTGGTCACCGGCGTCGCGTTGTAAAGGCGCCATACTTGAGACTGGGGGCCGCTGCTGACATATACAAGGTTGAGTTGCCGAGCCTTGAGGTAGTCGCGCATGCGTCGGGTCAGCCAGATGCTCCATTGCTGCGCCGGCGCTTGACCGAGCAGCAGGCGGATCTCTTCATCGGAGACCGGCAGGTCCATGTTGGCCATGCGCGTGGCCGACAGGCTGAGGCTTTCCAGGAGTGCTTCCCGGGTGGTGAAAAAGGTATGCGCTTCGGCGATCGCGCTGCTCATGTAGCTGCGCCGCTGGGACACTTCATTATTGAAGGTAAACAACAGAAAGCTGTAGACGCCGCCGAGAATGCCCACCAGCAGCACCAGGGCAAAAATGCGCAACAGGCGCCGTGCCGCGTGGGGCGAGGACAGGATCGGGCTGATCTGGTGGAGGTAGTTCTTCAATCTCATCCCGGCACTCTAGGGACGGCCAGGTGCCGGGAACATCAGACGATCCTTAGATTTAAAGGTAGTTGACGATGAAGGTGACCTCGGTGTTGGCACTGCCGGCCTTGAGTTCATCTGTCGGCAGACGGTAATACGAAGCCGACAAAGGAATCTTGAAGTCGGTGCCGGTGCTGGTGAACGCGTCGAACGGGTAGGTGGTGCCCAAGGCCATGGGCTGCCCGGCGTCATTCATCAATTGCAGGCCGATGCCCTTGGCGGTGGAGCTGTCATTGAGCGCGACGATGCCTTTGGCCGCATCGATCACCGTGGTATTGGCCTTGAGCGAGTAGGTGACTTTCTTGATGCCGGTCTGGCACTGGTTCAGGCCAATGTTGAAGCGCACCGTGCGCGGTGTTGCGCCAGCCTGGCTGAACTCGTTGAGTTGATAATCATCGCCCATGGCCACCGGTACGGACGGGGTCTGGCAGGAGGCTGCATTCAGTACCAGTGCATTGGCCAGATTAAACCTGTTCAGGATCAGCTCACCGGACTGCAGGTTGCCCAGATTGCCGGCATCAATCCTGACTTGCGACGCCAGTGGGCCGGTCTTGACGATTTCCAGTCTGACCGTACCGGCTCCGATGCCGTAGTAGGTTGAGCTGATCGCAAACAGGGAGGGCTCATAGCGACTTAACATATCCATCCAGATACGGAACGAGAGCCCGGTCTTGCCCAAGGGAAAGGTCGTTACGTTACTGGGTGGGGTGCCTAGCGCGGGATTGACTGCTACGCCGTATTGCGAAGTTGCGCTGCACGACCAGCTGTGCGAGCTCGATTGCTGCGCGGTGTCCTGGTAGACCACTGTGCCATCGGGTGTGTCGGCGGGGATTGTCAGGCCACCATTGGCAAGGCTTGCGCCAAAGTTGAGCGTTTGGGTGCGGGAAGAACCGTTGAATGTGCAATTCGCCGCTATCGCGTCCGACGCGCACGTCAGTAACGTCACCGCAGCCAGGGTGTGCATGGGGCGCTGAAGTTTTGATCGCTTCATGAAAAGGCTATTCGTGTTGGCCAGGGAGGACCGTACGTTAAACACGGGGTCTGCCGAGAGACATCAGGCGATTCCTAGAAAGCGCGTCCGCGCTTCGGAAATTTGAGGATGTATTAGACTCAGCGAAGCCTGAAATCCCGGTAGGTTGCAACTGCCCCAATGCAACAGGAAGCGCCTATGGTCCGCTTGAGTATGGTCTTGCTCGGTAATGACTTTGTCCGCAAGCGTTGGTCGACGCTGGCGCTGACCGGCATTGTCTGGGGCGCGGCCGGGGTGGCGATCTTTATCGATGCGCTGGACGGTGTGCTTTATTTTCCGCTGCATGTCTTTGGCTATCTGCTGTTACTCGAGGCCCTGATCATTCTGTTGGTGCCGGCACCGCAGACCGGCACCGCCGCCGCTTTGCGCAAGGCCCGCGGTCTGGCGTTCCTGCTGCTTGGGCTGCTGATCGTCGACCGGCAACATGTGGCCAGCCTGATTCTGGCAGTGCTGTTCGGTGTGGCGTTTCTGCTCGATGGCGGCTTTCGGCTGGCGGCGGCGGTGGTGGTGCGCTTTGTCGGTTGGCGATTGTCGCTGCTCACCGGATTGTTCGAAATCACCTTTGGCCTGTTCATCCTTGAACCGTATCCGACGTTGTATAAGGGCACGGTGCCGTTCTGCATTGGCATGAGCATCTTTCTTTCGGGCTGCGCGTTGTTGCGCCAGTCACTGCGCTTCAAACACCAGCCACCGTTGGCGAGTCCGGCCTCGGTCGGTGGGCCGGCCCCCAGCACCGCGCTGGTTATCCATGTCTGGACACCCAGCGGCACCGTTGATGACACCCTGGTGCGCAACCGCTTGCTCAATCGTTATATCGCCGCGGTCGACATCAACGGCGTGATCTCCGCCGGCCACGCGGCACTGGAATGTGGCCCGGACATTTACATCAGCCATTACCCGCTGGACGACATCGATCGTTCGGCGGGGGATTTCGTGCGCTTGCTGCGGGCGACGCCGAACAACGATGTCGCCGGGCGGTTTCTGCCTGACTATGCCGGCGAGGTGGCCGACTGGTGCCCGTCTTCGGTTCAGGTCAGTTTTGCTCACTACGACGCCCGGCGGTTGCAGGCGTTCTGGAGCGAATATCGGCAGAACAGCACGTACAACCTCACCAGCCGCAACTGCTCGAGTGCCGTCGCCCACAGCCTCGAAGCAGCCCTTGAAGGGGCGATGAATCGCGGGCATTCGAGCATGCTCGATTTCGCCAGAGTGATACTCAGCCCCGAGTTCTGGGTGGCGGCGCAGGTGCGTAAACGCGCCGAAGTGATGGCCTGGACGCCCGGTCTGGTGCTCGACTATGCACTCGCGTTGCATGCCGCGATCGAGCCCGCACCGCCGGGCTGGCACAGCATGTATGCGGTGATCAAACGCGCCTGTGGTTATGCGATCACCGCCTTGCGCGGGCGCGAAGTGCATCCCCTCCAGCCGCCGGCGGCTGCCCATCCTTCCGATGAATCCTGATCGGCTCTAAACCGAGTTGCTGCCATCGCGAGCAGGCTCACTCCTACATCGGATTGCTGATCGACGCGAAGTCTGTGTTCGCAGGAGATCCCTTGTAGGAGTGAGCCTGCTCGCGATGGCGTTCTTCCATGCACCGCAAAAGCCCAGTCCACTGGTCAACTAATTACAAAGCAACCTAACTATTACGTTGACATTCGCTGCCTAGGCAGTAACATCTCGACATACATTCACTGCCTAGGCAGTTATTAGGTGAGCACATGAAGCATTTCACCCCGGACGAATTCAAGCATTGCCATCTCGGCCTGTTGCTGGGCCGTGCCGCGCTGCTCAAGGACAAGATCATCGACACCCACATGGACCCCCACGGCATCACCGCCGCGCAGTTCAAGGTGTTGATCATCATGGCCCAGTACGGCGTCGATACTCCGGCCGAGCTGTGCCGGCATCTGTCGCTGGACAGCGGTTCGATGACACGCATGCTCGATCGTCTGGAACAGAAAGGTTTCCTGGCTCGCCAACGCAGCGAAGGCGATCGCCGTCAGGTGCAGCTCAAACTCACCGAGCAGGGCCAGCAACTGGCCGATCGTCTGCCGCACATCGGCGCCGATGCAATGAATGAACTGGCCGGCGCCGTCACTACGGACGAGTTGAAGACCCTGGAATACATCCTCAAGAAAATCCTGCTGGCCGCCGGTGACCCGATCACCATCCAGCGCTTAGGTGAACACAATGAGCAGTAAAACCTTGCGCAGCAGCCTGACCCTGGTGCTGTCGGCAATGATCCTTGCCGGTTGCGCCAATTACAGTGGCCTCGACACTCAAGGCAAAAACCTTGATGCGAAAAGCCTGAAAGTCGGCCAGTCCCTCAACGGTGTGACCCTGTCGCCGGCGGCATGGCCGAAAAGCGACTGGTGGACCAGCCTTGGCGACCCACAACTCGACGGTCTGATCCGCGAAGCCCTGCACGACAGCCCGGACATGCAAATTGCTGAAGCCCGCGCCCATCAGGCCAGCGCCGCCGCTTATGCTGCCGATGCCGAACGGTATCCGACCCTCGACGCCAGCGCCGGTATCAGCCGCTCACGTCTGGCCAAGGATCAGGATCCGCTGGGCAAGGGCGATGCCTATGCGACCGTGCGCAATATCAGCGCCGGTTTCAATTACAACTTCGACCTGTGGGGCGGCCAGCGAGATGCCTGGGAAGCCGCTCTCGGTCAGGCCCGCGCTGCGGAAATCGACCGTCAGGCCGCGCAATTGACCCTCGCCGCCGACGTGGCCCGGGCCTACAGCGATCTGGGACAGGCGCACATCGTCTACGACCTGGCCAACGACGATCTGAAACGCACCAAACAGATGCTCGATCTGAGCCAGCGCCGCTTGAGTGCCGGGATCGACAGCCAGTACCAGTTCCAGCAAACCCAAAGCCTTGAGGCCAGTTCCGAAGCCAGCCTGATCGATGCCGAAAAGCGCTTGAACAGCGCCAAGATCGCTCTGGCCGTGCTGCTCGGCAAAGGCCCGGATCGCGGCAACGAAATTGCCCGGCCGAAAGTCCTGCAAGCCAGCGCCGTGGCCGTGCCGTCGGTATTGCCGGCGGAACTGCTCGGTCGGCGTCCGGATCTGGTCGCTGCGCGCTGGCGCGTAGAGGCGGCGAGTAAAGACATCGACTCGGCGAAAACCCGCTTCTATCCCAACCTGAACCTTACGGCGTCTGCCGGTGCCGAATCCTTGTTGGGTGACGCAATGTTCGGGTCGGCCAGTCGCTTCTTCAGCATCGCCCCGACCATCTCGGTGCCGATCTTCGATGGCGGGCGCCTGCGCGCCAACCTTGATGCGCGCGACGCCGATTACGATCTGGCAGTGGCGCAGTACAACAAAAGCCTGGTGAAAGCACTGGGTGATGTCAGCGACACGATCAACCAGTTGCGTGACATCGGCCGGCAGATCGGTGCGCAGCAACACGCCACCGAGATTGCTCAGGATTCTTACAACACCGTCGTCCAGCGTTACGGTTCCGGCATCGGCAACTACCTGGACGTGCTCAGCATCGAGCAGCAATTGCTGCAGGCCCAGCGTCAGCTGGCCAACCTCAATGCCGAGCAGATCGACCTGTCGATTCAACTGATGCAAGCGCTGGGCGGCGGCTTTCAGGGTGAAACCCTGACCGCAGCCAACGCCACCCCAGCCACGTCGCACAACTAATTCAGGTATTTGTCATGGCCACTGCCGAAAACACTCAAACTCAAGACAACACCCCCGACACCGGTAATCCACGTAAGCGCAAAGTCATGCTGCTGGTGCTGGCCGTCGTGGTTCTGCTCGCCGGTGCTGGCGTGTGGGCGTATCACGAATTCATCGGGCGCTTCAACGAAAGCACCGACGACGCCTACGTCAACGGCAACGTCGTTGAGATCACGCCGTTGGTCACCGGCACCGTGGTCAGCATTGGCGCCGACGACGGCGATCTGGTTCACGAAGGCCAGGTGCTGATCAACTTCGACCCCAACGATGCCGAAGTCGGTCTGCAAAGTGCCCAGGCGAAACTGGCGCGTACCGTGCGTCAGGTGCGCGGCCTGTACAGCAACGTCGACGGCATGAAAGCCCAGGTCAACGCGCAACAGGCTGAAGTGCAGAAGGCTCAGGACAACTACAACCGGCGGAAGAACCTCGCTGCTGGCGGGGCGATTTCCCAGGAAGAACTGTCCCACGCCCGCGATGACCTGACCTCGGCGCAAAACGCCCTGGCCAACGCCAAACAGCAACTGAAAACCACCAGCGCGCTGGTCGATGACACCGTGGTTTCGTCGCACCCGGACGTGATGCAGGCTGCTGCTGAACTGCGCCAGGCCTACCTGACCAACGCTCGCAGCACCCTGATTGCGCCGGTCACCGGTTACGTCGCCAAACGTACCGTGCAACTCGGTCAGCGCGTACAGCCGGGCACCGCGCTGATGGCGGTGATCCCGCTGGATCAGCTGTGGATCGACGCCAATTTCAAGGAAACCCAACTGCGTGACATGCGCATCGGCCAACCGGTGGACATCGAGTCTGACATCTACGGCAGCAGCGTGAAGTACAGCGGCACCGTCGACAGCCTCGGCGCCGGTACCGGCAGCGCGTTTGCTCTGTTGCCGGCGCAGAACGCCACCGGTAACTGGATCAAGATCGTCCAGCGTGTGCCAGTGCGGATTCACATCAACGCCGAAGAGCTGGCCAAGCATCCGCTGCGGGTCGGTCTGTCGACCAACGTTGAAGTGAACCTGCATGACCAGAGCGGTCCGGTGCTGGCCCAGCAACCGCCGCAAAAGGCATCGTTCACCACCAACGTTTACGAGCAGCAACTGGCCGAAGCCGACGCGATGATTGCGCAGCTGATCCACGACAACAGCGCGGCGGTGAGCAAAACCGCGCAACGCTAAGGTCACACCCTTCAGGTGCGGGCTTTTGTGGCGAGGGAGCTTGCTCCCGCTCGGCTGCGAAGCAGTCGTGAAGCTTTTAGGGCCGCTTCGCGGCCCAGCGGGAGCAAGCTCCCTCGCCACAAAAAGCGCGCTCCCATAGCGTCAACCCGGTTTCATAGGATTCACAATGAGCAATAACGCCTCTTTCACGCCGCCCAGCCTGTTGCTCAGCACCATCGGCCTGTCGCTGGCGACTTTCATGCAAGTGCTCGACACCACCATTGCCAACGTGGCCTTGCCGACCATTTCCGGCAACCTGGGTGTGAGTTCGGAGCAGGGCACCTGGGTGATCACCTCGTTTGCCGTGAGCAACGCCATTGCGCTGCCGCTGACCGGTTGGCTCAGTCGGCGTTTCGGCGAGGTGAAGCTGTTTCTCTGGGCAACCATTCTGTTTGTGCTGGCCTCGTTTCTCTGTGGTATCTCCACGTCGATGCCGGAACTGATCGGCTTCCGTGTGCTGCAAGGCCTGGTGGCCGGGCCGCTGTACCCGATGACACAGACCCTGTTGATTGCCGTCTATCCCCCCGCGAGGCGCGGCATGGCCCTGGCATTGCTGGCGATGGTCACGGTGGTAGCGCCAATTGCCGGGCCGATTCTCGGCGGCTGGATCACCGACAGCTATAGCTGGCCGTGGATCTTCTTCATTAACGTACCGATCGGCATCTTTGCGGTGATGGTGGTGCGCTCGCAACTGGCCAAGCGTCCGGTGGAAACCAGTCGCCAACCGATGGATTACGTCGGCCTGATCTCGCTGATCATCGGCGTCGGCGCGTTGCAGGTGATCCTCGACAAGGGCAATGACCTGGACTGGTTCGAATCGAACTTCATCATCATCGGCGCGGCGATTTCGGTGATCGCCCTGGCGGTGTTCGTCATCTGGGAAATGACCGACCAGCACCCGGTGGTGAACCTGCGGTTGTTCGCCTACCGTAACTTCCGCATCGGCACGCTGGTGCTGGTGCTGGGTTACGCCGGGTTCTTCGGCATCAACCTGATCCTGCCGCAGTGGCTGCAAACGCAGATGGGTTACACCGCGACCTGGGCCGGTCTGGCGGTGGCGCCGATCGGGATTCTGCCGGTGCTGCTGTCGCCGTTTGTCGGCAAGTACGCGAACAAGTTCGACCTGCGCCTGTTGGCCGGTCTGGCGTTCCTGGCGATTGGTCTGAGCTGCTTCATGCGCGCCGGATTCACCAACCAGGTGGACTTCCAGCACATCGCCCTGGTGCAGCTGTTCATGGGGATCGGCGTGGCACTGTTCTTCATGCCGACCCTGAGCATCCTGATGTCCGACCTGCCGCCGAGCCAGATTGCCGACGGTGCGGGGCTTGCGACGTTCCTGCGGACCTTGGGCGGTAGCTTTGCGGCATCGCTGACCACGTGGATCTGGATTCGCCGCGCCAATCAGCATCATGCCTACATGAGCGAAAGCATCAGCACCTTCGAGCCGGCGACCCGCGAGACCTTGAACCATTTAGGCGGCGCGAGCCAATCGGCGTACGCGCAGATGGATCAGATCCTCACCAGTCAGGCGTACATGCTCTCCACCGTGGATTACTTCACGTTGCTGGGCTGGGGGTTCATGGGGCTGATTCTGATTGTGTGGCTGGCGAAACCGCCGTTTGCGGCGAAGGCCGGCCCGGCTGCCAGCGGTCACTAAGCAAAACACGGTCAAAAATGTGGGAGCGGGCTTGCTCGCGAAAGCGGTGTGTCATTCAGCAGAGATGTCGACTGAACCACCGCCTTCGCGAGCAAGCCCGCTCCCACATTGGGTTTTGTGTTGTGTCAGTTGGCAGGTGCTGCCAGTTGTGGTGGCGGAGCGAAGTCGAACGGTGCCAGGGCATACCCGTTCTCATCCACCTGCAACGCCCAACCCTGACGATCCCAGTCCCCCAGCACAATCCGCTTCGCTGCCTGCTCACCGAGCTGCAGCTTGTGGATCGCCGGACGATGGGTGTGGCCGTGGATCAGGGTTTTCACCCCGTATTGCTGCATGATCCGCGGAATCTCTTCCGGCGTGACATCGACGATGTCATTGGCCTTCATCCGCACCTGCGCACGGCTTTCGCTGCGCAGCTTGCGCGCCAGTTTGTGGCGGGTGCTCAGCGGCAGGTGGCGCAGGATGAACAGGGTGATCGGGTTGCGCAGGTAGCGCCGCAGCTTCATGTAGCCGACATCGCGGGTGCACAGGCTGTCGCCGTGCATCAACAACACCGGCTCGCCGTAAAACTGCACGACACTCGGGTCCTTCAACAGCGTGCAGCCGGCTTCTTTGCAGAAGGCCTTGCCGAGCAGGAAGTCGCGGTTGCCGTGCATCAGAAAAATCGCCGTGCCGCTGTCGCTCAATTGGCGAAGGGCCTGGCAGATGGAACGCTGGAAGGGCGTCATGGCGTCGTCGCCAATCCACGCCTCGAAAAAGTCGCCGAGGATGTACAACGCACTCGCCGAGCGGGCGCGTCCGGCGAGCAAATCCAGAAACGCCCGGGTGATGTCCGGGCGCTCCTCTTCCAGATGCAAGTCTGAAATCAGCAATATCACGCTTCGATGATCTCGGCTTTCTCGATGATCACGTCGTCTTTCGGCACGTCCTGGTGACCGGCCTTGGAAGTGGTGGCAACGGCTTCGATCTTGTCGACGACATCGGTACCGGCAACGACTTTACCGAACACGGCATAACCCCAGCCCTGAGCGGTCTTGGCGGTGTGGTTGAGGAAGCTGTTGTCGGTGGCGTTGATAAAGAACTGCGCCGAGGCCGAATGTGGATCCATGGTGCGGGCCATGGCCAGGGTGTACTTCTCGTTCTTCAGGCCGTTGTCGGCTTCGTTCTGGATGCTCGGGCGCTTGTCTTTCTTTTCCTGCATGCCAGGCTCGAAACCGCCGCCCTGGATCATGAAACCCTTGATGACGCGGTGGAAAATCACGTTCTCGTAGTGACCGTTTTTAACGTATTCGAGGAAGTTGGCAGCGGTGATCGGCGCTTTTTCCGCGTCCAGTTCGATGACGATGTCGCCGTAGTTGGTGGTCAGTTTGACTTGAGTCATGATCGCTACTCTTTATAAGGAATTCGTGGTTATGGGACATTCAGCCCCATGACCGGTTCAGCCTGCATCGGCCAAGGTGCGCAGTTTAGCGTGACAGGCGCGAATTTCGAGGCTGTTTTTCATATCCCGGCGATTAAATGCGCTCCTTTATAGGCCGCGCTCTGTCAGGCCCTTGACAGCATCGGCTATGATAGCGGCTTTGTTTTGTCTGGCCCCCTTTGCGGCCGCGCACATGTAAGTCAAGGATCCTATGAGCAAGCCCACTGTCGACCCTACCTCGAATGCCAAGTCCGGCCCTGCCGTGCCGGTCAATTTCCTGCGGCCGATCATCCAGGCAGACCTGGACTCGGGCAAGCACACCCAGATCGTCACCCGTTTTCCGCCTGAGCCCAACGGCTACCTGCACATCGGCCACGCCAAGTCGATCTGCGTGAACTTCGGCCTGGCCCAGGAGTTCGGCGGCGTCACGCACCTGCGTTTCGACGACACCAACCCGGCCAAGGAAGACCAGGAATACATCGACGCGATCGAAAGCGACGTCAAATGGCTGGGCTTCGAGTGGTCCGGCGAAGTGCGCTACGCCTCGCAGTATTTCGACCAGTTGCATGACTGGGCGGTCGAGCTGATCAAGGCCGGCAAGGCCTACGTCGACGACCTGACCCCTGAGCAGGCCAAGGAATACCGTGGCAGCCTGACCGAGCCGGGCAAGAACAGCCCGTTCCGCGACCGTTCGGTGGAAGAGAACCTCGACTGGTTCGCACGCATGCGTGCCGGTGAGTTCCCGGACGGCGCCCGCGTGCTGCGCGCGAAGATCGACATGGCCTCGCCGAATATGAACCTGCGCGACCCGATCATGTACCGCATCCGCCACGCCCATCACCATCAGACCGGTGACAAGTGGTGCATCTACCCGAACTATGACTTCACCCACGGTCAGTCCGACGCCATCGAAGGCATCACCCACTCGATCTGCACCCTGGAATTCGAAAGCCATCGTCCGCTGTACGAGTGGTTCCTGGAAAACCTGCCGGTGCCGGCCAACCCGCGCCAGTACGAATTCAGCCGTCTGAACCTGAACTACACCATCACCAGCAAGCGCAAGCTCAAGCAACTGGTCGATGAAAAGCACGTCAACGGCTGGGACGACCCGCGCATGTCGACGCTGTCCGGCTTCCGTCGCCGTGGCTACACGCCGGCTTCGATCCGCAACTTCTGCGACATGATCGGCACCAACCGTTCCGACGGCGTGGTCGACTTCGGCATGCTCGAGTTCAGCATCCGTCAGGACCTCGACGCGAACGCCCCGCGTGCCATGTGCGTGCTGCGTCCGTTGAAAGTCGTGATCACCAACTACCCGGAAGGTCAGGTCGAAAACCTCGAACTGCCGCGTCATCCGCAGAAAGAAGAACTCGGCGTGCGCAAGCTGCCGTTCGCCCGTGAAATCTACATCGACCGCGATGACTTCATGGAAGAACCGCCAAAGGGCTACAAGCGCCTCGAGCCGAACGGCGAAGTGCGTCTGCGTGGCAGCTACGTGATCCGTGCCGACGAAGCGATCAAGGACGCCGACGGCAACATCGTCGAGCTGCGTTGCTCGTACGATCCGGACACCCTCGGCAAGAACCCTGAAGGCCGCAAGGTCAAAGGCGTGATCCACTGGGTGCCGGCGGCTGCCAGCATCGAGTGCGAAGTGCGTCTGTACGATCGCCTGTTCCGTTCTCCGAACCCGGAGAAGGCCGAAGACAGCGCGAGTTTCCTCGACAACATCAACCCTGACTCACTGCAAGTGCTGACCGGTTGTCGTGCTGAGCCATCGCTGGGCAATGCACAGCCGGAAGACCGTTTCCAGTTCGAGCGCGAAGGCTACTTCGTTGCCGATATCAAGGACTCGAAACCAGGTCAGCCGGTATTCAACCGTACCGTGACCCTGCGTGATTCGTGGGGCCAGTGATTCTGCGTCAAGGAAATTAACGTGCTGACGATCTACAACACGCTCACCAAGAGCAAAGAAGTCTTCAAGCCGCTGGATGGCAACAAGGTGCGCATGTACGTGTGCGGCATGACCGTGTACGACTACTGCCACCTCGGCCACGGCCGCAGCATGGTTGCGTTCGACCTGGTGACCCGCTGGTTGCGGTTCAGCGGTTACGACCTGACCTACGTGCGCAACATCACCGACATCGACGACAAGATCATCAATCGTGCCCGCGAGAACGGTGAGTCGTTCGACGCGCTGACCGAGCGCATGATCGCGGCGATGCACGAAGACGAAGCGCGCCTGAACATCAAGAAGCCGGACATGGAACCGCGTGCCACGGATCATATTCCGGGCATGCACGCGATGATCCAGACCCTGATCGACAAGGGCTACGCCTACGCCCCGGGCAATGGCGACGTGTACTACCGCGTCGCCAAGTTCATGGGCTACGGCAAGCTGTCGCGCAAGAAGATCGAAGACCTGCGCATCGGTGCACGCATCGAAGTCGACGAGTCGAAGGAAGACCCGCTGGACTTCGTCCTGTGGAAAGCCGCCAAGCCGGGCGAGCCGAGCTGGGAATCGCCGTGGGGCGCCGGGCGTCCGGGCTGGCACATCGAGTGCTCGGTGATGTCCACTTGCTGCCTCGGTGAGACCTTCGACATTCATGGCGGCGGCAGCGACCTCGAGTTCCCGCACCATGAAAACGAAATCGCCCAGAGCGAAGCGGCCACCGGCAAGACCTACGCCAACGCGTGGATGCATTGCGGCATGATCCGTATCAATGGCGAGAAGATGTCCAAGTCCTTGAACAACTTCTTCACCATTCGCGACGTGCTCGACAAGTACCACCCGGAGGTCGTGCGTTACCTGCTGGTGTCGAGCCATTACCGCAGCGCGATCAACTACTCGGAAGACAACCTCAAGGACGCCAAGGGCGCTCTCGAGCGTTTCTACCACGCGCTGAAAGGCCTGCCGAGCGTCGCCCCGGCCGGCGGCGAAGCCTTCGTCGAGCGTTTCACCACGGTGATGAACGACGACTTCGGCA
The DNA here is from genome assembly GCF_020515535.1 of Pseudomonas sp. MWU16-30322. Classification (NCBI taxonomy): domain Bacteria; kingdom Pseudomonadati; phylum Pseudomonadota; class Gammaproteobacteria; order Pseudomonadales; family Pseudomonadaceae; genus Pseudomonas; species Pseudomonas sp. MWU16-30322. The sequence goes on from NZ_JAIWYL010000011.1 coordinate 170,004, forward strand.
CGCCGGAAGCCTGCGCCGTGCTGTTCGAGATGGTGCGTGAGATCAACCGCCTGCGCGAGAGCGATCTCGATGCAGCGGCCGGTCTGGCGGCACGTCTGAAAGAACTGGCGAGCGTGCTGGGTGTGTTGCAACTGGAAGCCGATGACTTCCTGCAAGCGGGCGCCGAAGGGCGTGTCGATGCCGCTGAAGTCGACGCACTGATTGCTGCACGTCTGGCGGCACGCGCCGGCAAGGACTGGGCCGAATCCGACCGCATCCGCGACCAGCTCACCGCCATGGGCGTGGTGCTGGAAGACGGCAAGGGCGGCACGACCTGGCGTCTGACTGACTGATTGCTTGATCCGCTTAAAACAAAACCCGCCTTGTGCGGGTTTTGTTTTTTCTGGCGGGTGTCAGCTCAAGGCCCCGGTGCTGACCGCGACGATCAGGAAAATCCCCAGCAACGCGCGGTAGATGACGAATGGCCAGGTGGAGAATTTTTCCAGAAAGCGCATCAGGCCCCAGATCGCGAAGAACGCCGAGATGCTGGCAATCACCAGACCGAAAATCAGGTGTCCCCAAACGGCTGCTGGAAGATCGGCATGGAACAACACCCACAACTCTTTCAGACCGGCGAGGGCAATCGCCGGCAGCCCGAGCAGGAACGAGAACCGCGCCGCTTCTTCACGCTTGAAGTTGAGAAACAACGCCGCCGTCAGCGTCGAGCCAGAGCGCGACACCCCGGGAATCAACGCGCCAATCTGCGCAATGCCGACGATCAGCGCATCACGCAGACGCATTTCGTCCACGGTGCGCCGATGCCGGCACGATAGCTCGGCAGCGGCCAGCAGAACCGCCATGACCACGCAGGAAATCCCGATCACCATCAGGCCGCGAAGGGGCGAGTTGCAGGCGTTGAGCGTCGAGGACAGCGCAATGCCGGCAATGCCGATGGGTATGGTCGCCAGCACGATGGCCACCGCGAGGATGAACCAGCGGTTGTTGAAATCCCGTTGGCGCACCGCGTCGACGCTGCCACCGACCACTTGCTTGACGTCGCGCCAGAAATAACTGACCACCGCCGCCAGTGCAGCCAGCTGCATGGCCGCGGAAAACGCCGAGCCGGGATCCGGCCAGCCGAGCAGGGCCGGGACGATGCGCATATGCGCGGTGGAGGAAACGGGCAGCAACTCGGTGATGCCTTGAATGATGCCGAGGAAGCCGATCTGCAGGTAATCCAGCGAGGCGAAACCGATATCAAGGCCGGTGGAACAGATGTTGGTCAAAGCACTTATCCTGTGAAAATCAGGAGGAGGGAGGTGTCTGAATCAATGGCATGGCGAAAAACTGAAACATTTCGTCACAGTCTAGTCGGTTCGGTCAATGGGGGCGGATTGATAGTTGTGGGGTGACTGGTCTGACGCCTTCGCGAGCAAGCCCGCTCCCACATTGGATTTTTGTCATGTCTGATTTTTGAGTACGACACTGATCCCCTGTGGGAGCGGGCTTGCTCGCGAAGAGGCCGGTTCAGCCACCCTGTCACTCAGCCTGACGCAAGCGCTTGTAAAGGGTATTGCGACTAACCCCCAACCGCCGCGCCAGATGCGAAATATTGCCCCCAGCCGCCAGCAATTCGCGGTTCAACGCCTCGGCATCGTTCAGATCAACCCCTAGCGGCGGCGCCAACTCCACCGGCTCCATCTCCAGATCGACAAAAAAATCATCCGGCAGATGCTCCGGCCGCACCGGTTGTTCCTCGGCCATCGCCAGTGCCACCTGCATCACGCTGCTGACCTGGCGCAGATTGCCCGGCCATGGATGACGGGTGAACAGCTCCAGCACCTCGCGGCTCAACCCGGCCCATTGCGTCGGTTCGCGATGTTGCTCCCACAGGCGTTTGAACAGCGCCTCCTTATCGCTGCGCTCGCGCAACGGTGGCAGTTCCAGGGTCAGCCCACCGATACGGTAATAAAGATCTTCGCGGAACCGCCCCAGCTGCACCTGCTCCCTGAGCGAACGGTTAGTCGCCGAGATAATTCGCAAGTCCACCGCGAACAACTCGCTGCTGCCCACCGGTTGCACGCAGCGCTCCTGCAATACCCGCAGCAACCGCGCCTGAGTGGGCAATGGCATGTCGCCGATTTCATCGAGGAACAGGGTGCCTTTGTCAGCCTTGCGGATCAGGCCGATGCTGCCTTTCTGATTGGCGCCGGTGAACGCACCTTTTTCATAGCCGAACAGTTCCGACTCCACCAGTTCGGCCGGGATCGCCGCGCAGTTGACGGCGATGAATGCTTGTTTGCTGCGTGAGCTGGCCTGATGCAGGGCTTTGACGAAGACTTCCTTGCCGACCCCGGTTTCGCCGTGGATCAGCAACGGGATGTCTTTCTCCAGCAAGCGTTCGGCCTGGCGCACGGCTTTCTCGACGCGGCTGTCACCAAAATGCAGAGAGTTGAGGCTGATCGTTCCCGGCACTTTGATCGGCGCTGCGGCGGGCTTGGGTTCGGCAAATACCCGAGGCTGAATCGGTGCCTGTTGCGGTCGCTTCAGCAAGCACTGGAAGCGGTTGCGCCCGGTGGTCTGCAGGGCGAACGGCAAGCCGTCAGGCTGATTCAACAGCTCCAATAGCGACACGTTGAACAGGCTCTCGACACTGACCCGCGACAGGCGCACGCCGAGCAGATTGTCCGCCCGCCGGTTGGCCGACAGTACCTGGCCGCTCTCATCGAAGATCAGCAAACCGGCCCACTGACTGTCGAGGTTGCTCAACCCGGTGTTGAAGGTCAGTTGAAAGTGCTGGCCGTGGAACAGGTTGAGGATCAGCCGGTTCTCCACGGTCTGGCTCATCATCTTGACCATGCCCAGGGTGTGCGAGGGCGGCAGGTAGCTGTCGCTGGACACATCGAGCACGGCGATGACCTTGCGCTCGGCGTCGAAAATCGGCGCGGCGGAGCCGGTCATGAAGCGATTGGCCTTAAGGAAGTGTTCATCGTGTTCGATGTGCACCGCTTGTTCGCAGGCCAGCGCGGTGCCGATCGCATTGGTGCCGCTTGAACGCTCCATCCAGCTCGCTCCGGCGCTAAACCCACGGGCGAGGTTTGGCTCGATAAAGCGCTGAGTGCCCCACGATGTCAGCACTTGGCCCTGATGGTCGGCGAGCATGATCAGGCAATTGGAGTTGCTGAGGATGTTTTCGTAATAGGGCAGGACTTCCTGGTGGGTGGTCTGCACCAGTGAATGATGACGGTCGAGTAAATGCGCGATGCCGGAGGCGGGCAATTGATCGAACGCCGGGCTGCTTTGGTGGCTGAGGCCGAACGCGCGGCACCGTTGCCAGGAGCTCTGGACGATCGCGTCGTGGGACAGTGGCGGGGTAGGTGCGGCCATGGTGGTGGGCCTCTGAAGGGCATTTTTATTGTTGTTATGGCACTGCTTTCAAAACCAACACAGATCAAAACTGTGGGAGCGGGCTTGCTCGCGAAAGCGGTATATCAGACACATTTACATCGACTGACACACCGCCTTCGCGAGCAAGCCCGCTCCCACATTGGAGCTCCGGTGTTCACGAAATCTGGGCAAAAAGCGTTCACAGAGTGTTGTTCACGATTGTTCATTGTCAATCGCCAGACTGTTCAAATCTGTTCAGTCATGAACACCCATTTCCCACGTTTTCGGTGCTTTTCACGACAAATCAACCACTTGCCATTTCTGGCACGAATGTCGCTCTGCTGCACAGGTCGCTTGACTCCAATAATAAAAAAGGCCGAGCCATGTCACTCACCCTGGAGCACGTCTGCCGTACCGTCGAGGGCCAGACCTGGATCGACGATGCCAGCCTGACATTCGAACCCGGATCCTTCAACGTTCTGCTCGGCCGCACGCTGTCCGGCAAAACCAGTCTGATGCGCCTGATGGCCGGTCTGGACAAGCCTGACAGCGGCCGGATCCTGATGAACGGCGTCGATGTCACCCAGCGCCCGGTGCGCCTGCGCAATGTGTCGATGGTCTATCAGCAGTTCATCAACTACCCGACCATGACCGTGTTCGAGAACATTGCCTCGCCGTTGCGTCAGGCCGGTGTTGCCAAGGACATCATCCACAGTAAGGTGCAGGAAACCGCACGGATGCTGCGCATCGAGAAGTTTCTGCAGCGCTATCCGCTGGAGCTGTCCGGCGGCCAGCAGCAGCGCACGGCGATGGCCCGGGCGCTGGTCAAGGATGCCGAGTTGATCCTGTTCGACGAGCCGCTGGTCAACCTTGATTACAAGCTGCGCGAAGAGCTGCGCCAGGAAATGCGCGAGCTGTTCAAGCTACGCCACACCATCGCGATCTACGCCACCACTGAACCCAACGAAGCGTTGGCGCTGGGCGGCACCGCGACGATTTTGCACGAGGGCCGGGTGATCCAGAGCGGCCCATCGACCTCGGTCTACCACCAGCCGCAAACCGTGCTGGCGGCGGAGTTGTTCTCCGAGCCGCCGATCAACCTGATGCCCGGGCGCATCGCCGGCAACGAAGTCAGCTTCGCCAACTTCGTGCACTTCCCGTTGAACGTCGACCTGCGCCCGGTGGGTGAGGGCGAGTTCCGCTTTGGCGTGCGCCCCAGCCATATCTCGCTGGTGCCGAGCAATGATGACGACCTGGAACTGGCGGTCACCGTCGAAGTGGCGGAGATCAGCGGCTCGGAAACCTTCCTCCACGTGCGCAACGAGCATTTCCTGCTGGTGCTGCACCTGCCGGGGGTTCACGAATACGACGTCGATGCGCCGATCCGCATTTACATCCCGACCCACAAACTGTTCGTGTTCGATGCGCAGGGCCGTCTGGTGCAGGCACCGGGCCGGCGTGTCGCGAGGGTAGCGTGATGGCCGAAATCCGTTTGCAGTACCTCGCCCACAGCTACAGCAAAACCCCGAGCGGGCCAGAGGACTACGCGATCCGCGAGATGGATCACATCTGGGCGCAGGGCGGCGCCTATGCCTTGCTCGGCCCTTCGGGTTGCGGCAAATCGACCTTGCTCAACATCATTTCCGGCCTGCTCAGCCCCTCGCAGGGGCATGTGTTGTTCGACGGCAAAGCGGTCAACGACCTGACCCCGGAGAAGCGCAACATCGCCCAGGTGTTCCAGTTCCCGGTGGTCTACGACACCATGACCGTGTTCGACAACCTCGCCTTCCCCCTGCGAAATCAGGGCATGGCCGAGGCGAAAGTGCACAGCAAGGTGCAGGAAATCGCCGAAGTCCTCGACCTGCAAAACCTGCTGGGCAAGAAGGCGCGTAACCTCACCGCCGACGAAAAACAGAAAGTCTCCATGGGCCGTGGCCTGGTGCGCGACGACGTCTCGGCGATTCTCTTCGACGAGCCGCTGACGGTGATCGACCCGCACCTGAAGTGGAAGCTGCGACGCAAGCTCAAGCAGATCCACGAGCAGTTCAACATCACCATGGTCTATGTGACCCACGATCAGCTCGAAGCCTCAACCTTCGCCGACAAGATCGCGGTGATGTACGGCGGGCAGATCGTGCAGTTCGGCACGCCCCGGGAATTGTTCGAGCGGCCGAGCCACACCTTCGTCGGCTACTTCATCGGCAGCCCGGGGATGAACCTGATCGAGGTGCAGCCGCAACCGGGCGGGGTCGGTTTCGCCTCGACGCACCTGCCGTTGTCCGACGCCTTGCAACGACATATCGAACACGGTCAGTGGAAAAATCTGAAGGTCGGCATCCGCCCCGAGTTCATCCATGTCTGGGACGAGCCGTTTGACGAGGCGCTGCAGGCGCGGGTGGTCCACGTCGAAGACCTCGGCACCTACAAGATCCTCACCCTCGACCTCGATGGCGCGCCGTTGAAGGTGCGTCTGGCCGAAGACAAACCGGTGCCCCAGGGCACGGCATACATCAGTTTTCCGGCGCAGTGGCTGATGGTCTACGCCGACGAATTCCTCCTGGACGACACCGACCTTACCGAGGTGCAGCCATGAACAAGGTGCAGAACAACAAGGCCTGGTGGCTGGTGTTGCCGGTGTTTCTGCTGGTGGCGTTCAGTGCGGTGATCCCGATGATGACCGTGGTCAACTACTCGGTGCAGGACATCTTCGACCAGTCCAGCCGCTACTTCGTCGGTGCCGACTGGTATCGCCAGGTGCTGCTCGATCCACGTCTGCACGACTCATTGCTGCGTCAGTTCATCTACTCGGCCTGCGTGCTGCTGATCGAAATCCCGCTGGGCATCGCCATCGCCCTGACCATGCCGACCAAGGGTCGCTGGTCGTCGGTGGTGCTGATCATTCTGGCGATTCCACTGCTGATTCCGTGGAACGTGGTCGGCACCATCTGGCAGATCTTCGGCCGCGCCGACATTGGCTTGCTCGGGTCGAGCCTGAACGCGCTGGGCATCAGCTACAACTACGCGGCCAACACCATGGACGCCTGGGTCACGGTGCTGGTGATGGACGTCTGGCACTGGACCTCGCTGGTGGCGCTGTTGTGTTTCTCCGGGTTGCGGGCGATTCCCGACGTGTATTACCAGGCGGCGCGGATCGATCGGGCTTCGGCGTGGGCAGTGTTCCGCCACATCCAGTTGCCCAAGCTGAAAAGCGTACTGCTGATCGCGGTGATGCTGCGCTTCATGGACAGTTTCATGATTTACACCGAGCCGTTCGTGCTCACCGGCGGCGGGCCGGGCAATGCCACGACTTTCTTGAGTCAGACCTTGACCCAGATGGCCGTAGGCCAATTCGATCTGGGGCCGGCGGCGGCGTTTTCGCTGGTGTACTTCCTGATCATCCTGCTGGTCTCGTGGCTGTTCTACACCGCCATGACCCATTCCGACGCCAACCGCTGAGGGCCCGGCCATGAGCAAGACAAAGCTTGTTCCGCTGCTGATCTACATCCTGTTCGTGCTGGTGCCGATCTACTGGCTGCTGAACATGTCCTTCAAGAGCAACACCGAAATACTCGGTGGCCTGACGCTTTTCCCACAGAACTTCACGCTGGCGAACTACAAGGTGATTTTCACCGATCCGAGCTGGTACAGCGGTTACATCAACTCGGCGTACTACGTGACACTCAACACCGTCATCTCCCTGAGTGTGGCGTTGCCGGCGGCGTACGCGTTTTCGCGCTATCGCTTTCTGGGCGACAAGCACTTGTTTTTCTGGCTGCTGACCAACCGCATGGCGCCGCCGGCGGTATTCCTGTTGCCGTTCTTCCAGCTGTATTCGTCGATCGGGCTGTTCGATACGCACATCGCCGTGGCGCTGGCGCACTGCCTGTTCAACGTGCCATTGGCGGTGTGGATTCTCGAAGGCTTCATGTCCGGTGTGCCCAAGGAAATCGACGAAACCGCCTATATCGACGGCTACAGCTTTCCCAAATTCTTCGTGAAGATTTTCATCCCGCTGATCGGCTCCGGCATCGGCGTCACCGCGTTTTTCTGCTTCATGTTTTCCTGGGTCGAACTGCTGCTGGCGCGCACGCTGACCTCGGTGAACGCCAAGCCGATAGCTGCGGTGATGACCCGCACCGTGTCGGCCTCGGGCATCGACTGGGGCGTACTGGCGGCGGCGGGGGTGTTGACCATCCTGCCGGGCATGCTGGTGATCTGGTTCGTGCGCAATCATGTGGCCAAGGGCTTTGCTCTGGGTCGTGTATGAGGAACGAATGATGGAATGGATGAGCTGGACGGCCCCTACGGCGGGTTTCTTCATCGCCATTGGCTTGCTGCTGGTCGGCATGACCGCTTGGGAGTTGCGTTCGCCGAGCATTCTGCGGCGAGGTTTTCTGCCGATTGCCACCACCCGTGGCGATCGCTTGTTCATCGGTCTTCTCGGCAGCGCCTACCTGCATCTGCTGGTCATTGGCGTCACCGACTGGAGCATCTGGGCGGCGTCCGCGCTGTCTTTGGTGTGGCTGTTGCTTGTGATGCGTTGGGGCTAGTCGACTCTCGGCAATCGTGCTCCGAAAATCAAACAGGAGGTCTCTATGTTCGACAAAAACAATAAGCTGCGACATAGCATTTCATTGGCGGCCGTGCTGGCACTCAGCGGTTTGAGCGCATCGGCCTGGGCCGATGCCTATGAGGACGCTGCGAAAAAATGGATCGGCAGCGAATTCAAGCCATCGACCCTGACGCCCGAACAGCAACTCGATGAATTGAAGTGGTTCATCAAGGCCGCCGAGCCGTTTCGCGGGATGGACATCAAGGTCGTTTCGGAGACCCTGACCACCCACGAATACGAGTCCAAAGTGCTGGCCAAGGCCTTCACCGAAATCACCGGGATCAAGTTGACCCACGACCTGCTGCAGGAAGGCGACGTGGTGGAAAAACTGCAGACGGTGATGCAGTCGGACAAGAGCATCTACGACGGCTGGGTCAACGACTCGGACCTGATCGGTACGCACTTTCGCTACGGCAAGACCGAGGCGATCACCGACCTGATGGCCAACGAAGGCAAGAACTTCACCTCGCCGACCCTCGACATCAAGGACTTCATCGGCATCTCGTTCACCACGGCGCCGGACGGCAAGATCTATCAACTGCCCGACCAGCAGTTCGCCAACCTGTACTGGTTCCGCGCCGACTGGTTCGAACGGGCCGATCTGAAAGCCAAGTTCAAGGAAAAGTACGGCTACGAATTGGGCGTGCCGGTGAACTGGTCAGCCTATGAAGACATCGCCAAATTCTTCAGCGAAGACGTCAAGGAAATCGACGGCAAACGTGTCTACGGGCACATGGATTACGGCAAGAAAGACCCATCGCTGGGCTGGCGTTTCACCGATGCCTGGTTCTCCATGGCCGGTGGCGGCGACAAGGGTATTCCCAATGGTTTACCGGTGGACGAGTGGGGGATTCGCGTCGAGGATTGCCACCCGGTTGGTTCCAGCGTGACCCGCGGCGGCGACACCAATGGCCCGGCGGCAGTGTTCGCCACCCAGAAATACGTCGACTGGCTCAAGGCCTACGCGCCACCGGAAGCGGCGGGCATGACCTTCTCCGAGTCCGGCCCGGTGCCGTCGCAGGGCAACATCGCCCAGCAGATCTTCTGGTACACCGCGTTCACCGCCGACATGACCAAGCAGGGCCTGCCGGTGATGAATGCCGATGGCACACCGAAGTGGCGCATGGCGCCGTCGCCGCGCGGGCCGTATTGGGAGGAGGGCATGAAGCTTGGTTATCAGGACGTGGGTTCGTGGACGTTCATGAAATCCACGCCTGAGAAACAGAAACTGGCGGCGTGGCTGTACGCGCAGTTCGTCACCTCGAAAACCGTGTCGCTGAAGAAAACCATCGTCGGCCTGACGCCGATCCGCGAGTCGGACATCAACTCGCAGGCGATGACCGATCTGGCACCGAAACTCGGTGGCCTGGTCGAGTTCTACCGCAGCCCGGCCCGCGTGCAATGGACCCCGACCGGGACCAACGTGCCGGACTATCCGCGTCTGGCGCAATTGTGGTGGAGCCACATCGCCGAAGCGGCCAGCGGCGAGAAGACTCCGCAACAAGCATTGGATGGCCTGGCCAAGGATCAGGACGCGATCATGTCGCGCCTCGAACGCTCCAAGGCGCAAGCAGTGTGCGCCCCGAAAATGAACCCGGAACGCGACGCGCAATATTGGTTCGACCAGCCGGGCGCACCGAAACCGAAACTGGCCAACGAGAAGCCGCAGGGCGAGACCGTGAGCTACAACGAACTGCTGAAATCGTGGGCGGATGCGCGTAAGTAAAAGCTGAAATGTGCAAGGCGAACGGCACCGCAAGGTGCCGTTTTTTTTGTTGCCTGTGCCATTGCTATCGCGAGCAGGCTCACTCCCACAGATTTAGTGCCGTTCACAGACGCGTTGTATGCCGCAAACTTCTGTAGGAGTGAGTCTGCTCGCGATAGCGGAGTGTCAGACAACAAAGATGTGACTGAGCCGCCGCCATCGCTTGCAGGCAAGCTCCCACAGGTTTTGTATTGCCATCAAAATTCGGGTTCACCTCGATTCACTGTAGGAGTGAGCCTGCTCGCGATAGCGGAGTGTCAGACAACAAAGATGTGACTGAGCCGCCATCGCTTGCAGGCAAGCTCCCACAGGTTTTGTATTGCCATCAAAATTCGGGTTCACCGCGATTCACTGTAGGAGTGAGCCTGCTCGCGATAGCGGAGTGTCAGACAACAAAGATGTGACTGAGCCGCCGCCATCGCTTGCAGGCAAGCTCCCACAGGTTTTGTATTGCCATCAAAATTCGGGTTCACCACGATTCACTGTGGGAGTGAGCCTGCTCGCGATAGCGGAGTGTCAGACAACAAAGATGTGACTGAGCCGCCATCGCTTGCAGGCAAGCTCCCACAGGTTTTGTATTGCCATCAAAATTCGGGTTCACCGCGATTCACTGTAGGAGTGAGCCTGCTCGCGATAGCGGAGTGTCAGACAACAAAGATGTGACTGAGCCGCCGCCATCGCTTGCAGGCAAGCTCCCACAGGTTTTGTGACGCCATCAAAATTCGGGTTCACCACGACTCACTGTGAGAGCTTGCCTGCAAGCGATGGGGCCGTGGATGTCGCAGCAGGAAAACCGAGGCGGAATACGGTCATGACACCGGGTAAGCTCTTCACCTCCGCCACGCCCTGATGCAGGCTCATGATCGAACGCACGATCGCCAGTCCCAGCCCGGTGCTGCCCTGCGAGCGCGAGCGGGCGCTGTCGACGCGGTAGAAGCGGTCGAACAGATGCGGCAGGTGTTGCGCCTCGATGCCAGCGCCGGGATTGCTGACCAGCAGTGAAGCCTGCGTCGCGCCTTGCTCGATCAGCAAGGTGATGGTTTTGCCGTTCGGGCAATGACGCAGCGCATTCGACAGCAGATTGGAAATCGCCCGCTGGATCATCAACCGATCGCCCAGCACCGATGCGCAACCAACAACATTCAAATGAATCTGCTTGTCCTGCGCCGACAGCGAAAACATCTCCGCGACCTTCGCCGCTTCATCCTCCAGCGCCACCGATTCAAACGGCGCCAGCGCCGACGGATGACTGACCTGTGCGAGAAACAACATGTCCGAGACAATCCGCGCCACGCGCTCCAGCTCCTCGGTGCAGGACACCAACACGTCCTGGTATTCCTCGGTCGTACGCTCACGAGACAGCGTCACCTGTGCCTTGCCCATCAAGTTGTTGATCGGCGTGCGCAGCTCATGCGCCAGGTCATCGGAGAACTGCGACAACTGCTGCACCCCGGCATCCAGCCGATGCAGCATGAAGTTGATGCCCTGCGCCAGTTCGCTCAGCTCCTGCGGCATGTTCACCACCGACAGCCGATGATCCAGATCTTGAGTCGAGACCATCGCCGCCACCTTGCGAAACTCGCGCAGCGGCGCCAATCCGCGCTGCACCGCGCCCCACGCCGTCAGGCCGATGAACACCAGCAACAGCGGCAAGGCAATCAGCGTCGAGCGCAGGTAGGCGCTGAGTAGCGCCTGATCATGTGCGTTGTCCATCGACAGCAGCACCGGCACGCGGCTGCCATCCTTGAGGCGAATCAGCTTTGACGCGGTAAGGAATTTCGCGCCTTCGCCGTCGCTGCTGTCGCTATAGGTCAATTGCTCGGTGGCGGCTCGCACCGCGCGTAACTCGGCGCGCGGATCCTTCAGTCCTGAGCCGGACTTGAGCAGCGGCGAACGCAGGTTCGAACGGTCATAAATCGTTAGCGTCAGGTTGTCATGGCCCATGACCTGATCGAGCAGAATGTGCGGCTTGCCACTGACTTCATTGGCGTCGACGTACAGCGACAGGCTGTGTTCCACCTGCGCCATCTTCTTGTCCAGGCTGTCGCGGGACAGCGCATTCAGCTCATGGGTCAGGGCGAAATAGGCAAGGATCGCCAGAAACACCACCAACAGCGCGCCGAGAATACTCACGGTCAAACCGAGGCGCATCGACAGGCTGGCCGGCTTCATTCGCGCGCCTCCAGCACGTAGCCGACACCGCGCAGGGTGTGGATCAGCTTGTTGTCGAACGGGTCATCGATCTTCGCCCGCAAGCGCCGGATCGACACTTCGACCACGTTGGTGTCGCAGTCGAAATTCATGTCCCACACCAGCGAGATGATCTGCGTGCGGGTCAGCACCTCGCCGGACTGACGCATCAACAAGTGCAGCAGGGCGAATTCCTTGGTGGTCAGGTCGATGCGCTGCTCGCCACGAAACGCCCGATGCCGGCCCGGATCAAGCTCCAGATCAGCGACTTTCAACACTTGCGGCACCGGTATGTTTTCGCTGCGGCGCATCAGGGTGCGCACCCGCGCGAGCAATTCGGGAAACTCGAACGGCTTGACCAGATAGTCGTCGGCGCCCAGATCCAGACCACGAATCTTGTCTGCCAGCCGCCCGCGCGCGGTGAGCATCATCACCCGCGTCGAGTGGGTACGACGCAGTTGTTCCAGCACGCCCCAGCCGTCGAGTTCCGGCAAGTTCACGTCGAGAATGATCAGGTCATAGGCCTGCTGTTGCGCCAGATGCAATCCATCGGCACCGGTGGCGGCGTGGTCAACGATATAACCACTTTCGGTCAAACCCTGATGCAAGTATTCGGCAGCTTTAAGCTCGTCCTCGACGACAAGGATTCGCATGATCTATCACCACTTTTATTTAAGGGATATTTAATTAAGGTGGCCGGGAAAATTATGGTTTTTGTAAGTTCTTCCGGACGCAGTTCAATAACTGAATGACGAACACGGTAAAGGCTGTAGTCGCTACAGGGTCAATCTCGGAGGCCTTTAAAACGGCTATCCGCGACAGCCTGTCGCAGCTTGAATGCGCCAGCAGACATGTATTGCATTCAGGCAAGTGCTGTTCGGCAGATAACTACCGAGTATTTGTTTCCATGTATTACGGCAAAGCCGTTTGCACTTCGCATCCTAGAACAAAACAACTTTGCCAAACCGTGGATAACGGATTTGTAATGTTTCAGTCACCTTGTCGATAAGTTCAAAACCCTAACGTGGCGGCATCGAAAAATCCCGTATTAAAGGAAGTCCTCCATTGCCCGGTTTAATCGAACTGACGGCGCGATCACGCCTGAACAAAACCGCCAGCGGCCTCTTGTTGTTGGCGTGTAGCAGCCTGACCAGCGCATCGACCCTGACGCTGGATCAGGCGCTGCAAAGTGCCTTCGCCGGCAACCCCGATCTCGCCGCCGCGCAGTGGGAAATCGGCATAGCCGAGGGCGACCGCCAACAGGCTGGGCTGATCCCCAATCCCGAGGTGTCGTGGGAAGCCGAAGACACCCGACGCGACTCGCGCACTACCACGGTGATGCTCAGCCAGTCGATCGAACTGGGCGGCAAACGCGGTGCGCGCATCGATGTCGCCAGCCGTGCGCAGGACGCCGCCGGTATCGAACTGGAGCGCAAACGCAATGCCTTGCGCGCCGATGTGATCCAGGCGTTCAACAGCGCGCAAACCGCGCAGCAACGCTTGCAGCTGTCGCGCCAGTCACTGCAACTGGCCGAGCACGGTGTGCGCGTTGCTCAAGGGCGGATCGAGGCCGGCAAATCGTCGCCGGTCGAAGGCACGCGAGCGCAGGTGCAGCTCTCGGAAGTGCGCCTGGAGGTCAGCCGCGCCGAGCGCGATCAGGCCAACGCCTATCAGCAACTGGCGCAAGTCATGGGCGCACCGTTGCCGACTTCGACCAATGTGCAAGCCGCGACGCAAAACCTCGCCACGCTGCCGCCGCCCAGTCGTTTGCTCGAGCGTCTGAACCAGACCGCCGAGCTGCGTCTGGCGAAACTGCAGATTGATCAACGCGAAGCATCGTTGGGCCTGGAAAAGTCGCAGCGCATTCCCGACCTGACCGTGAGCATTGGCAGCCAGTACAGCGAAACCGAGCGTGAGCGGGTCAACGTGGTCGGGCTGTCGATGCCGATTCCGCTGTTCAACCGCAATCAGGGCAACGTGCTCGCCGCGGCACGGCGCACCGATCAGGCGCGGGATCTGCGCAACGCCACCGAGCTGCGCTTGCGCACCGAAGTCCAGACCAGCCTTGAGCAATGGCAGACCGCCAATGGCGAAGTCAACGCGTTCAACCAGAGCATCCTGCCCGCCGCACAAAGTGCAGTGGACAGCGCCACCCGTGGTTTCGAAATGGGCAAATTCGGCTTCCTCGATGTGCTCGACGCCCATCGCACCCTGATTGCCGCGCGCAGCCAATACATCCAGGCCGTCAGCGAGGCGACCGACGCCCGCGTGCGCCTCGAACGGATCTTCGGCGACCTCAGCGTCAGCCCTTGAATTTCATTTTCAGACAACTGCGCGAAGCACGGCGCAGAGGAGTTTCCATGGATAAAAAACTGATGGTGGTCGCGATGGCGACCTTGGCGTTGGGCATTGGCCTCGGTTCGATGTGGCCAGCCAATTCAAATATCGACGCGCATGCCGATGACGCCTCCGAACACGCCGATCACGCCGAGGAGGGCGCGGCCGCCGAAGGCGAACATGCCGACGAAGGCCACATCGAATTGAGTACCGAGCAGATCGCGGCGGCAGGCATTCAACTGGCCGAGGCGCGGGCGCAGAGCATCAGTCTCGGCCTGTCGTTCCCCGGCGAAGTGCGCTTCGACGAGGACCGCACGGCGCACGTCGTGCCGCGTGTGCCGGGGGTGGTCGAGTCGGTGGCGGTCAACCTCGGGCAAGCGGTGAAGAAGGGCCAGTTGCTGGCAGTGATCGCCAGTCAGCAGATATCCGATCAGCGCAGCGAGCAGGCCGCCGCGCAACGTCGCTTGGCGTTGGCGCGCACCACCTACGAACGCGAGAAAAAGCTCTGGCAGGACAAGATCTCCGCCGAACAGGATTTCCTCCAGGCGAAGCAAGCGTTGGAAGAGGCGGAAATCGCCATGAACAACGCCCGGCAGAAAATCAGTGTGCTCAGCGGCAGCGTGGTCGCTACCGGCGGCAATCGCTACGAACTGCGCGCACCGTTCGACGGAGTGGTGGTGGAAAAACACCTGACACCGGGCGAGGTGGTCGATGAAACCACGGCCGCGTTTACCCTTTCGGACTTGTCCCGGGTGTGGGTCACGTTCGGCGTCTCGCCCAAGGATCTGACCAGGGTGCAGGTGGGTAAACCGGTGACCGTCAGCGCGCCGGAATTGGACGCGCAAGTCACCGGCAGCGTGGCTTACGTCGGCAGTCTGCTCGGCGAACAAACCCGCACCGCGACCGTGCGCGTCACCTTGGAAAACCCGCAGGGCTCGTGGCGCCCCGGGCTGTTCGTCAGCGCGCGGGTGGCGACCGACAGCCGCGAAGCGCAAGTCGCCGTGCCGGAAACCGCGATCCAGACCGTCGAGGACAAACCCACGGTGTTCGTGCGCACCGCTGACGGTTTCAAGGCGCAGGCCGTCGAGCTGGGCAGCCGCGCAGCCGGCCACGTGGAAGTCACCCAAGGGCTGGAAGCAGGCGTGCAAGTCGCCAGCGTCGGCAGCTTTGTCCTCAAGTCGGAGCTGGGCAAAGCCTCAGCCGAGCACAGCCATTAATCCTGGAAGGTCCTCATGTTCGAACGCCTGATCCAGTTTGCCATCGAGCAGCGCATCATCGTATTGCTCGCCGTTCTGCTCATGGCCGGCCTCGGCATCGCCAGTTATCAAAAGCTGCCGATCGACGCCGTGCCCGACATCACCAATGTCCAGGTGCAGATCAACACCGGTGCCGCCGGGTTCTCGCCGCTGGAGACCGAGCAGCGCATTACTTTCCCGATTGAAACCGCGATGGCCGGGTTGCCGGCGCTGGAGCAGACCCGTTCGCTGTCGCGCTCGGGCCTGTCGCAAGTGACGGTGATCTTCAAGGACGGCACCGACCTGTTCTTCGCTCGCCAACTGGTCAACGAGCGTCTGCAGATCGCCAGGGAGCAATTGCCTGAAGGCGCGGAAGCAGTGATGGGGCCAATCTCTACCGGCCTCGGTGAGATCTTTTTATGGACGGTGGAAGCCCAGGAGGGCGCGCTGAAGGAAGACGGCAGCGCCTACACGCCGACCGATCTGCGAGTGATTCAGGACTGGATCATCAAGCCGCAATTGCGCAACGTGCCGGGTGTCGCCGAGATCAACACCATCGGCGGGTTTGCCAAGGAATACCAGATCGCGCCGGACCCGAAACGCCTCGCCGCGTACAAGCTCACGCTCACCGATCTGATCACCGCGCTGGAGCGTAACAACGCCAACGTCGGCGCCGGGTACATCGAGCGCAGCGGCGAGCAATTGCTGATTCGCGCACCGGGGCAGGTGGCGAGTACCGAAGACATCGCCAACATCGTCATGGCCAACGTCGACGGCACGCCGATCCGGGTGAAGAACGTCGCCAGCGTGGAAATCGGCCGCGAATTGCGCAGCGGTGCGGCCACCGAAAATGGCCGCGAAGTGGTGCTGGGCACGGTGTTCATGTTGATCGGCGAGAACAGCCGCACCGTCTCGCAAGCGGTGGCCAGCAAGCTGGAACAGATCAACAAATCCTTGCCCAAAGGCGTGATCGCCGTGCCGGTGTATGACCGCACGCACCTGGTCGACAAAGCCATCGCCACGGTGAAAAAGAACCTGATCGAAGGCGCGATTCTGGTGATCGCGATTCTGTTCCTGTTCCTCGGCAACATCCGCGCCGCGTTGATCACCGCGATGGTGATTCCGCTGTCGATGCTGTTCACCTTCACCGGGATGTTCAGCAACAAGGTCAGCGCCAACCTGATGAGCCTCGGTGCGCTGGACTTCGGGATCATCGTCGACGGTGCGGTGGTGATCGTCGAAAACACCCTGCGCCGCCTGGCCCACGCGCAGCAGCATCACGGCCGCTTGCTGACCCGTGCCGAGCGTTTCAAGGAAGTCTTTGCGGCAGCGAAAGAGGCGCGGCGACCGCTGATTTTCGGCCAGTTGATCATCATGGTGGTGTATCTGCCGATCTTCGCGTTGAGCGGCGTCGAAGGGAAAATGTTCCACCCGATGGCGTTCACCGTGGTCATCGCGCTGCTCGGTGCGATGCTGCTGTCGGTGACCTTTGTGCCGGCAGCGATTGCGCTGTTCGTCACCGGCAAGGTCAAGGAAGAGGAGGGTGCGGTGATGCGCGGCGCCCGTCGTATTTATGCGCCGGCGCTGGCCTGGGTCATGGCGCATCGCGCGGTGGCCGTGGGCGCGGCGTTGGCGGTGATCGTGCTCAGCGGCGTGCTCACCAGCCGCATGGGCAGCGAGTTTGTGCCGAGCCTCAGTGAGGGGGATTTCGCCCTGCAAGCGCTGCGCGTGCCGGGCACCAGCCTGACGCAATCGGTGGACATGCAGCAGCGTCTGGAGACCTTGATTCTCAACAAAGTGCCGGAGGTTGAACGGGTGTTCGCCCGCACCGGTACGGCGGAAATCGCTTCCGACCCGATGCCGCCGAACATCTCCGACAGCTACGTGATGCTCAAGCCCAAGGACCAATGGCCAGACCCGAAAAAGTCCCGCGAAACCCTGATGGCCGAGTTGCAACAAGCCGCCGCGACGTTGCCGGGCAGCAACTATGAGCTGTCGCAGCCGATCCAGTTGCGCTTCAACGAACTGATCTCCGGCGTGCGCAGCGATGTCGCGGTCAAGGTGTTCGGCGATGACATGGACGTGCTCAACGCTACGGCGGCGAAGATCGCGGCGGCGATGCAGAAGGTCAACGGCGCCTCTGAAGTGAAGGTCGAGCAGACCACCGGGCTGCCGGTGCTGACCATCAATATCGATCGCGACAAGGCGGCGCGTTATGGCCTCAACGTTGGCGATGTGCAGGACACCATCGCCGTCGCAGTGGGGGGACGGCAGGCTGGCACTTTGTACGAGGGTGATCGGCGCTTCGACATGGTGGTGCGCTTGTCCGACGCGATGCGCAAGGACATCGACGGCTTGTCGGCGCTGCTGATTCCGGTGCCGGCGCTGAGTGGTGCGGCGAACCAGATCGGTTTTATCGCCCTGAAGGACGTCGCCAGCCTCGATCTGGTGCTC
Source organism: Pseudomonas sp. MWU16-30322 (assembly GCF_020515535.1). Classification (NCBI taxonomy): domain Bacteria; kingdom Pseudomonadati; phylum Pseudomonadota; class Gammaproteobacteria; order Pseudomonadales; family Pseudomonadaceae; genus Pseudomonas; species Pseudomonas sp. MWU16-30322. Next base: position 187,963 of record NZ_JAIWYL010000011.1, read on the forward strand.
GGGCCAAACCAGGTCAGTCGCGAGAACGGCAAGCGTCTGGTGATCGTCAGCGCCAACGTGCGCGGGCGGGATATCGGCTCGTTCGTCAGCGACGCGGGTGCGCTGATCGAGCGCGAGGTGCAGGTGCCGGCCGGTTACTGGACTAGCTGGGGCGGGCAGTTCGAGCAACTGCAATCGGCGGCCAAGCGCTTGCAGATCGTGGTGCCGGTGGCGTTGCTGCTGGTGTTCGGGTTGCTGTTCATGATGTTCAACAATTTGAAGGACGGCTTGCTGGTGTTTACCGGGATTCCGTTTGCCTTGACCGGCGGGGTGATGGCGCTGTGGCTGCGGGATATTCCGTTGTCGATTTCCGCTGGCGTGGGGTTTATCGCGTTGTCCGGGGTGGCGGTGCTCAACGGTTTGGTGATGATCGCGTTCATTCGCAATTTGCGCGAGGAAGGGCGCTCACTGACGGACGCAATCAACGTCGGCGCGCTGACGCGCTTGCGGCCGGTGTTGATGACCGCACTGGTGGCGTCGCTGGGGTTTATTCCGATGGCGCTGGCGACCGGCACCGGCGCCGAGGTGCAGCGGCCACTGGCAACCGTGGTGATCGGCGGAATTCTGTCCTCAACGATCCTCACGTTGCTGATCTTGCCCGCGCTGTACCAGATCGCCCATCGCCGGGATGAGGACACCGTACCGTCTGAGTAGGTGATCTCCAGTGGGAGCGGGCTTGCTCGCGAAGAGGCCGTGTCAGTCGACATCAATGTTGGATGACACACCGCTTTCGCGAGCAAGCCCGCTCCCACATGGGTTCCGTGCACTGATCCGGCAGATAACGGATATGTAATTCCCCCGCCACCGTCACGAAAGGTTCACCTTGTTACCTTGATCCCGTCAGTTACTTAAACGAGGAATCAACCATGAAATTCGCCCAACTGAGTGCCTTCGCAACCGCCCTGATGCTGTCGTCACTGGCTATGGCCGAAGGCGGTGGTGACCGCACCTTCGACCGGATGATGACCGCCAACGACCGCGCCGTGGAGCTGTTCGTGGCCAAGGAAAAAGCCGCTGCCAACCCGGTGGTGGTCAATGAAAAGAACGACCAGAAAACTCAGGATCTTTAACGCTGCCTGAACCTGCGCAAGCCCGTCATCGCGCATCGATGCCGGGCTTTTTTTCGGGCCTGGAAGGGAAGGAAATGAAGATGAAAATGCTTAAGTCGATCGTGTTCGCCAGCGTCATGGCGATGTCCGTGAATGCATTGGCCGAGGGCGGCGGTGATCGCACCTTCGAGCGCGCGTTCAGCGCCAACGCCAAAGCCATGGAGCAATACGCGGCTGAGCGCGGCAAAGCGGCGCCGGTGGTCAAGGAATACGAATACGGCATGCAGCTCGACGTGGTGAAAATCGTCAGCGTGGTGAAGCCGCAGCCTGCCTGCTCGGTGGTCCCTACCGCTATGACCTACGAAGATTCGCAAGGGCAACTCAACACCCTCAGATACAGCGTGGCCGGCGTGTGCCGCAACAGTGGTGGCTAACCAACACCTGATCCCCGGAGCTGCATTTAAAAGTTGTGTGGGAAAAGCAGAACCTTCCCACAATGTTTTCAGATTGTCCTTCGGACGTCAGCTCTCTAGCCTTTGTGTTCAAGGAGGGTTACTTGGTTGGCAAGGGCTCGACGTCGACAGTGGCCGGGAGCGGAGACGCTTCCTGGTTCAACTTGCGTCGGGCAATCTCGGCGCCGCGCAGACGCAGAGGGGTTTCGATAAAGCGGTAGTTGAGTTCGCTCAGCAGCACCAGCAGACCCACCGACGTCAGTAACAGCTCAAGGGTGAAACGCCCATCCAGCGGCACGCCTTGGTTGGCGGCAACACGCGTCCAGATCTCTGTACTCAGGTGGTTGGTGAACACGTGGATCACGTAGAGCCCATACGACCGTGAGCCAAGCCACTGCATGAGACCGCGCATGAACGCCGGGCAGTAGATGTAGCCTTTCTGATAACTCGCCAGCCAGACAATCAATACCGCGACCATCGCGACGATGCCGACAGCAATGGGCATGGCAATCAGCTGGATGGCGACAGAACCCAGCATGTACAGCAGGAACAGCGTGCAAAGCAGCGGTTTGATCGTCCCCTGACCCAGCCCGACCGGTTCTATCTGCCGATAGAGGCGGGTACGGGTGAACAGGCACAAGAGAATTCCCCAGAGCATTGCATCCAGACGGAAGTGCGTGAGGATGCTTGTGGGTTGGCCGTAGGGGTTTCGATCAATACCGAACTGCAACGCAATCAGTGCGAACAGGGCAATGATCCGCCAACGCGGGGCCGTGACAAACAGCAGAAAAAAAGGAAACACGAAGTAAAACTGCTCTTCGAGCGCCAGGCTCCAGTATTGAGGGCTAGGGCCCAGCAGCGAGTTGTAATGCATCGCCAGATTGCCGCTGAAGGTCGCGACGGCGGTGAAACTGCGCAGATTGTCGTACCACGAACCAAAGGCGTTCGATTGGTTGAAAACAATGGAAAACAACAGCGGAATCAGTATCCAGAGCCATGCTGTGGGCAGCAGGCGATAGGCGCGGCGCAGCCAGAAACAGGCCGTTGCCAGACCGAACTGACCTTGGGCGCGCTGTTGGTCGAAATGGTCCAGATAGGCCTTGCTGACCACGAAACCGGAAATGCAGAAGAACAGGTCGACACCGGTCCAGGGCATGAAAATCGAGAATATTCTCAGCAGCGTATCGGTATGGAACGGCAGCATCATGGTGACATGGCACAAGAAGGTCATGGCCACAGCAGCCCCTCGCAAGTACTCGATTTCCAGGTTCTTACGGCTACTCATCGGTCCCTCGTTATTCTTGTTGGTCAGCGCAGGCGAAGATGGCAGGTGGCTTGCGGTTCGGTCAAGAAAACGATGATTTTTCCCAGGGCAAAAAAAGGCGCCCCGAAGGACGCCAAAAGATTCACCTCTGACCAAAGGAGCAAGGAGCTTCTAAAGGTGAATTTGCATCAGCCGCGCAATCAAAGAATCGCCAGCGGATACTCGACAATCACCCGCACTTCATCCAGATCCGACTCGAACGCCGTGGCGCGGGTGGTGGCCTGGCGCAAACGCAGCGACAGGTCTTTCATCGAACCGCTCTGCACCACGTATTTGACTTCGACATCGCGCTCCCAGCGCTTCTGGTCGGTCAGCGGATTGCCTTCGGCATCGCGGCGCATGTACACGGCGTTGGCGTTGGAATAGTCGGCGTCGGTGCCGCGTGCGTAACGGGTCATGAACGACAGACCGGGTACGCCGTAAGGGCTCATGTCGAGGTCGTAGCGCACCATCCACGAACGTTCCTTCGGCGAGTTGAAGTCGCTGTACTGGATCGAGTTATCGAGGAAGATCGAGTCGGACTGGCGCAGGTAATCGAAATCATCGTTGCCGTTGTTGCGCTGGTGGGAGAGGGCGACGGAGTGCGCGCCGAGTTTCACCCCGACGCGGCCGCTCCAGATGTTGTTGTCGAATTGGCCGAGCAGTTGCTTGCCTTCGTCGACCGCCTTGTAATAGTTCAGGCCGCCGAACAGCGACAGGTCGTCCGCCAGCGGATAGGTCCAGGCGGTGCCGGCGTAATACTGATTCCAGGCATCCTTGAGGCGACTGGAGTACAGGCTGAAAGTGAGGTTCTTGTTCAGCACGTAGTCGCCCCCGCCATAAGCGATCCATGGCGAATTGACCGGGCCGGCGTAGAACGTGGCGAAATTTTCGCGCATGTCGCTGGACACCGGTTGGCTCATCGCATGCAGGCGACCGCCCTGAATCGACAGACCGTCGATACTGGTGTTGGACGCCGTCACACCGCGAAAGCTTTCCGGCAGCAGGCGCGAATCACCTGCGGCCACCACCGGGTTGGCCGGGAACACATCACCGACCTTGACCACGGTATCGAAGGCCCGCACTTTGGCGGCGCCACCGATCTTGGTGTATTCATCCCGCGCCTGGCCGTCACTGTTGACCGGCAGCACATCGAACGAACTGCGCCCGCCGTTGCGGCCGTCACCGGTGTCGAGTTTCAAGCCGAGCATGGCAAATGCATCGACACCGACCCCGACGGTGCCTTGGGTAAAACCGGATTCGAACTTGCTGACCACCGCATGCGCCCAGGCTTCGGAATAACCGTTGCCGGTGGGGCTGGACTGGCCGTCGCGATGATCACGATTGAAGTAGAAGTTGCGGTTGAGCACCGTCAGGCTGCTGCCTTCGACAAAGCCTTCGGGCTTGTCTTCTGCAAACACCATGGACGGCCCGGAGCCGACCACCACCGCTAAAGCGGCCATCGACATTTTTGTATTGTTAACCATCAAACACTCCTTGGGTTCGGCAGAACGGGAACGTGCGTCGGCGTGGTTTTATTGTTCGACGGGCAAAGGCCCGCCGGCATTGGTCGCCGGGTCACATCGTTGCAAGCTGCGGATAACGCCAAGGTGATGGGGGAATTACAATTTCGTCATGTGGTTATATGGATTGAACGCCACATAAACCTGTGGGAGCGAGCCTGCTCGCGAAAGCGGAGTGTCAGGCACTGAAGATATTGAATGTGCCGACGCCTTCGCGGGCAAGCCACGCTCCCACGGTAATCGGGGTGCCATAAGGGCTGTGAACGACACGTAACCTGTGGGAGCGGGCTTGCTCGCGAAAGCGGAGTGTCAGGCACTGAAGATATTGAATGTGCCGACGCCTTCGCGGGCAAGCCACGCTCCCACGGTAATCGGGGTGCCATAAGGGCTGTGAACGCCACGCAAACCTGTGGGAGCGGGCTTGCTCGCGAAAGCGGAGTGTCAGTCAATGAAGATATTGAATGTGCCGACGCCTTCGCGGGCAAGCCACGCTCCCACGGTAATCGGGGTTGCCATAAGGGCTGTGAACGACACGTAACCTGTGGGAGCGGGCTTGCTCGCGAAAGCGGAGTGTCAGTCAATGAAGATATTGAAGGTGCCGACGCCTTCGCGGGCAAGCCACGCTCCCACGGTAATCGGGGTTGCCATAAGGGCTGTGAACGACACGTAACCTGTGGGAGCGGGCTTGCTCGCGAAAGCGGAGTGTCGGGCAATGAAGATATTGAAGGTGCCGACGCCTTCGCGGGCGAGCCACACTCCCACAATGATCCGGGTTTGCCACGGCATCTGTGGAAATGTGGACTGATTGATCCACATTTGTGCAGAAATGGCTGTTACCTTCGCAGGTTCATTCCCGTCCGTACATACCTCATGGAGAGAGAAATGTTCGATATCAGAAGAGCTACCCCGGACGATGCGCGGATCGCGTTCGACATTCGGCGCCTGGCCATCCGGCACCAATGCATCGGTGCCTACAGCCAGCAGCAAATGCTCGACTGGACCAAAGGGGCGGCCGAAGACGGCTACGACACGCTGATGGAAAAACACTTTTATCTGGGCTGCATTCAGGGTGAGGCTGTAGCGACCGGCATGCTCGATCTGGATTTCCGTGAAATCGGTGCGATCTTCATTCGCCCGGATTTCATGCAGCGTGGGCTGGGCAAGCGTGTTCTGTTCTTTCTTGAAGATCTGGCGCGGAATCTCGGGCTGACCGAGGTGTGTCTGGACGCGAAGTTGAATGCGGTCGACTTTTACCGGCGCTGCGGTTACATCGGGGAGGGGAGTGCAATTTATCAATCGCCTTCTGGTCTGCAACTGGCCTGCGTGCCAATGGTGAAGAAACTGTGATGCCATTGTGGCGAGGGAGCTTGCTCCCGCTGGACTGCGTAGCAGGCCCCGCTTCTCAGCTGAACAGCGGGGCCGCTTCGCGTCCCAGCGGGAGCAAGCTCCCTCGCCACAGGTAATTTGTTGCTACATAGAATCCGTAAAACAAAAACGGCACCCGAAGGTGCCGTTTCCGTTTCCAGCCAGCCGAATATCAGCCCGCCAGACCCGCCTGCTGAACCAGGGTCAGCAATGGTTGCGGGTACACACCCAGGAAGAACGCGACCAGGGCGATGGCCAGCAGCATTACGCCGCCTGCCTTCTGTTCCCAGTGCAGCTGGGCGTCGTGGCGGCGCAGGTTCGGTTCGATCAGGTACAGGGTGACCATCACGCGCAGGTAGTAGAACACGCCGATGGCGCTGCCCAGTACCAGCGAACCGACCAGCCACCATTGGTGCGACTCGACGCCGGTAGCGATGATGTAGAACTTGCCGATGAAGCCGGCAGTCAGCGGGATACCGGCCAGGGACAGCATCATCACGGTCAGAACGGCGGTCAGGTACGGACGGCGCCAGAACAGGCCGCGGTACTCGTACAGCGCGTCGGCGTCACGGCCGTTGTACGGCGACGACATCAGGGTGATCACGCCGAACGCGCCGAGGCTGGTGATCACGTAGGTGACCAGGTACACGCCGATGGCTTCCACCGCCAGACCCTTGCTCGCCACCAGGGCAATCAGCAGGTAGCCGAAGTGCGCAATGGACGAGTAACCGAGCAGACGCTTGAGGTTGCTCTGGGTCAGGGCCAGCAGGTTACCGAACAGGATCGAGGCGATGGCGATCACGCTCAGCACGTCGCTCAGCACGCCACTGCTCGCGGCAGGGGAGATCTGGAACAGACGCACCATCACCGCGAACACGGCAACCTTCGACGCGGTGGCGAGGAACGCGGCGACTGGTGCCGGAGCACCTTCGTAGACGTCCGGGGTCCACAGGTGGAACGGTACCAGCGACAGCTTGAATGCCAGACCGATCAGCATCATGCCCAGACCCAACTGCGCCAGTGAGCTCGGCAGGTTGGTGGTGGCCAGGGCCTGACCGATACCGTTGAAGCTCAGGGTGCCGGCGTCAGCGTAGAGCAGGGCCATACCGAACAACAGGAACGCGGAACCGGCCGCGGACAGCACCATGTACTTGATGCCGGCTTCCAGCGAACGCTTGTTGAAGAAGGCATAAGCCACCAGACCGTAGACCGGTACCGACAGCAGTTCCAGACCGATGAACAGGCCGGCCAGGTGCTGCGCGCTGACCAGAACCAGGCCACCGGCGGCGGCCATCAGGATCAGCAGGTACAGTTCTTCACGGTTGCCCGGGTAACCCGAACCGCCATCGCCGAGGTAGGCGTGGGCGAGGGTCACACAGGCGAGGGTGGCGACCAGGATCAGCGCCATGTACAGGCAGGCGAAGGTGTCGACTTGCAGCAGTGGCGTCACGGCCAGAGGCGCGACTTTCAGGGCTGGCAGGATCGACAGCAAGGCCAGGTTCAGACCGGCGACCGAGATCAGGAAGGTCTGCGAGTGGTTGCGGCGCCAGGCGATTGCCAGCATCACCACGATAATGGTGAGGCTGGTGATCAACAGTGGCGCAAGCGCAATAAAGTGTTGAATCGTGAATTCCATAGCGCTCTTACCGGGCCGAAGCGAGTTGAGTGAAGGCGGTGCCGAGCCACTGCTGCACGCCATGCATCGTGGCGGCGGAAGTGTCGAGGAACGGTTGCGGGTAAACGCCGAGGTAAATCAGCAGCACCGCAAGGCCCAGCACCATGATCAGTTCGCGACCGTCCATGCCGTGCAGGATCGAATCCGATTTCGACGGACCGAAGTAGGCACGGTGGATCATGATCAGCGAGTAGACCGAACCGAACACCAGACCGGAGGTGGCAATCGCCGTGATCCATGGCGCACTGGCGAACGTACCGATCAGGATCAGGAACTCGCCGACGAAGTTACCGGTACCCGGCAGACCCAGCGAGGCGGCGGCAAAGAACAGGCTGATCGCCGGCAGGTAAGCGATACGCGACCACAGACCGCCCATCTCACGCATGTCACGGGTGTGCAGACGCTCGTACAGCTGACCGCTGAGGATAAACAGTGCCGCGGCCGACAGACCGTGCGCGAGCATCTGGATCACTGCACCTTGCAGTGCCAGTTGGCTGCCGGAGTAGATGCCGATCAGTACGAAGCCCATGTGGGAAACGGACGAGAAGGCGATCAGACGCTTGATGTCGGTTTGCGCGAATGCCAGGAACGCACCGTAGAAGATCCCGATCAGACCGAGGGTCATGGCGATCGGCGCGAACTCGGCCGAAGCGTTCGGGAACAGCGGCAGGGCGAAACGCAGCAGACCGTAGGCAGCGGTTTTCAGCAGGATACCGGCGAGGTCGACGGAACCGGCAGTCGGCGCCTGGGCGTGGGCATCAGGCAGCCAGGAGTGGAACGGCACCACGGGCAGCTTGACCGCGAAGGCGATGAAGAAGCCGAGCATCAGGATGTACTCGGTGGTCATCGACATCTTGGTCTTCAACAGGTCGGCGTAGTTGAAGGTAATCACGCCAGTGTTGTTGAAGTTGACCAGCACCAGACCGAGGATCGCCACCAGCATGATCAGGCCGGAAGCCTGAGTGAAGATGAAGAACTTGGTCGCCGCGTAGATCCGGGTTTTCTTGCCGTCCGAAGAACTGTGACCCCAGAGCGCGATGAGGAAGTACATCGGCACCAGCATCATTTCCCAGAAGAAGAAGAACATGAACAGGTCGAGGGCGAGGAACACGCCGACCACGCCGCCCAGGATCCACATCAGGTTCAGGTGGAAGAAGCCAACGTGACGTTGAATCTCTTTCCACGAGCAGAGTACCGAGAGGATACCCAGCAGACCGGTCAGCAGGATCATCAACAGCGACAGGCCGTCGAGGGCCAGGTGCACGTTGATGCCGAAGCGCTGGATCCAGACGTGCTTGAACTCAAGCGCCCAGGTCGGATCGGCGCCAGGCGCCGGAGCAAATGAATAGTCACCGTGGGCCCACAGCCAGAGGCCGAGGGCGAGTTCCAGGGTCATGGTCAACAGCGCAATCCAGCGGGGGAGGGTAGCGCCGAAGCGCTCACCCATCCAGCACAGCAGGCCGCCGATGAAGGGGATCAGGATTAGCCAAGGCAGAATCATGACGGGCTCGTTTCCTTTCGCAAATTCGCAAGGTTCATATCAGACCGCTACCAGCACGATGGCGCCGATTACCAGCACGGCACCAGCAGCCATCGAGGCGGCATACCAACGCAGTTGACCGGTCTCGGTGCGGCTCAGGGCGGTGTGACCGCCTTTGGCCATACGCGGGATCAGACCGATGGTCTGGTCGAGCGGGTCTCTGCGCAGTACATGGCTGATCGCAAGGTACGGCTTGACGAACAGTTTGTCGTAGATCCAGTCGAAGCCCCAGGCAGCGAACCACCAGGCCGAAAGGAAACGGCCGATGCCGCTGTTGGCGATTGCCGTCACGAAGCGACGCTTGCCGAGGAACAGCAGGGCCGCCAGCAGGATACCGGCCAGGGCGATGGCGCCCGAAGCGATTTCCAGACTGTGCTTGGCTTCGCCACCGGCATGGCCAACGCTTTCCGGCAGTACGCCGTGCAGCGGTGGAACGATCATCGCGCCGATGAAGGTCGACAGCACGATCAGTACCGACAGTGGCAGCCAGTGAGCGATGCCGTGACCGGCGTGGGCTTCGGTCTTGGCTTCACCGTGGAACGTGATGAAGATCAGGCGGAAGGTGTACAGCGAAGTCATGAACGCACCGACCAGACCTGCGTAGAGCAGACCGTGGTTGCCGCTGGCGAACGCTTCCCAGAGGATTTCGTCCTTGGAGTAGAAGCCTGCGGTGACCAGTGGCAGGGCGGCCAGTGCAGCACCACCGACGATGAAGCTGGCGTAGGCCAGTGGCAGTTTTTTCCACAGACCGCCCATCTTGAAGATGTTCTGCTCGTGGTGGCAGGCAACGATCACCGCACCGGACGCAAGGAACAGCAGGGCCTTGAAGAAGGCGTGGGTCATCAGGTGGAAAATCGCGCCATCCCAGGCACCAACGCCCAGCGCCAGGAACATGTAGCCGATCTGGCTCATGGTCGAGTAGGCGAGGATGCGCTTGATGTCGGTTTGTACCAGTGCGGCGAAACCCGCCAGAACCAGCGTCACACCACCGACGATGCCGACCAGGTGCAGGATTTCCGGCGCCAGGGTGAACAGACCGTGGGTACGGGCGATCAGGTAGACACCGGCGGTCACCATGGTTGCAGCGTGGATCAGTGCCGACACCGGGGTCGGACCGGCCATTGCGTCCGCAAGCCAGGTTTGCAGTGGCAGTTGCGCCGATTTACCGACCGCACCACCCAGCAGCATCAAGGTCGCCAGGGTGATCCAGAAGTCGCCGACCTGGAATTTCTGCGGTGCCAGCACCAGCAGTTCCTGGATGTTCAACGTGCCCACTTGCTGGAACAGGATGAACAGGCCGATGGCCATGAACACGTCACCGATCCGGGTCACGATGAAAGCCTTGAGTGCGGCGTTACCGTTGTTGCGGTTGCTGTAGTAGAAACCGATCAACAGGTACGAGCACAGACCCACGCCTTCCCAGCCGAAGTACAGGAACAACAGGTTATCGCCGAGCACCAGAAACAGCATGCTGGCGATAAACAGGTTGGTGTACGAGAAGAAGCGCGAGTAACCCGCTTCGCCGCGCATGTACCAGGACGCGAACAGGTGGATCAGGAAACCGACACCCACCACCACGCCGAGCATGGTGATCGACAGGCCGTCGACGTAGAGGGCGAAGTCAGGCTTGAAGCCTTCGACCGCCATCCACTTCCACAACACCAGGGTGTAGTGACCGCCTTCGGGCGGCGCGACGTTGAATTGCCAGATGACGTAGGCGGCGACAATCGCCGACAAGCCAATGGAACCCACGCCGATCAGCGCCGAGAGGTTTTCCGACCAGCGTCCACGGGAGAACGACAGCAGCAGGAAACCGATCAGAGGGAATACAAAAGTCAGAAAGATTAGGTTCATCCGCGCATCTCACTGGCAGCGTCGATATCGAGCGTGTGGAAGCGGCGATACAGTTGCAGCAAGATCGCCAGGCCAATACTGGCTTCGGCGGCTGCCAGGCTGATCACCAGGATGAACATGATCTGTCCATCCGGTTGGCCCCAACGGGCGCCTGCAACGATGAAGGCCAGTGCAGAGGCGTTCATCATCACTTCCAGACTCATCAACACGAACAAAACGTTGCGGCGGACCATCAGGCCGACCAGACCAAGGCAGAACAGGATGCCGGCAACGGCCAATCCATGTTCGAGAGGGATAGCAGGCATGTCTTACTCCTTCGCCTCGTTACGGCCCAAATGGAACGCCGTGACGGCTGCGGCGAGCAGCAGCATCGAGGCGAGTTCGACCACCAGCAGATACGGACCGAACAGGCTGACGCCCACGGCTTTTGCATCGACGGTGGTGTGGCCGATGGCCTGGCCGCTCTGGTGAGCGAACAGCACATACAGCAGTTCGGCCAGCAGCAGGGCGGCGAGAATCACCGGCCCGGCCCAGATACCGGGCTTGAGCCAGGTGCGTTCCTGCTGAACCGAGGCGGGACCCAGGTTCAGCATCATCACCACGAACACGAACAGCACCATGATGGCGCCGGCGTAGGCGATCACTTCCAGTACGCCGGCGAACGGTGCGCCGAGTGCGAAGAAGGTCATGGCCACGGCGATCAACGAGATGATCAGGTAGAGCAGGGCGTGCACAGGGTTGGTGTTGGTGACCACACGAAGCGTGGACACCACCGCGATACCCGATGCGAAATAGAAAGCGAATTCCATCGTTCTTCCTTAAGGCAGCAAGCTCTTCACGTTGATCGGTTCGGCTTCGTTCTGCGCAGAGCCTTTCGGCTTGCCAGCGATTGCCATACCTGCAACACGATAGAAGTTGTAATCAGGGTTTTTGCCGGGGCCGGAGATCAGCAGATCTTCTTTCTCGTACACCAGGTCCTGACGTTTGAACTCGGCCATCTCGAAATCCGGGGTCAACTGGATTGCGGTGGTCGGACAGGCTTCCTCGCAGAGACCGCAGAAAATGCAGCGCGAGAAGTTGATACGGAAGAAGTCCGGGTACCAGCGACCGTCTTCGGTTTCAGCTTTCTGCAGCGAGATGCAACCTACCGGGCAAGCCACGGCGCACAGGTTGCAGGCTACGCAACGCTCTTCGCCATCGGGGTCACGGGTCAGAACGATGCGACCACGGTAGCGTGGCGGCAGGTAGACCGGCTCTTCCGGGTATTGCAGGGTGTCGCGCTTGCGGAAGCCATGGCCGAAGACCATGACCAGGCTGCGCAACTGGGTACCGGTACCCTTAACGATGTCGCCAATATATTTGAACATGGGTCAAATCCTCACTGAACCGCAACCGCAGGTGTGTTCCACAACACAACCGCAGCGGTTATCAGCAAATTGATCAGGGTCAGTGGCAGGCAGAATTTCCAGCTGAAATCCATCACCTGGTCATAACGCGGACGCGGGATGGAAGCGCGCAGCAGGATGAACAGCATGATGAAGAACGCGGTCTTCAGTGCGAACCAGACGAAGGACAGTTGCGGCAGGATGCCGAACGGACCGTGCCAGCCACCGAAGAACAGGGTGACCAGCAGCGCCGAGATCAGGATGATGCCGATGTATTCACCGACGAAGAACATGCCCCATTTCATACCGGCGTATTCAATGTGGTAACCGTCGGCCAGTTCCTGTTCCGCTTCCGGCTGGTCGAACGGGTGACGGTGAGTCACGGCCACGCCAGCGATGAAGAAGGTACAGAAGCCGAAGAACTGCGGAATGATGAACCACAGGTTCTGCGCCTGGTACTCGACGATGTCGCGCATGTTGAACGAGCCGACCTGCACCACGATGCCCATCAGGGACAGGCCCATGAACACTTCGTAGGACACGGTCTGCGCCGAGGCACGCAAGCTGCCGAGCAGGGCGAACTTGTTGTTGCTCGACCAGCCGGCGAACAGCACCGCGTAGACCGACAGACCGGCCATGGCGAAGAAGAACAGCAGGCCGATGTTCAGATCCGCCACGCCCCAGGTCGGGGTGATCGGGATGATCGCAAAGGCGATCAGCAGGGCGGACATGGCCACCACCGGTGCCAGGGTGAAGATCACCTTGTCGGCAAACGGCGGGGTCCAGTCTTCCTTGAAGAACATCTTCAGCATGTCGGCGGCGATCTGGAACATGCCGAACGGACCAACGCGGTTCGGACCGTAACGGTCCTGCCACCAGCCCAGCAGGCGACGTTCGACAAAGCTGAGCAACGCGCCCGCGACCACGACGGCCAGCAGAATCACGATGGCTTTGATGACCGTCAGGATCACATCGATCACTTCAGGGGTGAACCAGGTCATTGCGCTGCCTCCTGCAGACCGTCGACGGACAGGCCGGCGAATGCCGGTGGAATGCCGGCGATGCCCGCAGGCAAGGCCACCAGACCAGCGCCCAGTTCTTCATTGATGCGCAGCGGCAGACGCAGGGTCTGGCCGGCCACGTTCAGGCTCAGCAGAGCACCGTCGTTGACGCCCAGGCGATCCGCTTCGGATTTGGCCAGAGCGACGTATGGCGCCGGGATGCGTTCCTGCACCGGCGCGGCTTTCGACGAGTTTTCGTCGCTGCCGAACAGGTGGTAGAACGGCACGGCCTGCCAGGTGCCCGGCGCCGGGTTGAATGCGCGCGGAGCAGCGGCGAACCAGTTCAGCGAATCGCCGGTGCTTTCGATCAGACGGGTGCCCGGGTCGCCAGCACGCAGGTGACCACCGACTTCGTCCTGGAACTTGTTCCAGGCTTGCGGCGAGTTCCAGCCCGGCGACCAGGCAAACGGCACCTGCTGACGCGGCTCGGCCGAACCCGAGTAACCTTCCATGGAGAAGGCGAACGCGGTGTCTTTGTCTTGCGGGGTGCGTGGTTCGTGAACGCTGATGTCGGCGCGCATCGCGGTGCGACCGGAATAACGCAGCGGCTCACGCGCCAGTTTCAGACCCTTGATACGGAACGCGGCAGACGGAGCAGCATCAACGATGGGCGCCAGTTGCTCGGTGCTCGAAGCCACGGCAGCAGTGACGTGGTCGAGTTGCGTCCAGTCGATCGGCTGGTTCAGCAGGGTCGAGCGCAGGGCGTGCAGCCAGCGCCAGCCTTCGTGAACCAGGATACTTGCATCCATGTATTGCGGATCGAAAACCTGGAAGAAGCGCTGGGCGCGACCTTCCTGGCTGACCAGCGTACCGTCGCCTTCAGCGAAGCTCGCCGCTGGCAGCACCAGTTGCGCGCGGTCAGTGGTGGCGGTCTTCTGGTGGTCGGCAACGATCACGACTTTCGCAGCGTTCAGCGCGGCATCGACCTTGGCTTTCGAGGTGCGGGTGTACAGATCGTTTTCCAGCACGACGATGGCGTCGGCCTTGCCATCGATCACGGCTTGCAGCGCCGCGTCGACCGATTCGCCACCGAGCATGGCCAGGCCAAGGCTGTTGGCTTCCGGCACGATCAGGCTGATCGAACCGTTCTTCTCGCGCAGCTTCAGGGCTTTGGCGATGTTCGCCGCCGCTTCGATCAAGGCTTTGGAGCCCAGCGAAGTACCGGCGATGATCAGCGGACGTTTGGCCGCGAGCAGGGCATCAGCAATGCGCTTGGCCAGTTCCTGGGCTTCCGCGTCCAGACCTTCAACGGCCGGGGCGCTGGCGTCCAGCGCGTGGGCCACGGCGAAACCGATACGCGCCAGATCGTCGGGAGCGGCGTGAACGCATTCTTCAGCGATGTCGTCGAGCTTGGTTTCGGCCAGGCTGGCGATGAACAGCGGGTTCAGTTCGTGCTGACCGATGTTCTTCACCGCAGCGTCGAGCCACGGCTGAACGCGCATGGCTTCGGCCATGTCTTCAGCTTTGCCTTTAACCGACTGACGCAGGGACAGCGCCATACGGGCGGCGGTCTGGGTCAGGTCTTCACCGAGGACGAACACAGCGTCGTGGTCTTCGATGTCGCGCATGTTCGGCACGGGCAGCGGGCTGTCTTTGAGCACTTGCAGGACCAGACGGATGCGCTCCAGCTCGGAGGCTTCGATACCGGAGTAGAAGTGCTCGGCGCCGACCAGCTCACGCAGCGCGTAGTTGCTTTCGAGGCTGGCGCGTGGCGAACCGATACCGACGATGTTGCGCCCGCGCAGCAGATCGGCCGCCTTGTCCAGCGCCTGATCCAGACCCAGCTTGGTGCCGTCGGCCAGCATTGGCTGACGTGGACGGTCGGTGCGGTTGACGTAGCCATAACCGAAACGGCCACGGTCGCACAGGAAGTACTGGTTCACCGAACCGTTGAAGCGGTTTTCGATGCGACGCAGTTCGCCATAACGCTCGCCCGGGGAGATGTTGCAACCGCTGGAGCAGCCATGGCAGATGCTCGGCGAGAACTGCATGTCCCATTTACGGTTGTAGCGCTCGGAGTGAGTCTTGTCGGTGAACACACCGGTCGGGCAGACCTCGGTGAGGTTGCCGGAGAATTCGCTTTCGAGGGTGCCGTCTTCAACGCGACCGAAGTACACGTTGTCGTGGGCGCCGAATACACCGAGGTCGGTGCCGCCGGCGTAGTCCTTGTAGAAACGCACACAGCGGTAGCAGGCGATGCAGCGGTTCATTTCGTGGGAAATGAACGGGCCCAGTTGCTGGTTCTGGTGGGTGCGCTTGGTGAAGCGATAACGGCGCTCGTTGTGGCCGGTCATCACCGTCATGTCTTGCAGGTGGCAGTGACCGCCTTCTTCGCACACCGGGCAGTCGTGCGGGTGGTTGGTCATCAGCCATTCGACAACACTGGCGCGGAACGCCTTGGATTCTTCATCGTCGATGGAGATCCAGGTGTTGTCGGTGGCAGGCGTCATGCAGGACATGACGATGCGACCACGGGTGTCGTTCTCGTCGGTGTACTGCTTGACTGCGCACTGGCGGCAGGCCCCGACGCTACCAAGCGCGGGGTGCCAGCAGAAATAAGGGATGTCGAGGCCCAGCGACAGACATGCCTGTAACAGGTTGTCTGCCCCGTCGACTTCGAGCGCTTTGCCGTCTACGTGGATAGTGGCCATGGTTCAAAGGTCTTCGTTGGCCCGGTGTCAGCGGGCGTGGCTAATGGAATCTTGTTATCCGTCCGAATCCAGTCAGCCCCGAAAGGCGTCATCGGACGAAAGGCGAAGGGCACGGACCCTTCGCCTTTTAAGCGTTTACGCGCCGACTGTGATCGGCCTTGCCAGAGGCGGGACGGCAGCGCTTGCAGGCGCGATACCGGCTTCGAACTCTGGACGGAAGTATTTGATGGCACTGCCCAACGGCTCCACGGCACCCGGTGCGTGAGCACAGAAGGTCTTGCCTGGGCCGAGGAAGCCGACCAGACCCAGCAGGGTCTCGATATCGCCTGGCTGACCGCGGCCTTCTTCGATGGCCATCAAGAGCTTGACGCTCCATGGCAGGCCATCACGGCACGGGGTGCAGAAGCCGCAGGACTCGCGGGCGAAGAACTGCTCCATGTTGCGCAGCAGGGAGACCATGTTGACGCTGTCGTCCACCGCCATCGCCAGGCCGGTACCCATCCGGGTGCCCACCTTGGCGATGCCGCCGGCGTACATCTGTGCGTCGAGGTGTTCCGGCAACAGGAAACCGGTACCGGCGCCACCTGGCTGCCAGGCCTTGAGCTTGTAACCGTCGCGCATGCCGCCGGCGTAGTCTTCGAACAGCTCGCGAGCGGTGACGCCGAATGGCAGCTCCCACAGGCCCGGATTCTTGACCTTGCCGGAGAAGCCCATGAGCTTGGTGCCCATGTCTTCGCTACCTTCGCGGGCCAACGATTTGTACCAGTCAACGCCGTCGGCAATGATCGCCGGCACGTTGCACAGGGTTTCAACGTTGTTCACGCAGGTCGGCTTGCCCCACACGCCAACGGCGGCAGGGAAGGGCGGCTTGGAGCGCGGGTTGGCGCGGCGGCCTTCGAGGGAGTTGATCAGCGCGGTTTCTTCACCGCAGATATAACGTCCGGCGCCGGTGTGAACGAACAGCTCGAAATCGAAGCCGCTGCCCAGAATGTTCTTGCCCAGCAGGCCCGCAGCCTTGGCTTCTTCCACGGCACGGTTGAGGTGCTTGGCGGCGGTGGTGTACTCGCCACGCAGGAAGATGTAGCCACGGTAGGTTTTCAGCGCGCGGGCACTGATCAGCATGCCTTCGATCAGCAGATGGGGCAGTTGCTCCATCAGCATGCGGTCTTTCCAGGTGTTCGGTTCCATTTCGTCCGCGTTGCACAGCAGGTAGCGGATGTTGATGGATTCGTCCTTGGGCATCAGGCCCCACTTCACGCCAGTGGGGAAGCCCGCACCGCCACGGCCTTTCAAGCCGGCGTCTTTCACGGTCTGGACGATGTCGTCCTGAGCCATGTCGGCGAAGGCTTTGCGCGCAGCGGCGTAACCGTTCTTGGCCTGGTATTCGTCGAGCCACACGGCTTCGCCGTCGTCACGCAGACGCCAGGTCAGCGGGTGAGTTTCGGCCGAACGCTTGATGCGGTTGGCAGGACCGAAAGATGTCAGGGTCATACGTAGCCCTCGAGCAGTTTGGCCACGCCGGCAGGCTGCACGTCGCCAAAGGTGTCGTCGTCGATCATCAGCGCCGGTGCCTTGTCGCAGTTGCCGAGGCAGCAGACAGGCAGCAGGGTGAAACGACCGTCGGCGGTGGTCTGACCCAGGCCGATGCCCAGATTGTTCTGGATTTCGCTGACCACCGACTCGTGGCCGCCGATGTAGCAGACCATGCTGTCGCAGACGCGAATGATGTGGCGGCCGACCGGCTGACGGAAGATCTGGCTGTAGAACGTCGCCACGCCTTCAACGTCGCTGGCCGGGATGCCGAGGATTTCGCCGATCGCGTACAGGGCGCCATCCGGCACCCAGCCGCGTTCTTTCTGAACGATCTTCAGGGCTTCGATCGACGCCGCGCGCGGGTCTTCGTAGTGATGCAGCTCGTGCTCGATGGCCGAGCGCTCGGTTTCACTCAAGGTGAAACGGTCTGTCTGGATAAGCGTGCTGTTCATGCTTAGCGGTCCACGTCGGCCATAACGAAGTCGATACTACCCAGGTACGCAATCAAGTCCGCGACCATGCTGCCTTTGATCACCGAAGGGATCTGTTGCAGGTGCGGGAAGCTCGGAGTGCGGATCCGGGTACGGTAGCTCATGGTGCCGCCGTCGCTCGTCAGGTAATAACTGTTGATGCCCTTGGTCGCTTCGATCATCTGGAAGGATTCGTTGGCCGGCATGACCGGACCCCACGAAACTTGCAGGAAGTGCGTGATCAGGGTTTCGATGTGCTGCAGCGTGCGTTCTTTCGGCGGCGGCGTGGTCAGCGGGTGATCCGCCTTGTACGGGCCTTCCGGCATGTTGCGCATGCACTGGTCGATGATCTTGATGCTCTGGCGCATCTCTTCGACGCGGACCATGCAGCGATCGTAGGCATCGCCATTGGCGGCCAGCGGTACTTCGAACTCGAAGTTCTCGTAGCCGGAGTATGGGCGCGCTTTACGCAGGTCGAAGTCGCAACCGGTCGAACGCAGGCCGGCACCGGTGACGCCCCATTCCAGGGCTTCTTTGGTGTTGTACTGCGCGACGCCGATGGTCCGGCCTTTGAGGATGCTGTTCTGCAGGGCAGCCTTGGTGTATTCGTCGAGGCGTTTTGGCAGCCATTCAACGAAGTCTTTCACCAGTTTGTCCCAGCCGCGCGGCAGGTCGTGGGCGACGCCACCGATGCGGTACCAGGCCGGGTGCAGACGGAAACCGGTAATGGCTTCGATCACCGTGTACGCCTTCTGGCGGTCGGTGAAGGTGAAGAACACCGGGGTCATGGCGCCGACGTCCTGGATGTAGGTCCCCAGGAACAGCAGGTGGCTGGTGATCCGGAAGAACTCGGCCATCATGATGCGGATGACGTCGACCTTCTCCGGGACCTTGATGCCGGCCAGCTTCTCGACCGAGAGCACGTACGGCAGGTTGTTCATCACGCCGCCGAGGTAGTCGATACGGTCGGTGTACGGGATGAAGCTGTGCCAGGACTGACGCTCGGCCATCTTCTCGGCACCACGGTGGTGGTAACCGATGTCCGGTACGCAGTCGACGATCTCTTCACCGTCCAGTTGCAGAATGATGCGGAACGCACCGTGCGCAGAAGGGTGGTTCGGGCCCAGGTTGAGGAACATGTAGTCCTCGTTGGCCCCGGAACGCTTCATGCCCCAGTCTTCAGGACGGAAGCGCGCGGCTTCTTCCTCAAGCTGCTGCTTGGCGAGGTTGAGGCTGAACGGATCGAATTCGGTGGCGCGCGCCGGGAAGTCCTTGCGCAGCGGGTGACCTTCCCAGGTCGGCGGCATCATGATGCGCGACAGGTGCGGGTGGCCTTTGAAGTCGATGCCGAACATGTCCCAGACTTCACGCTCGTACCAGTTGGCGTTCGGCCAGATGCTGGTGACGGTCGGCAAGCTCAGGTCGCTTTCGGACAAGGCGACTTTGATCATCACGTCACTATTACGCTCAAGCGACATGAGGTGATAGAACACGGTGAAGTCGGCGCCCGATGGCAGCCCTTGACGCTTGGTGCGCAGACGCTCGTCCACGCCGTGCAGGTCATAGAGCATGACGTACGGCTTGGGCAGGTTGCGCAGGAAGGTCAGGACTTCGACAAGTCTGGCGCGCGCCACCCACAGCACCGGCATGCCGGTGCGGGTCGACTGAGCGGTGAACGCTTCGGCGCCAAAACGGTTGTTCAATTCGACGACCACATCCTGGTCGTCTGCCTTATAAGGCGGGATGTACAGAGCGCTGCCTGTAGTCATGGTTATTTTTTCGCTTTCGGTCAACGTAAAGAATGAAGCCAGCTTCTCGTTTCTTTGAAACAGACTGGATCAGACTTCGTCAGGGCTGCGCAGGTTGGTGACTGCGATTCGCTGTTCGCGGCGCTGTTCCTTTTGCGAAGGCATGTCGGCGCGATAAACGCCTTGGTCGCCAACGACCCAGGAAAGCGGACGACGCTCCTGTCCAATCGATTCCTGCAACAGCATCAAGCCTTGAAGGAATGCTTCTGGACGAGGCGGGCAGCCAGGTACGTAGACGTCCACGGGCAGGAACTTGTCCACCCCTTGAACCACGGAGTAGATGTCGTACATGCCACCGGAGTTGGCGCACGAACCCATGGAGATAACCCACTTCGGCTCGAGCATTTGCTCGTAGAGACGCTGAATGATCGGCGCCATCTTGATGAAGCAGGTACCGGCGATAACCATGAAGTCGGCCTGACGCGGTGATGCCCGGATCACTTCGGCGCCAAAGCGCGCGATGTCGTGGGGCGCCGTGAAGGCGGTGGTCATTTCCACGTAGCAGCACGAAAGGCCGAAGTTGTACGGCCACAGGGAGTTTTTCCGCCCCCAGTTGACCGCGCCACTCAGCACGTCTTCGAGCTTGCCCATGAAAATGTTTTTGTGAACTTGATCCTCTAACGGATCGGAAACGGTTTCCCGTTCGCCAATCGGATACTGCTCGTTAGGAGCATCTGGGTCGATTCTGGTGAGATTGTATTGCATTGCCAAAGCCTCATTGTTTCAGCTTCGCCTGCCGCTTGCGACGAGCTTCCGGAGCCCAGTCAAGGGCGCCCACTCGGAACAGGTAGACAAGACCTGCCAACAGAATTGCTATGAAAACGAGAGCTTCGACGAATCCGGTCCAGCCGCTTTCGCGGACGGACACAGACCATGCAAAGAGAAAGAGGGCTTCGATATCGAAGATCACGAACAGCATCGCGACCAGATAGAATTTGGCTGAGAGCCGCAAGCGGGCGCCACCGGTAGGTAGCATGCCGGACTCGAACGGTTCGTTTTTGCTGCGGCCCCAGGCTTTTGACCCGAGGAGGCTGGAGACGCCGAGCATGAAGGCACACAGGCCGACTACACCCAGAAGGAAAATGGCAAAGCCCCAGTTGTGGGCCATGAGTCCTGTCGCTTCGGGCATGCTGGTAATCCTTAACAGAGAGCAAAGGTCTCTGAGCTTGATAAAGAAATAAGGCAGTGACGATATGTCGCAGCAATCAATCGCGCTGATTTTATGGCTAAACACCCGGCAAGTAAAATTCCTATAGCGAAATTATTTATTGGAATAAGGACATAGCGCACCTCCAATGCCCTGTAGCCCATGCAGTGCGGGCATTAGCCGGGTTTCCGCGAATTATGTTTTGTAGGAAATGTAACGAACATAGTTGCTGCTAAATGATAATTGATATCGTTTGGAGTGGTTTTGTAACTGTTTAGCGGTGCAGTAATCAGGAAGTTGTCTTATATGCCTGTTACTGCAAGTAGCGGTGGCACCAGTTTTAGCTGATTTTTCTGCCATCTGTACCGCTCTGGATCAATGTTTTTGTCCGAGCGACGTCGATCCCTGTAGGAGTGAGCCTGCTCGCGATAGCGGTGGGTCAGTCAATGCATGTGCTAGCTGACAAACCGCTATCGCGAGCAGGCTCACTCCTACAGGGGGGGGGGTTGTGGTCTTTGGGAAATCGGCGGGCAAAAAAACGCCCCGAACCAGTCGGGGCGTCAGTCTTGCGGCTTTGCGGTTAGCTTTCCATCCGATCCGCAAAGGCCGTTTGCTCAGCGAAGCCGAGTCAGTGGAACTGTTCTTCTTCGGTCGAACCGGTCAGCGCGGTCACCGAGGACGAGCCACCCTGAATCACGGTGGTCATGTCGTCGAAGTAGCCGGTGCCCACTTCCTGCTGGTGAGCCACGAAGGTGTAACCCTTGGCGGCGTCAGCGAATTCCTGCTCTTGCAGCTTCACGTAGGCAGTCATGTCGTTGCGGGCGTAGTCGTGCGCCAGGTTGAACATGCTGTGCCACATGTTGTGAATGCCGGCCAGGGTGATGAACTGGTGCTTGTAACCCATGGCGGACAGTTCGCGCTGGAACTTGGCGATGGTCGCGTCGTCCAGGTTTTTCTTCCAGTTGAAGGAAGGCGAGCAGTTGTACGATAGCAGTTGGTCCGGGTATTCCTTCTTGATCGCTTCAGCGAAGCGACGGGCTTCTTCCAGATCCGGTTTGGCGGTTTCGCACCAGATCAGGTCGGCGTAAGGCGCGTAAGCCAGGCCGCGGGCGATGGCTTGATCCAGGCCGGCACGAACCTTGTAGAAACCTTCCTGAGTACGCTCGCCAGTCACGAACGGCTGGTCGTACGGGTCGCAATCGGAAGTCAGCAGGTCAGCCGCGTTGGCGTCGGTGCGGGCCAGGATGATGGTCGGCGTACCGGCAACGTCAGCCGCCAGACGTGCAGCGGTCAGCTTTTGTACCGCTTCCTGAGTCGGAACCAGTACCTTGCCGCCCATGTGGCCGCATTTCTTAACGGAAGCCAGTTGGTCTTCGAAGTGAACGCCGGCGGCGCCTGCTTCGATCATGCTTTTCATCAGTTCGTAGGCGTTCAGCACGCCGCCGAAACCGGCTTCAGCGTCAGCCACGATTGGTGCGAAGTAGTCAATGTAGCCTTCGTCGCCCGGGTTCTTGCCGGCTTTCCACTGGATCTGGTCGGCACGACGGAACGAGTTGTTGATGCGCTTGACCACGGTTGGCACCGAGTCCACCGGGTACAGCGACTGGTCCGGGTACATCGATTCTGCGGAGTTGTTGTCCGCAGCCACCTGCCAGCCCGACAGGTAGATCGCCTGGATACCGGCCTTGACCTGCTGAACAGCCTGGCCGCCGGTCAGGGCGCCCATGCAGTTGACGAAATCTTTCTCTGGGCGGAAGGACGGCTTGGCACCCTGGGTCACCAGGTTCCACAGCTTCTCGGCGCCCATTTTCGCAAAGGTGTGCTCAGGTTGAACTGAGCCACGCAGACGGACGACGTCAGCAGCGGAGTAAGTGCGAGTCACGCCTTTCCAGCGCGGGTTTTCAGCCCAGTCTTTTTCAAGGGCTGCAATTTGCTGTTCGCGTGTCAGTGCCATGGAGATAAACCTCGTCGCGTCTTTATGAAAAGTTGTTCTGCGGTGGAAAATTCCTGCGCTCGCTGACCAGAAGCTTAGGTGGTCAAGTCGGATTCGGCGGGGGAGGCGACGGGATGAACGATGGGCTCGAGGGGAAGTGAGCAGGTAAAGGCGGACTGCGGGCGCATTCAGGCGTCGTGGGCCTTGGTACGAACATCAGTGTGGTGCCGGGTTACCTAATAACGCTTCCGTCCCTCGGGACAACTTCGTTCCAGTCGACAACCTCGTCAAACACACCTTGTGGGCGGTACAGACACGAAGCGGTTCGCGGGGTAGGTGCGAACATCGCTTCGAAGGCCCTTGCCAGGGCCTCTGATTAGCGGGAGCGAGGCCATCATGCCTTCGCTTTTTTGGCCCGTCAAACGTTTTGTAGTGCTTTTTTTCAAGCACTACATCTTTCGTCTAATACGACTAATCAGTCAGTTTTCGGTGCTTTAGTCCAGGGAATCGACTTTGACCCGCAGCGTCATGTCATCCCGGCCTTGAGTCGAGTAGCTGCGGGTCGCGCCCTGTTTGTCGGCCTGGGTTTCGCGGTTCACCCCGGCCAGGGTGATCCACTCGCCCAAGCGTCCGCTGACGGTTGTGTCGGTACTTTGCACGTTCACTACATCGGGACGTTCCTGGCTCATTCGGTCACGATTGGTGCTGATCGCCAGATGAACGATGTCGCCGGTGACGCTGGCTGTCACGTAGAAACCCTGGGTGACGTTGCGATATTGCGTCTGGCTGCTGTAATCGCCGTAGGAATTGCTCTGGCTGCTGGTGATCGGCACGCTCTGGCCGACCTGGATCAGCGCCGGCACGCCCTCGCTGGCCTGAATCTGCTGGATGCCGCCGTCACGGCTGGCGGTGCTGTAGTTGATGATTCGGGTCTGTTGGTCGCCAGTGTTCTGCTGGTTGTTTTCGTTGGTGTCGACCGTGATCAGCAGGCGCTTGGGCGCAGTGTCGAGCTGGGTGATCAGCGCTTTGACTTCCTGGATCTTGTCAGGCTCAGCCTTGATGATCAGTTGGTTGCCGTAGGCGCTGACCTGGCCGTCCTTGCCGATGAAGTCCTGCGCCATCGGCAGCATGTCGGCGCTGGTGCGGTACTTGAGAGGCACGATTTCTGTGGCTGCCATCACCGACAGGCTGCAGCCGAGCAGCAGGGTGGTGAGCAGGGTGCGTAGGGACATGTCCGTTATCTCCGCTTTCGAAAGGCTTGATATTGCCAGTTTGTCGGCCCGGGGTGGGGCAAGTTGAATCGTAGACAGCAAAACGCCCCGGCATCCGAAAATGGCGGGGCGTTTTGAGGGTGCTCACATACCGCTTTTTGTGGCGAGGGAGCTTGCTCCCGCTGGGCTGCGTAGCAGACCCCGGATTTTCAGGGCCGCTTCGCGCCCCAGCGGGAGCAAGCTCCCTCGCCAAAGGGTTTCACAGGCATTGGATCTCTGCCGGTCAGGCCGAATGGCGAACCATATCGACATGCGGAATCCCGGCTTCAAGGAATTCCTCGCTGACCAGGCTGAAACCCAGGCGCTCATAGAACGCCGTGGCCTGTACCTGGGCGCTGAGCATCTGCTGCTGCAGGCCACGGGCTTCGGCTTCAGCGATGACCGCTTGCATCAGCGCATCGCCTACCTTCATGCCTCGCCAGTCCTTCAGCACCGAAACCCGGCCAATGTGCCCGTCGGGCAAGAGGCGAGCGGTGCCGATCGGAAAGTCGCCTTCGAACGCCAGAAAATGCACGGCGGTCGCGTCATCGGCGTCCCATTCAAGCTCGGGTGGCACCGATTGTTCGGCGATGAACACCGTTTCACGAATGCGCCGGATCTCGGCGTTGTCCTTTTGCCAGTCTGCGACACGTACGCGAATCTTATTCATCGGCAAATCCCAGGCTGCCTTGTTTGACCAGCTCGCACAGCAGGCCGCGACCGTCTTCGTCGTTCAGCCACTCGCCGAGGTTGTCGACGTGCAGCGCATCGGCGGCGCAGATCATCTTCAGCAGCTCGCGCAGCTTGCCCGGCAGGTAACGGCTCTGGCCGCTGGCGAACAGCAGCAGGTCGTCATCGACTTCCGACCAGGCCAGGCGCGCACTCGGGTTGCGGATCAGCACCGCGCCGTCTTGCAGGGCGTTGAGGAAGTCATCTTCTTCAACGTCTTCCGGGCCGACCACCAGTTCCGGGTAGCGCGGCTCGGTCATGTACTGGCCGAACCAGGTCAGCAGCAGGCGCTCGTCGCTCATGTGCTCGGCGAGCAGGCTTTTCAGGCGGCCGAGTGCGTCGTGCTGGATCTGATGTGGATCATCGCTGACCGGTTTCGCATCGGCGTCGGTGTAGCGTTCTTCGTCGGTCAGGAACTGGCTGAGGAAGTCGGTGAAGTGGGTCAGCACTTCAGAGGCGCTTGGCGCACGGAAACCAACCGAGTAGGTCATGCAGTTGTCCACGGCGACACCACAGTGAGCCAGGCGCGGCGGCAGGTAGAGCATGTCGCCCGGTTCTAGCACCCACTCTTCGGTCTCGTGGAATTCGGCGAGGATGCGCAGATCCGCGTGTTGCAGCAGCGGGCTCTCGGAGTCGCACATCTGGCCGATCTTCCAGTTGCGCTGGCCGTGGCCTTGCAGCAGGAACACGTCGTAGTTGTCGAAGTGCGGACCAACGCTGCCACCCGGGGCGGCGAAGCTGATCATCACGTCATCGACGCGCCAGCTCGGCAGGAAGCGGAAGTTTTCCAGCAGCTCGCTGACTTCCGGAACGAATTGATCAACGGCCTGAACCAGCAGGGTCCACTCTTTTTCCGGCAGTTTGCTGAATTCGTCTTCGGCGAACGGGCCGCGACGCAGCTCCCACGGGCGCTCGCCGTGCTCGATCACCAGGCGCGACTCGACCTCTTCTTCCAGGGCCAGGCCGGCCAGTTCATCGGCGTCGATCGGGCTTTCGAAGTCAGGAATGGCCTGACGGATCAGCAGCGGCTTTTTCTGCCAGTAATCGCGCATGAATTCGCGCGCCGTGAGACCGCCCAGAAGTTGAAGAGGAGTATCAGGATTCATGTGTAACCTATTGAAAAAAAGCATTTTTCAGACGGGAATAAAAACGCCCGGCGCGGCCGGGCGTCTCAAACGGGTCAAGCGGTGAATCAGATGCGTTTGGCTTGCGCTACAGCGTTGCCGATGTAGTTGGCCGGAGTCAGCTGTTTCAGCTCGGCTTTCGCTTCGGCTGGCATGTCCAGGCCGTCGATGAAAGTCTGCAGCGCTTCCGGGCTGATGCCCTTGCCGCGGGTCAGTTCTTTCAGCTTTTCGTACGGGTTTTCGATGTTGTAGCGGCGCATCACAGTCTGGATCGGCTCGGCCAGCACTTCCCAGCAGGCGTCGAGGTCAGCGGCAATCTTCTGCTCGTTGAGCTCCAGTTTGCTGATGCCTTTGAGGCTGGCTTCGTAGGCGATCACGCTGTGAGCGAAGCCCACACCGAGGTTGCGCAGTACGGTGGAGTCGGTCAGGTCACGCTGCCAGCGGGAGATCGGCAGTTTGCTCGCCAGGTGCTGGAACAGTGCGTTGGCGATGCCCAGGTTGCCTTCGGAGTTTTCGAAGTCGATCGGGTTGACCTTGTGCGGCATGGTCGACGAACCGATTTCGCCAGCGATGGTGCGCTGCTTGAAATAACCCAGGGAGATGTAGCCCCAGATGTCGCGGTCGAAGTCGATCAGGATGGTGTTGAAGCGTGCGATCGCGTCGAACAGCTCGGCGATGTAGTCGTGCGGTTCGATCTGCGTGGTGTACGGGTTGAAGCCCAGACCCAGCTCGTCTTCGATGAAGGCGCGGGCGTTGGCTTCCCAGTCGATCTGCGGGTAGGCCGACAGGTGCGCGTTGTAGTTGCCCACGGCGCCGTTGATCTTGCCCAGCAGCGGCACGGCAGCGACTTGAGCGATCTGACGCTCGAGACGGTAAACCACGTTCGCCAGTTCTTTGCCCAAGGTGGTCGGCGAGGCCGGCTGACCGTGGGTGCGCGACAGCATCGGCACGTCGGCGAAACGGATCGCCAGTTCGCGGATGGCGTTGGCGGTCTGGCGCATCAGCGGCAGCATCACGTCGTCACGGCCTTCGCGCAGCATCAGGGCGTGGGACAGGTTGTTGATGTCTTCGCTGGTGCAGGCAAAGTGGATGAACTCGCTGACCTTGGCCAGCTCCGGCAGCTTGGCCGCCTGCTCCTTGAGCAGGTATTCGATCGCCTTGACGTCGTGGTTGGTGGTGCGCTCGATCTCTTTGACGCGCTCGGCGTGCTCCAGCGAGAAGTTTTCAGCCAGTTCATTGAGAACGGCGTTGGCCTCGGCGGAGAAGGCTGGCACTTCCGGGATACCGGCGTGGGCGGCCAGGCGCTGGAGCCAGCGCACTTCAACCAGGACGCGGGCACGGATCAGGCCGTACTCGCTGAAAATCGGGCGCAGGGCCTGGGTTTTGCCGGCGTAGCGGCCGTCAACAGGGGAAACCGCAGTGAGCGAAGAGAGCTGCATGGGGTGTTCTCGGACAGTCGGGCAACGAAATGGGGCGCGTATCATACATGAAAAAATCCGCCGGTCCGTTGCCAACTGACCGGCGTATTACGCGCTACAGACTACAAAACTTTTATTGCGCGACGATTTACTCGCTGCGCATCAACGGATACAGCTCTTTGAGCAGCTTGCGCCGGCTGATCACCAACTGCCAGCGGTGCCCGCCGAGCTGTCGCCACAGGCGTGCCGAACGGATACCGGCCAGCAGCAGGGCGCGGATCTTCGAGGCGTTGCTCGGTTGCTGCAGGTTGCGCATGTCGCCATGTACCTGAATCCGCTGGCGCAGGGTGCTCAGGGTGTCCTGATACAGCGCACCGCAGGCGGCGATCACGTTTTCGTGGGCCGGGCCGAAGTGTTCGACCTGTGACTGGATCTGCGGCAGGCGCTTGCCAATGGTGTCGAGCATGTCGTCACGTTTGGCCAGTTGGCGTTCCAGGCCGAGCATCGACAGGGCGTAGCGCAGCGGCTCGCGCTGCAGGGTGCTCGGGTCGCGCTCGAGAGCGCCGATCAATGCGCGATAACCCTCGCGCAGATTGAGGTCGTCGCCACCGTACACATCCAGTGTGTCCTTCGGGTCGCGCACCAGCAGGCTGCCGAGCATGCAGCTCAGGCCGGCCTCGCTGGTCTGCCCGGTCTTGGCAATGCGGTCGACCAGCACGGCGGCGAGAAACACGCCGCCCAGCGCCGTCAGTTGCTCCTGAGTCGGGCTCATGCCTGGCCGCTCCACGGCTCGGCGACTTCGATCACGCCACCACCGAGGCAGATTTCACCGTCGTAGAACACCACGGACTGGCCCGGGGTCACCGCGCGTTGCGGTTCGTCGAACACGGCGCGGTAGCCGCTGGCGGTTTTTTCCAGGGTGCAGGCCTGATCGCTCTGGCGATAACGCACTTTGGCGGTGAGGCGCAGCGGCTGGCTCAGGTCGATCGGGTTGACCCAATAGATTTCCGAAGCGAGCAGGGCGCTGGAGAACAGCCACGGATGGTTGTTGCCCTGGCCGACGATCAGCTCGTTGGTGTCCAGATCCTTGCGCAGCACGTACCACGGCTCGTCGCCGGCATCTTTCAGGCCGCCGATGCCCAGGCCCTGACGCTGGCCGATGGTGTGGTACATCAAACCGTGGTGACGGCCGATGACTTCGCCTTCGGTGGTCTTGATCTCGCCCGGTTGCGCCGGCAGGTATTGCTTGAGGAAGTCGCTGAAACGTCGCTCGCCGATGAAGCAGATCCCGGTGGAATCCTTCTTCTTGGCGGTCGCCAGCTCGTATTTCTCGGCAATGGCGCGAACTTCGGGCTTTTCCAGTTCGCCGACCGGGAACAGGGTCTTGGCGATCTGTTCGCCGCCGACAGCGTGCAAGAAATAGCTCTGGTCTTTGTTCGGATCGAGGCCCTTGAGCAGTTCGGTGCGGCCATCGATGTCGCGACGGCGCACATAGTGGCCGGTGGCGATCAGGTCGGCGCCAAGCATCATGGCGTAGTCGAGGAACGCCTTGAACTTGATCTCGCGGTTGCACAGGATGTCCGGGTTCGGCGTGCGACCGGCCTTGTATTCGGCCAGGAAGTGCTCGAACACGTTGTCCCAGTACTCGGCGGCGAAGTTGGCGGTGTGCAGCTTGATGCCGATCTTGTCGCACACGGCCTGGGCATCCGCCAGGTCGTCCATGGCGGTGCAGTATTCCGTTCCGTCGTCTTCTTCCCAGTTCTTCATGAACAGGCCTTCCACCTCGTAACCCTGCTCGATCAGCAGGAGAGCGGAAACGGAAGAGTCCACGCCGCCGGACATGCCGACAATGACGCGCTTCTTGGATGTGTCAGAAGGGGCTGGATCACGCATAGGGATTCAATGAGTGTCTTGAAAAAGGACGCGATTCTATCAGGCTCACGGCCTCAAGGCTAAAGAGAAGGGCGGATCAGTTCGAGACTGAAGTGATGGCCGGCCAGATAGTCGTCGATGCAGCGGATGATCAGCTCGCTGCGCCAGTTGTCGCGCTGGGCGATTAATTCGCTGCGGGTCAACCACTTGGCGCCGACGATGCCATCGTCGAGTTGATAGTCCGGGTGGTGTTTTACCGCTTTGGCGCTGAAGCACACGCGTTGATAAGTCACGCCGTTGCTCGGCGCGGTGTACAGGTAAATGCCGACCACGCCGGTGGGTTCGACGTCCCAGCCGGTTTCCTCGAGGGTTTCGCGGACGGCAGCTTCGATCAGGGTTTCGTTCGGATCCAGGTGGCCGGCCGGCTGATTGAGCACGTTACGCCCGGCCTTGTGTTCTTCGACCATCAGGAAGCGGCCGTTGTCTTCGACGATGGTGGCGACGGTGATGTGGGGGAGCCATTCCATAGGGTGTCCTCGAATATTGAATTGAAACCCAATCCCTGTAGGAGTGAGCCTGCTCGCGATAGCGCAATGTCAGCCACCATAATCGTTGAATGGTATACCGCTATCGCGAGCAGGCTCACTCCTACAAGGGGCTTGTGTTGTGTTCGGAAATAGAAACCCCGGCACTGGGCCGGGGCTTCTTTACAGCATTACAACCTTAAACCAGCGCAGCAATCGCCGCGTTGAAGGTTGCGCTTGGGCGCATGGCCTTGCTGATCAGCTCGGCATCGGCGTGGTAGTAACCGCCGATGTCCACTGGCTTGCCCTGCACGGCGTTGAGCTCGGCAACGATGGTCGCCTCGTTCTCGGTCAGGGTTTTGGCCAGGGGCGCGAACTGCGCTTGCAGTGCAGCGTCTTCGGTCTGGGCGGCCAGGGCCTGAGCCCAGTACATCGCCAGATAGAAGTGGCTGCCGCGGTTGTCGATGTTGCCGACTTTGCGCGATGGCGACTTGTTGTTGTCGAGGAACTGACCGGTGGCCTGATCCAGGGTTTTCGACAGAACCAGCGCTTTCGGGTTGTTGTAGTTCACACCCAAATGCTCGAGGGACGCTGCCAGCGCCAGGAATTCGCCCAGCGAATCCCAGCGCAGGAAGTTCTCTTCAACCAGTTGCTGCACGTGCTTCGGCGCCGAACCGCCGGCGCCGGTTTCGAACAGGCCACCGCCGTTCATCAGCGGCACGATCGACAGCATCTTGGCGCTGGTGCCCAGTTCCATGATCGGGAACAGGTCAGTCAGGTAGTCGCGCAGTACGTTGCCGGTCACCGAGATGGTGTCCTTGCCTTCGCGGGTGCGCTGCAGGGTGTACTTCATGGCATCGACCGGCGCCATGATCTGGATGTCCAGACCGCTGGTGTCGTGATCCTTCAGGTAAGCCTGAACCTTCTCGATGACCACGCCGTCGTGGGCGCGCATCGGGTCCAGCCAGAAGATCGCCGGGGTGCTGCTGGCGCGAGCACGGTTGACGGCCAGTTTGACCCAGTCCTGGATCGGCGCGTCTTTGGTCTGGCACATGCGGAAGATGTCGCCGGCTTCAACAGTCTGTTCCATCAGCAGGTTGCCCTTGCTGTCGGTGACGCGAACCACGCCGTCAGCCTTGATCTGGAAGGTCTTGTCGTGCGAGCCGTACTCTTCGGCTTTCTTCGCCATCAGGCCAACGTTCGGCACGCTGCCCATGGTGGTTGGATCGAACGCGCCGTTGGCTTTGCAATCTTCGATCACGGCCTGGTAGATGGTTGCGTAGCAACGATCCGGGATCACGGCCTTGGTGTCGTGCAGCTGGCCGTCGGTGCCCCACATCTTGCCGGAGTCACGGATCATCGCCGGCATCGAGGCGTCGACGATGACGTCGCTCGGCACGTGCAGGTTGGTGATGCCCTTGTCGGAGTTGACCATCGCCAGCGACGGACGCGCGGCGTAGACCGCTGCGATGTCCGCTTCGATCTGCGCTTGCTGCTCAGCTGGCAGGGCCTTGATGCGAGCGTACAGGTCGCCGATGCCGTTGTTCAGGTTGAAGCCGATCTGGGCCAGCACGTCAGCGTGCTTGGTCAGGGCGTCTTTATAGAACTCGGCAACGATCTGGCCGAACATGATCGGGTCGGAGACCTTCATCATGGTCGCTTTCAGGTGAACCGAGAGCAGCACGCCCTGGGCCTTGGCGCTTTCGATTTCAGCGGCGATGAACGCGCGCAGGGCGTTTTTGCTCATCACGGCGCAGTCGAGGATCTCGCCAGCCTGAACGCTGGTTTTTTCTTTCAGGACGGTCGCGGTGCCGTCTTTGGCGATCAGCTCGATTTTCACAGCGTCAGCGGCGTCGATCAGGGCAGCTTTTTCACTGCCGTAGAAATCGCCGGTGCTCATGTGAGCCACGTGGGACTTGGAGTCTTTGGCCCAGGCGCCCATTTTGTGCGGGTGCTTGCGCGCGTAGTTTTTTACCGACAGCGGGGCGCGGCGGTCGGAGTTGCCTTCACGCAGAACCGGGTTCACGGCGCTGCCCTTGACCTTGTCGTAACGCGCCTTGGCTTCTTTTTCGGCGTCGTTGGTCACGGTTTCCGGGTAGTCCGGCAGGTTGTAACCCTGGGCTTGCAGCTCTTTGATTGCTGCTTGCAGCTGAGGCACCGAAGCACTGATGTTCGGCAGCTTGATGATGTTGGCTTCAGGCGTAACGGCCAGGTCGCCCAGTTCGGCGAGGTGGTCGGCTACGGCTTTGTCGCCCAGTTGCTCGGGGAAGCTGGCCAGGATACGCGCTGCAAGAGAGATATCGCGGGTTTCCACGGCGATATCGGCCGAGGCGGTGTAAGCCTCGATGATCGGCAGCAGGGAATAGGTGGCGAGGGCTGGGGCTTCGTCGGTGAAGGTATAGATGATCTTCGAGCGGGTGGGCATATTCGGATTAACTCTCTCTTCTTTGCTAAAGCGTGCGCAGAAACTCGAGGGGCGCCGGGTAAGCGCGTTCGTTCAAAGTCATCCATGAACCGAATGTCGAGATTCTTCGCGGTGATGTTGGGTGCATCAGTAGAGCGTCAAGCAGTCGGACTGCGGTAACAACCCGACCAATCAGGCGGAAAGTCTCGTGCTAGAGAGGCCAGCCGTCGTGACCCTTTGGTCAGCGGGCGGCATTATACATAGGTAGCTGGCAATCTGCCGATGGTTCATATGCAACGATTCTCGTCCATTGGTCTAAAGGTCGCAGGGGCGGGTGGGGCGTAGAGTCGCTGCGAATGCTTGAGTTTGGCGCTTTTCCCTTTGCTTTCAGGCTTGTAGGAAACCAGATGTAGCCGCGCCGTGAACAGAGGGTTTGCGTGTTGATTTAACTGGGTTACGCTCGAACCAAGCCAGATGTTCAATCCAAACAATGGAGTTCAGCATGGGTTACAAGAAGATTCAGGTTCCAGCCGTCGGCGACAAAATCACCGTCAATGCAGACCATTCTCTCAATGTTCCTGATAACCCGATCATCCCCTTCATCGAAGGTGACGGCATTGGCGTCGACGTCAGCCCGGTGATGATCAAAGTGGTTGATGCTGCCGTGGCCAAGGCCTACGGGGGCAAGCGCAAGATTTCCTGGATGGAGGTTTATGCTGGCGAAAAAGCGACCCAGGTCTATGATCAGGACACCTGGCTGCCCCAGGAAACCCTGGACGCCGTCAAAGATTACGTGGTCTCCATCAAGGGCCCGCTGACCACCCCGGTCGGTGGTGGCATCCGCTCCCTCAACGTAGCCCTGCGCCAGCAACTCGATCTGTATGTATGCCTGCGCCCCGTGGTGTGGTTCGAAGGTGTGCCGAGCCCGGTGAAAAAGCCTGGCGACGTCGACATGGTGATCTTCCGCGAGAACTCCGAAGACATTTATGCCGGTATCGAATGGAAGGCCGGCTCCCCTGAGGCCACCAAGGTCATCAAGTTTCTGAAAGAAGAAATGGGCGTCACCAAGATCCGTTTCGACCAGGATTGCGGGATCGGCATCAAGCCTGTTTCCAAGGAAGGCACCAAGCGTCTGGTGCGCAAGGCCCTGCAATACGTGGTGGACAACGACCGCAAGTCGCTGACCATCGTGCACAAGGGCAACATCATGAAATTCACCGAAGGTGCCTTCAAGGACTGGGGTTACGAGGTGGCGAAGGAAGAATTCGGCGCCGAGCTGCTCGATGGCGGCCCATGGATGAAATTCAAGAACCCGAAAACCGGCCGTGAAGTCATCGTCAAGGATGCCATCGCCGACGCCATGCTCCAGCAGATCCTGTTGCGTCCGGCCGAGTATGACGTAATCGCCACGCTGAACCTCAATGGTGACTACCTCTCCGACGCCCTGGCGGCGGAAGTGGGCGGTATCGGTATCGCGCCGGGTGCCAACCTGTCCGACACCGTGGCCATGTTCGAGGCGACCCACGGTACCGCGCCGAAGTACGCCGGCAAGGACCAGGTCAACCCGGGTTCGGTGATTCTGTCGGCCGAGATGATGTTGCGTCATCTGGGCTGGACCGAAGCGGCGGATCTCATCATCAAGGGCACTAACGGCGCCATCAAGGCCAAGACCGTGACCTATGACTTCGAACGTCTGATGGAAGGGGCCACGCTGGTGTCGTCTTCGGGCTTCGGTGAGGCGATCATCAAGCACATGTAAGCCGTGCAGGTACAAAAAAACCGCCTTCGGGCGGTTTTTTCATGACCGGGTGACGGTTATGTCAGCCCGACACCTTTTCTGTATGAGGGGCATGCATAGCCGCTTCGTTTGACGCGGGCGCCGCTGCGATCTTTACCGCATGCAGGCCTTTGGGTCCCTGGACGATGTCGAAACTCACGACCTGCCCGGCCTTGAGGGTTTTATACCCATCCATCTCAATGGCCGAGTAGTGCACAAAGAAATCGATCTCTTTGCCGTCCTCGTCACGTCCTTCCCGGGCATCGGTAACGATGAAGCCGAATCCCTTGGCATTGTTGAACCACTTGACCTTGCCGACAGCCATGCTCAAATCCCTCTGCAACAGACTCCATCGCTGGAGTATCATCCAGGACATCCGCAATCTAATCCGTTAAAAGGATTGACTCCGCGGATCTTTTTTACCCACTGTGGGCTCTATTGGTTGTAACACCGTTTTCCCGATAGTCAAGGTGACCGGGCAGTCGGAGTTGAAAAGGTGTACAGCCGCCCCCACCACTGTATTTGCACAACTGACGAACCTTTCTTTCCATGCATGCAATCAGCCAGATTCGACTAACATTCAATCAGGATCGCCCGCTTCTCCAAAAGGATCATCCAGAGGAGCACGACGACGATTCGGCAGGCGTTGCTGTTCAGGAAGCAAAGCCTGCGTTACAGGCGCCGCCGATGTACAAGGTGGTTTTGTTCAATGATGACTACACACCGATGGATTTCGTCGTCGAAGTGCTCGAGGTGTTTTTTAACCTGAATCGCGAGCTGGCGACCAAGGTCATGCTGGCCGTTCACACAGAAGGACGGGCAGTATGTGGAGTGTTTACCCGCGACATCGCCGAGACAAAGGCCATGCAGGTCAACCAGTACGCCAGGGAAAGCCAGCATCCGCTACTCTGTGAAATCGAGAAGGACGGTTAATCGCCGACCACTTGGGTATGAGGTGAAGCTATGTTAAACCGCGAGCTCGAAGTCACCCTCAATCTTGCCTTCAAGGAGGCTCGTTCGAAGCGTCATGAATTCATGACCGTCGAACACCTGCTGCTGGCCCTATTGGACAATGAGGCTGCCGCCACCGTATTGCGTGCCTGCGGCGCAAACCTCGACAAACTCAAGCACGACCTGCAGGAGTTCATCGACTCCACCACGCCACTGATCCCCGTCCATGACG
This sequence comes from Pseudomonas sp. MWU16-30322, assembly GCF_020515535.1. NCBI lineage: Bacteria > Pseudomonadati > Pseudomonadota > Gammaproteobacteria > Pseudomonadales > Pseudomonadaceae > Pseudomonas > Pseudomonas sp. MWU16-30322. The sequence goes on from NZ_JAIWYL010000011.1 coordinate 223,032, forward strand.
AAGATCGCGAGACCCAGCCAACCCTGGGCTTCCAGCGTGTACTGCAACGTGCTGTCTTTCATGTACAGAGCTCGGGCAAACGCGAAGTAACCGGCGCCAACGTGCTGGTTGCCATCTTCAGTGAGCAAGAGAGTCAGGCCGTATTCCTGCTGAAACAGCAGAGCGTTGCGCGCATTGATGTCGTCAATTACATCGCTCACGGCATTTCCAAAGTGCCGGGGCATGGCGATCACTCTGAAGGTGAACAAGATATGCAGGACGACGAGGGCGGTGAGTCTTCTTCTTCAGGCAATCCGCTGGATGCTTATGCCAGCAATCTCAACGAACTCGCGCGCCAGGGGCGGATCGACCCGTTGGTCGGCCGCGAGATGGAAGTCGAGCGTGTCGCGCAGATTCTGGCGCGTCGGCGCAAGAACAATCCGCTGCTGGTCGGCGAGGCAGGCGTGGGTAAAACCGCGATTGCCGAAGGCCTGGCCAAGCGCATTGTCGACAACCAGGTGCCGGATCTGCTGGCCAACAGCGTCGTCTATTCGCTCGATCTCGGTGCCCTGCTGGCAGGCACCAAGTATCGCGGTGATTTCGAGAAGCGCTTCAAGGCGCTGCTCAATGAACTGAAAAAACGTCCGCAGGCGATCCTGTTCATCGACGAAATTCACACCATCATCGGTGCGGGTGCTGCGTCCGGTGGCGTGATGGATGCCTCGAACCTGCTCAAGCCGCTTCTGTCGTCTGGCGACATTCGCTGCATCGGCTCGACCACGTTCCAGGAATTTCGCGGCATCTTCGAGAAGGATCGGGCCTTGGCTCGACGCTTCCAGAAGGTCGATGTCGTCGAGCCGTCGGTGGAAGACACCATCGGTATCCTGCGCGGCCTGAAAGGGCGTTTCGAGCAGCACCACAACATCGAATACAGCGATGAGTCGTTGCGCGCCGCTGCTGAACTGGCATCGCGCTACATCAATGACCGGCATATGCCGGACAAGGCCATCGACGTGATCGACGAAGCGGGTGCCTATCAGCGCCTGCAACCGGCCGATAAACGCGTGAAGCGCATTGACGTGCCGCAGGTTGAAGACATCGTGGCGAAGATCGCGCGGATTCCGCCGAAACACGTCACCAGCTCCGACAAGGAACTGCTGCGTAACCTGGAGCGTGACCTGAAGCTGACGGTGTTTGGTCAGGACGCAGCCATCGATTCGCTGTCGACTGCGATCAAGCTGTCCCGCGCCGGCCTAAAGTCGCCTGACAAACCAGTCGGTTCGTTCCTGTTCGCCGGTCCGACCGGTGTCGGTAAAACCGAAGCTGCGCGGCAATTGGCCAAGGCACTGGGGATCGAACTGGTGCGCTTCGACATGTCCGAGTACATGGAGCGTCACACCGTATCGCGTCTGATCGGTGCGCCTCCAGGCTATGTCGGGTTCGATCAGGGAGGTCTGTTGACCGAAGCGATCACCAAGCAACCGCACTGCGTATTGCTGCTCGATGAAATCGAGAAGGCGCATCCGGAAGTCTTCAACCTGCTGCTGCAGGTGATGGACCACGGTACGCTTACCGACAACAACGGGCGCAAGGCGGACTTCCGCAATGTGATCATCATCATGACCACCAACGCCGGCGCCGAAACCGCGGCGCGTGCTTCGATCGGTTTCACCCATCAGGACCACTCGTCTGATGCGATGGAAGTGATCAAGAAGAGCTTCACGCCGGAATTCCGTAACCGTCTGGACACCATTATCCAGTTTGGTCGCCTCAGCCATGAGGTCATCAAAAGTGTGGTGGACAAGTTCCTTACCGAACTGCAGGCGCAGCTGGAAGACAAGCGTGTGTTGCTGGAGGTTACCGACGCGGCGCGCAGTTGGCTGGCGGCCGGTGGTTACGATTCGGCCATGGGTGCGCGTCCGATGGCGCGTCTGATCCAGGACAAGATCAAGCGTCCGTTGGCGGAGGAGATTCTGTTTGGCGAGCTGGCCGAGCATGGCGGTGTGGTGCACATCGACATCAAGGATGGTGAGTTGACGTTTGACTTCGAGACTACGGCGGAGATGGCCTGACGGCTTGGTTGTTGGTTTGGAAGGCGCCTTCGGGCGCCTTTTTGTTGGCTGATGTTTTTGGGTGTATATCCGTTGCTGCGGTTATGGCTGCTTAGGGTTCCGCCCTTACGGCGGGTCACTTTTGGCAAACGCCCCAAAAGTAACCAAAAGGTCTATGCCCTGACGTTCGGCCCTCGCTTAGGCTCGGGTTCCTTCGCTGCGGGATTCATCCGTGGGGCAGCGCCTACGGTTTGCTTCGCTGCACCTCCTCTCGCTGTGTTTGGCTGCGCCAAACGGTCGCTGCGCTCCCACCCCCGGATAAACCCCTCCACTCAGCCTGCCGACGGGCCCTGAGATCAAAAGCTTTACTCGAGCTAACGCTCATTGTGTTGAGTGGGGCGGCTTCGCCGCAGGGGGTGCACGCTCTCTAAATTGTAGGAGCCAGCCTGCTGGCGATGGCGGCCTGACAGCCGACCAATTTCTTGCTGATGCACCCGGCCCAACTGTGGGAGCGGGCTTGCTCGCGAAGGCGGCCTGCCAGCCGACCAATCTTCAACTGAATACACCCAATCCCATGTAGGAACTGCCGAAGGCTGTGATCTTTTGATCTGCTTTGGCTTTGGCTCTGGCTTTTGATGTGGCTTTTGATCTTCAGCCCCTTCGGCAGGCCGAGCGAAGGTGTCCATCAGGGGTAGGCGCGCAGCGCCATGCGGCGAAGCCGCATACATCGAGAGGAGGTGCAGCGCAGCAAACCGTAGGCGATGCCCCCGGATGGACACCGTAGCGAGGGAACACTGAGCCTCAGCGAAGTGCCGTACGCCGGGGCAAAGCCTTTTGGGTTACCTTTTCGGCGTTTGGAAAAGGTGACTCGCTGTAAGAGCGAAACCATAGGAGGCCGTTACCGCAGCAACGGATATACACCCAAAACCCAGGCCCAAACCAAACCCAAACTCAAACCCAAATCGCAGACAAACAAAAACGCCCGGCAAAGCCGGGCGTCTTGTATTGACTTGATTAGCGAGCGCGGTAAGTGATGCGCCCTTTGCTCAAGTCATAGGGCGTCAGCTCGACGCGCACTTTGTCACCGGTAAGAATACGAATGTAGTTCTTGCGCATCTTGCCGGAGATATGCGCGGTTACGACGTGCCCATTTTCCAACTCCACACGAAACATGGTGTTGGGCAGGGTGTCGACGACAGTGCCTTCCATTTCGAAGCTGTCTTCTTTCGACATGCAGTAAAGCCCTCGGTGTCCAATGAATGGCCCGGTGCAACTGCGCCAGGCAAAAGCGGCGTGCATTGTGCCCGAAAAAGGGGGTTCAAGCCAAGGGGTTTACGGCTTGCGATTAGTTCAGGATCACCCAGCGCTGATTAATCAGCAATTCGATGGGGCGATATTGGGTCTTGTAGTTCATCTTTTTGCAGTTCTTGATCCAATAACCGAGATACACCGCCTCAAGTCCCAGGCGCTGACTTTCAGCGATTTGCCACAGGATTGCGAAACGCCCCAGACTGCGGCGCTCTTCGTCAGGCTCGTAAAACGTATAGACCGCCGACAAGCCGTTGGGCAGCAAGTCGGTGACGGCGACGGCGAGTAACCGTCCGTCGAGACGAAATTCGTAGAAGCGCGAAAAGGGCAGGTCACGTACCAGGAAGGTTGAAAACTGGTCGCGGCTCGGCGGGTACATGTCGCCATCGGCATGTCGCTGCTCGATATAGCGCTGGTAGAGATCGAAATATTCTTCGCTGAAGTGCGGTTTTACCGGGCGCACCTGCAGGTCGGCATTGCGTTTGAAAATGCGTTTCTGCTGGCGGTTGGGGCTGAACTGCGCCACCGGGATGCGCGCAGGCACGCACGCATTGCAATTCTGGCAATGAGGTCGATACAGATGATCGCCGCTGCGACGAAAACCCATTTCCGACAGGTCTGCGTAGACATGCACATCCATGGGCTGACTAGGGTCGAGGAACAGCGTCGTCGCCTGCTCCTCGGGCAGATAACTGCAGGAATGAGGCTGAGTGGCATAGAACTTCAAGCGCGCCAACTCGGTCATGATCAACCCTCGGGATAAGCTGGTGAATTAAGTGTAAGCCACGCGCGCAAAAGTCGCTCAGCAAACCCAGGTGGCACGACTGGGTTGATCCAGGTGGCGAGCCAGATAGTCGGCGAATTCGCGACGGGGGATCGCCCGCGCGCCAAGGCTGTGCAGATGATCGGTCGGCATCTGGCAATCAATCAGGACGAATCCGGCTTCTTTTAGATGCTGCACCAGCGTTGCAAAGCCAAATTTGGAGGCATTGTCGGCGCGACTGAACATCGATTCGCCGAAAAACAGCTGACCCATCGCCAGGCCATACAGGCCGCCGACCAGTTGGCCCTGATCCCAGACCTCGACCGAATGGGCGAAGCCGCGGCGGTGCAGTTCGAGGTAGGCGTCCTGCATGGCTTCGGTGATCCAGGTACCGTCGGCGTAGTCCCGTGGTGCAGCGCAGGCGCGAATGACGGCTGCGAAATCCTGATCGAAGGTCACCTGATAGCGTTGCTGGCGCAGCAGTTTGCCAAGGCTGCGCGAGACGTGCAGTTCGTCGGGAAACAGAACGGTGCGCGGATCCGGAGACCACCAGAGAATCGGCTGGCCTTCGGAGAACCACGGAAAACAGCCATGCCGGTAAGCCTGCACCAGGCGATCGGCGGACAGGTCGCCACCGGCAGCCAGCAATCCATTGGGATCGCGCATGGCCTTTTCCAGAGGTGGGAAAGTCAGGGAATTGCGTTGTAACCAAGTCAGCATGGCGTCCAGGCTTGCAGAAGGGGAGGGCGGTGCGGGCATCAGGCCCGCGATAAAGTGTGCCGTTAAATGACAGGAATGTCGTCCAGATACTTCTCCGCGTCCAGTGCCGCCATGCAGCCGGCTCCTGCCGAGGTCACGGCCTGGCGATAAACGTGGTCGGCCACGTCGCCGGCAGCGAAGACGCCGGGGATCTCGGTGGCGGTGGCGTCACCGTCATTGCCGCCCCTGACCAACAGATAGCCGTCGCGCATCGGCAACTGGCCCTGGAACAGGTCGGTGTTGGGTTTGTGGCCGATGGCAATGAACACGCCGGCCAGCGGCAACTCACGGGTTTCGCCTGTGTGGCTGTCACGCAGGCGTGCACCTGTCACGCCGCTGGTGTCGCCCAGCACTTCATCCAGATTCTGGTTCCAGTGCAGGCGAACGTTGCCGTTGGCGGCTTTTTCGAACAGTTTGTCCTGAAGGATTTTCTCCGAGCGCAATTTGTCGCGACGGTGGATCAAGTGCACCTCTTTGGCGATGTTCGACAGGTACAGAGCTTCCTCGACGGCGGTGTTGCCGCCGCCCACCACCGCGACTACCTGATTGCGGTAGAAGAAGCCGTCACAGGTCGCGCAGGCCGACACGCCTTTGCCGGCAAAGGCTTCTTCCGAGGGTAGTCCCAGATACTGCGCCGAAGCGCCGGTGGCAATGATCAAAGCGTCGCAGGTGTAGGTGCCGCTGTCGCCGATGAGTTCGATCGGGCGCTGCTGCAACTTGGCGGTGTGGATGTGGTCGTAAACGATCTCTGTGGCGAAGCGCTCGGCGTGTTTCTGCATGCGCTCCATCAGTACCGGGCCGGTCAGGCCTTCGACGTCGCCGGGCCAGTTGTCGACTTCGACTGTGGTGGTGAGCTGGCCACCGGCCTGCAGGCCAGTAATCACCACGGGTTTGAGGTTGGCGCGGGCGGCGTATACGGCGGCGCTGTAACCGGCAGGGCCGGAGCCAAGAATGATCAGGCGTGAATGCTTCGCTGCGTTCATCAAATACACCTCATAAGCCTTTGTCACAAAAGACAATGCATGCTCAAATTGAACCGCAGGGTTTGTGGGATTGGCTATGCTCAGCTAAGGGTTTTGAAGCATGGCATCATCCGCACAAACCCGTACAATGCCGGACTGTTACAGAATATTCGCCGTGCGCAGTGTTTATAGCTGTGTTTATAAAAGCAGCGGCACAGTGTTAAAAGTAGTCTCAGTTGCGCCGGTTCACTTTTTTACCTGCCTGGATTGGGCAGTTTTTTATCGTCATTCAATAGATGGACGCGCCCCGGGCGCAGGAAAAGAAGCGTTTTGAAGAAATCCACCGCAGCACCAAAAACAGTCGTTCCGCTCTGGCGCCAGCAATTGCACTACCGGCTCAAGGAAGGTGCATTGATCGCCATCGGTGCCTTGTGCCTGTTCCTGATGATGGCCTTGCTGACCTACGGCAAGGACGATCCGGGCTGGAGCCACAACAGCAAGATCGACGACGTGCAGAACTTCGGCGGCCCGGCCGGTTCCTACAGCGCCGACATCCTGTTCATGGTGCTGGGTTACTTCGCGTACATCTTCCCGTTGCTGCTGGCGGTCAAGGCGTATCAGATCTTCCGTCAACGTCACGAACCGTGGCAGTGGAGCGGCTGGCTGTTCTCCTGGCGTCTGATCGGTCTGGTGTTCCTGGTGTTGTCGGGCGCCGCGCTGGCGCATATCCATTTCCATGCGGCCACCGGGCTGCCGGCGGGTGCGGGCGGGGCGCTGGGGGAAAGTCTCGGTGATCTGGCGCGTAACGCGCTGAATATCCAGGGCAGCACGCTGCTGTTCATTGCGCTGTTCCTGTTCGGCCTGACCGTATTCACTGACCTGTCGTGGTTCAAGGTGATGGACGTCACCGGCAAAATCACTCTCGACCTGTTCGAACTGTTCCAGGGCGCGATCAACCGCTGGTGGTCGGCGCGTACCGAGCGTAAGCAACTGGTTGCGCAGCTGCGTGAAGTCGATGATCGCGTCCACGACGTGGTGGCGCCGACCGTTACCGACAAGCGTGAACAAGCCAAGGTCAAGGAGCGCCTGATCGAGCGCGAACAGGCCCTGAGCAAGCACATGTCCGATCGCGAGAAACAGGTGCCGCCGGTCATCGCTCCGGCTCCGGTCAAGGCGCCCGAGCCTAGCAAGCGCGTGCAGAAAGAGAAGCAGGCGCCGTTGTTCGTCGACAGCGCCGTCGAAGGCACCTTGCCGCCGATCTCGATTCTCGATCCTGCGGAAAAGAAACAACTCAATTATTCGCCGGAATCCCTGGCAGCGGTCGGCCACTTGCTGGAGATCAAGCTCAAGGAGTTCGGCGTCGAGGTCACCGTGGACTCGATCCATCCGGGCCCGGTGATTACCCGTTACGAAATTCAGCCTGCCGCCGGCGTCAAAGTCAGCCGCATCGCCAACCTGGCCAAAGACCTTGCACGTTCGCTGGCCGTGACCAGTGTGCGGGTGGTCGAGGTGATTCCGGGCAAGACCACGGTCGGTATCGAGATTCCCAACGAAGACCGGCAGATCGTGCGTTTCTCCGAAGTGCTGTCGACCCCCGAGTACGACAACTTCAAATCGCCGGTCACCCTCGCTCTGGGTCACGACATCGGCGGCAAACCGGTCATCACCGACCTGGCGAAGATGCCGCACCTGCTGGTCGCCGGTACGACCGGTTCCGGTAAGTCGGTGGGTGTGAACGCGATGATCCTGTCGATCCTGTTCAAGTCTGGCCCGGAAGACGCCAAGCTGATCATGATCGACCCGAAAATGCTCGAGCTGTCGATCTACGAAGGCATTCCGCACCTGCTGTGCCCAGTGGTCACCGACATGAAGGACGCTGCCAACGCCCTGCGCTGGAGCGTTGCCGAGATGGAGCGCCGCTACAAGCTGATGGCGAAGATGGGCGTGCGTAACCTGTCCGGCTTCAACGCCAAGGTCAAGGAAGCGCAGGACGCCGGCGAGCCGTTGAGCGATCCGCTGTACAAGCGCGAAAGCATCCACGACGAAGCGCCGCTGCTGCAGAAGCTGCCGACCATCGTCGTGGTCGTCGACGAATTCGCCGACATGATGATGATCGTCGGCAAGAAGGTTGAAGAACTGATCGCCCGTATCGCGCAGAAGGCGCGTGCTGCCGGTATTCACTTGATCCTCGCGACCCAGCGTCCTTCGGTGGACGTGATCACCGGTCTGATCAAGGCCAACATTCCGACGCGGATGGCGTTCCAGGTGTCGAGCAAGATCGACTCGCGGACCATCATCGACCAGGGCGGTGCCGAGCAACTGCTCGGTCACGGTGACATGCTCTACATGCCGCCGGGCACCAGCCTGCCGATCCGGGTTCACGGCGCGTTCGTTTCCGACGATGAAGTACACCGCGTGGTGGAAGCCTGGAAACTGCGTGGCGCACCGGAATACAACGATGACATCCTCAACGGTGTCGAAGAGGCGGGCAGCGGTTTTGAAGGTAGCAGCGGTGGCGGCGACGGTGATGATCCGGAGACCGACGCGCTGTATGACGAAGCCGTGCAGTTCGTGCTGGAAAGCCGCCGGGCGTCGATTTCCGCGGTACAGCGCAAGCTGAAGATCGGTTACAACCGCGCTGCGCGCATGATCGAAGCCATGGAAATGGCCGGCGTGGTGACTTCGATGAACACCAACGGTTCGCGTGAAGTGCTGGCCCCGGGGCCGATGCGCGACTGATTCGGCCGCTCCGATTTGCAACAAAGGATGGCGCAATGACGCGCCGTCCCCTCCCCACAAGTATTCAAGAGGACTCCCATGCGTCTTATCCGCATGCTGTTGCCAGTACTGGCGCTGACCACTTTCACGGCCCACGCCGATGACAAGGACGTGGCGCGTCTGACCCAATTGCTGGAAACATCGAAAACCCTGACCGCGAATTTTTCCCAGCTGACCCTCGACGGCAGCGGCACGCAGTTGCAGGAAACTCGCGGTGATATGGTTCTGCAGCGTCCGGGCCTGTTCTACTGGCACACCGAAGCGCCAAACGAGCAGACCATGGTCTCCGATGGCAAGAGAGTCACCCTGTGGGACCCGGACCTGGAACAGGCCACCATCAAGAAGCTCGACGAGCGTCTGACCCAGACCCCGGCGCTGCTGCTGTCCGGTGATGTGTCGAAGATCAGCCAGAGCTTTGAGATCAGCGCGAAAGAGGCGGGCGGCGTGATCGACTTCACCCTCAAGCCGAAGACCAAGGACACCCTGTTCGACAGCCTGCGCCTGTCGTTCCGCAACGGTTTGGTCAATGACATGCAACTGATCGACAGCGTCGGCCAGCGCACCAACATCCTGTTCACCGCGGTCAAGGCCAACGAACCTGTCTCGGCGTCGAAGTTCAAGTTCGACGTCCCGAAGGGTGCTGACGTTATCCAGGAATAAACCCCGGATCCCGGGTTGGGCTGTTGTGGCTTGGAGCTTTTGTGGCGAGGGAGCTTGCTCCCGCTGGGGCGCGAAGCGGCCCCGCTCTTGAATCAAAAGCGGGGACTGCTGCGCAGTCCAGCGGGAGCAAGCTCCCTCGCCACAGGGTTTACCCCAGGTTTCAGATAATCAGAGGTTTCAACGCTACGTGATGGATCTGTTTCGCAGTGCACCGATTGCCCAGCCACTGGCCGCGCGTTTGCGCGCGACCAATCTGGATGAGTACGTCGGTCAGGAACACGTGCTCGCTCGCGGCAAGCCTCTGCGTGAGGCGCTGGAGCAGGGTGCCCTGCATTCGATGATCTTCTGGGGGCCGCCGGGCGTGGGCAAGACCACCCTCGCGCGCTTGCTCGCGGAAGTCTCGGATGCGCACTTCGAAACGGTCTCGGCGGTACTTGCCGGGGTCAAGGAGATCCGCCAGGCGGTGGAAATCGCCAAGCAGCAGGCCGGCCAGTATGGCAAGCGCACGATTCTGTTCGTCGATGAAGTGCACCGTTTCAACAAGTCGCAGCAGGATGCGTTCCTGCCGTATGTTGAGGACGGCACGCTGATTTTCATCGGCGCCACCACCGAAAACCCTTCGTTTGAATTGAACAACGCGCTGTTGTCGCGGGCCCGTGTCTATGTGCTGAAAAGCCTAGACGAAACGGCGCTGCGCAAACTGGTGCACCGCGCGCTCACCGAAGAGCGCGGGCTGGGCAAACGCAACCTGACCCTCAGCGATGAAGGCTTCCAGATGCTGCTGTCGGCCGCCGATGGCGATGGCCGGCGCCTGCTCAATCTGCTGGAGAACGCCTCGGATCTGGCCGAAGACAACAGCGAGATGGGCACCGAGTTGCTGCAAAGCCTGCTCGGCGACACCCGGCGACGCTTCGACAAGGGCGGCGAAGCGTTCTACGACCAGATCTCGGCGCTGCACAAATCGGTACGCGGTTCCAACCCCGATGGCGCGCTGTACTGGTTCGCGCGAATGATCGACGGCGGCTGTGATCCGTTGTACCTGGCGCGGCGTGTGGTGCGCATGGCCAGCGAAGACATCGGCAATGCCGACCCGCGTGCCCTGAGCCTGTGCCTGGCGGCGTGGGAAGTGCAGGAGCGCCTCGGCAGTCCGGAAGGCGAGTTGGCGGTGGCCCAGGCCATCACCTATCTGGCCTGTGCGCCGAAAAGCAATGCGGTGTACATGGGTTTCAAGACTGCGCTGCGCGCCGCTGCCGAATACGGTTCGCTGGAAGTGCCGCTGCACTTGCGCAATGCCCCAACCAAGCTGATGAAGCAGTTGGGCTATGGCGACGAATATCGCTACGCCCACGACGAGCCGGACGCCTATGCCGCCGGCGAAGACTATTTCCCGGAAGAGCTCGAACCGATTCCGTTCTACCAACCGGTGCCCCGTGGCCTGGAATTGAAGATCGGCGAGAAGCTCAACCACCTCGCCCAACTCGACCGTTTAAGCCCAAGACAGCGGAGAAAATAGTGCTTCCATTGATCGTTGCGGTCTCCGTCGGCGGAATTGCCGGCACCCTGTTGCGCTTCGCCACCGGCAATTGGGTCAACGCCAATTGGCCGCGGCACTTCTATACCGCGACGCTGGCCGTTAATATCGTGGGCTGTCTGCTGATTGGCGTGTTGTACGGCCTGTTTCTGATACGCCCGGAGGTGCCGATCGAGGTGCGTGCCGGGTTGATGGTCGGCTTCCTCGGGGGGCTGACGACTTTTTCATCCTTTTCACTGGATACGGTGCGTCTGCTGGAAAGCGGGCAAGTGCCGCTGGCCCTGGGCTATGCGGCAATCAGCGTATTCGGCGGGCTGCTCGCGACATGGGCCGGCCTGTCCCTGACCAAACTTTGATAACGAGAAACCGACATGCTCGATTCCAAACTGTTACGTAGCAACCTTCAGGACGTAGCGGACCGCCTGGCTTCCCGTGGCTTTGCCCTGGATACCGCGCGCATCGAAGCGCTGGAAGAACAGCGCAAGACCGTCCAGACCCGCACCGAAGCACTGCAGGCTGAGCGTAACGCGCGTTCCAAATCCATCGGTCAGGCCAAGCAGCGCGGCGAAGACATCGCGCCGCTGATGGCGGACGTCGAGCGTATGGCGGGCGAGCTGAGTGCCGGTAAAGTCGAGCTGGACGCGATCCAGACCGAGCTGGACTCGATCCTGCTGGGTATCCCCAACCTGCCGCACGAATCGGTACCGGTCGGCAAAGACGAAGACGACAACGTCGAAGTGCGCCGCTGGGGCACCCCGACGCAGTTCGATTTCGAAGTGAAAGACCACGTCGCACTGGGTGAGAAGTTCGGCTGGCTGGACTTTGAAACCGCAGCCAAGCTGTCTGGCGCGCGTTTCGCCCTGCTGCGCGGACCGATCGCCCGTCTGCACCGCGCCCTGGCGCAGTTCATGATCAACCTGCACGTCAACGAGCATGGCTACGAAGAGGCCTACACGCCTTATCTGGTTCAGGCCCCGGCGCTGCAAGGCACCGGTCAACTGCCGAAGTTCGAGGAAGACCTGTTCAAGATCGCTCGCGAAGGCGAAGCCGATCTGTACCTGATTCCGACCGCCGAAGTGTCGTTGACCAACATCGTGGCCGGCGAAATCGTCGACTCGAAACTGTTGCCGATCAAGTTCGTCGCCCACACCCCGTGCTTCCGCAGCGAAGCCGGCGCGTCGGGTCGCGACACTCGCGGGATGATCCGTCAGCACCAGTTCGACAAAGTTGAAATGGTGCAGATCGTCGAGCCGTCGACGTCGATGGAAGCGCTGGAAGGCCTGACCGCCAACGCCGAAAAAGTCCTGCAGCTGCTGGGTCTGCCTTACCGCACCCTGGCGCTGTGCACCGGCGACATGGGCTTCAGCGCCGTCAAGACCTACGATCTCGAAGTGTGGATTCCGAGCCAGGACAAGTACCGCGAAATCTCGTCGTGCTCCAACTGCGGCGACTTCCAGGCCCGCCGCATGCAGGCGCGTTTCCGCAACCCGGAAACCGGCAAGCCTGAGCTGGTGCACACTCTGAACGGTTCCGGCCTGGCGGTCGGTCGTACGCTGGTGGCGGTGCTGGAAAACTACCAGCAGGCCGACGGTTCGATCCGCGTGCCGGACGTACTGAAGCCGTACATGGGTGGCCTTGAGGTCATCGGCTAAATGAAATATCTGCCGCTGTTTCACAACCTGCGCGGCAGTCGTGTGTTGGTGGTCGGTGGGGGGGAAATTGCCTTGCGCAAATCCCGCCTGCTGGCCGATGCCGGTGCGCTGCTGCGGGTGGTCGCACCTGAAATCGAAGCGCAACTGCGCGAACTGGTCAGCGCCAGCGGTGGCGAATGTCTGCTGCGTGGTTACGTGGAAGCGGATCTGGACGGTTGCGGGCTGATCATCGCCGCCACCGACGACGAAACGCTCAACGCTCAAGTCTCCAGCGATGCCCATCGGCGTTGCGTGCCGGTCAATGTGGTCGACGCGCCGCAGCTGTGCAGCGTGATCTTCCCGGCGATCGTCGATCGCTCGCCGCTGATCATCGCGGTGTCCAGCGGCGGCGATGCGCCGGTGCTGGCGCGTCTGATTCGCGCCAAGATCGAAACCTGGATTCCCTCAACTTATGGCCAATTGGCCAGACTGGCCGCACGTTTCCGTAATCAGGTGAAAAACCTGTTTCCGGATGTGCAGCAACGTCGTGGTTTCTGGGAAGACGTGTTTCAGGGGCCGATTGCCGATCGGCAACTGGCCGGGCAGGGCAGCGAAGCCGAGCGTCTGTTGCAAGCCAAGATCGATGGCGAAGCGGCGATCACCACCGGTGAGGTGTATCTGGTGGGGGCGGGGCCGGGTGATCCGGATCTGCTGACCTTCCGCGCCTTGCGCCTGATGCAGCAAGCCGACGTGGTGCTGTACGACCGTTTGGTCGCTCCGGCGATTCTTGAACTGTGCCGTCGCGATGCCGAGCGCGTCTACGTCGGCAAGCGTCGCTCTGATCACGCGGTGCCACAGGATCAGATCAACCAGCAACTGGTCGATCTGGCCAAGGCCGGCAAACGCGTGGTGCGCTTGAAGGGCGGTGATCCGTTCATCTTTGGTCGCGGCGGTGAAGAGATCGAAGAGCTGGCGGCCCACGACATTCCGTTCCAGGTGGTGCCGGGTATCACGGCGGCCAGCGGTTGCGCGGCGTATGCCGGGATTCCGCTGACCCATCGCGATTACGCGCAGTCGGTGCGCTTCGTCACCGGGCACCTGAAGGACGGTTCCACCGATCTGCCTTGGGCCGACCTCGTCGCTCCGGCGCAGACGCTGGTGTTCTACATGGGCCTGGTGGGCTTGCCGGTGATCTGCGAGCAACTGATCAAGCATGGTCGTTCGGCGGACACTCCGGCGGCGTTGATCCAGCAGGGCACTACGGTCAATCAGCGGGTCTTTACTGGCACGCTGGCCGACCTGCCACGCCTGGTGGCGGAGCATGAAGTGCATGCGCCGACGCTGGTTATCGTCGGTGAAGTGGTGCAGTTGCGCGAGAAACTGGCGTGGTTTGAAGGGGCTCAGGCGCAAGTCTGAAAACCGAGTTGCCCTCATTCGCGAGCAAGCCCGCTCCCACATTGGATCTGTGTCATGCGCAAATCCAATGTGGTAGCGGGCTTGCTCGCGAAGAGGCCCTCAAAAACACCGAATCAATTAACCCCGCCGCCAAACTCCCTTCCCGCTCAGCCGCTCCCGATCATGAGCGATGGTGAAATCCTGCTTCGGCCCCTTCGGCACAATCCCCGTCGGATTGATGGTCTTGTGGCTACCGTAGTAGTGATTTTTGATGTGCTGAAAATCCACCGTCTCGCCAATCCCCGGCCACTGATACAGCTCACGCAGCCAGTTCGACAGGTTCGGATAATCAGCAATCCGCCGCAGATTGCACTTGAAGTGTCCGTGGTACACCGCATCGAAGCGAATCATCGTGGTGAACAGTCGCACATCGGCCTCGGTCAGGTATTCACCCGTCAGATAGCGATTGGCGCCCAGCACCCGTTCCAAGTGATCCAGCTCGGCAAACACCTCATCGAACGCCTCTTCATAAGCCTGTTGCGAGGTGGCGAAACCGGCGCGATACACGCCATTGTTCACCGCCGGATAAATACGTTCGTTCAGTGCATCGATCTCGCCGCGTAACGGCGCGGGGTAGAAGTCCAGCTCGTTACCGGTCAGGTCATCGAAGGCGCTGTTGAACATGCGGATGATTTCCGCCGATTCATTGCTGACGATGCGCTTGAGTTTTTTGTCCCACAGCACCGGCACGGTGACGCGGCCGGTGTAGTCGGGCGTGTCGGCGGTGTAGCGCTGGTGCATGAAATCGAAGTGATCGAGCTTGTCGCCAGTCGAGCCGTGGGCCTTGTCGAAGGTCCAGCCGTTTTCCAGCATCAGCCAACTGACCACGGAGACGTCGATCAGGCTTTCCAGGCCTTTGAGCTTGCGCAGGATCAGCGTGCGATGCGCCCAGGGGCAGGCGAGGGAAACATAAAGGTGATAGCGCCCGGCTTCGGCGGCGAAACCGCCTTCACCGCTAGGCCCTGGCCGGCCGTCAGTGGTGACCCAGTGACGGCGCTGCGCCTGTTCGCGCTGGAACGCGCCGTCCTTGCTGCTTTCGTACCACTTGTCCTGCCAGTGGCCGTCGACGAGTAAACCCATGATCAAGACTCCTGAATCCAATAAGCGTTGGAGCCGAGTCTATTCCGATGAGTTCGAACAAAAAGCGCAAAGATCGGGCGTCGATGATCGGTTAAATCGATTTGTTACGTGCAGCCCAGTATTGCTCGGCGGTTTCGAACGCTTGCTCGCGACTTTGACCGAGACCGCGCAGGGCCAAGGCCATGGTCGAGATCAGCGCCAACTGCGGATAGCTGTCGACCACCTCGCCGCGCCAAACCGCTTTCAAATGCTCGACATCCAGCGAGGACGGTTTGACGTGGCGCTGGCTCGACAGTTGCGGCCATTCCTCGTCCCAGCTCTCGCCGCCTGTGGTGCCATAAAGGTGGCTGTCGGCATCCGGGTTGATCTCGATTTCGCCGCCATCGCCCTTGACCACGATCGCCGTGTCGCCGAGCAGACCGCTGGCCTCGCGATGCACCGCTTGATAGCCCGGGTGGAAAATGCTCTGCAGGCCACAACGCGCGTGCAGCGGATTGAGAATCCGTGCCAGCGAATGGATCGGCGAACGCAGGCCCATGGTGTTGCGCAGGTCGATCATCTTCTGTAACTGCGGCGCCCAGTCCATCAGCGGCATGAACGCCAGACCGCCGTTGTCCAGCGCGCTGCCGACCTGCTGCCAGGTGCGGCACAGCGGAATGTTCAACTCGCCAAGCAGTTGTTCGGTGTACATCCGTCCGGCGGTATGCGCGCCGCCGCCGTGCATGAAAATCCGCACGCCGTTTTGCGCCAGGCACTTGGCCGACAGCAGATACCACGGCAGATGGCGCTTCTTGCCGGCGTAGGTCGGCCAGTCCAGATCGACGTTCAGCGTTGGTGCTGACAGGCGCTCGCGGAGGGCTTCGGTGAAACCGGCCATTTCCTCGGCGCTTTCTTCCTTGTGCCGCAGCAGCATCAGAAAGGCCCCGAGCTGGGTGTCTTCGACTTTGTCGTCGAGCACCATGCCCATGGCTTCCCGTGCTTCCTCGCGGGTCAGGTCGCGGGCACCGCGCTTGCCCTTGCCGAGGATCCGCACGAATGGTGCGAACGGGTGTTCGGCGGGCGTTTCGAGGGTCAGCGCTGGAAAGTCGGTCATAAGCAATTCGTCGGTTTGGGCAGGCCCGCCAGTTTCGCGGCGAGTTTGGCAGGGGTGCCTTTGAACAGTCGGTTCAGGTGCAGGCTGTTGCCTTTGTCCGGGCCGAGTTTGAGTGCGGTGTACTTGATCAGCGGGCGGGTGGCCGGGGACAGCTGGAATTCTGCGTAGAAGCTGCGCAGCAGTTCGAGGACTTCCCAGTGTTCCGCCGTCAGTTCGATGTCTTCGGCGGCGGCGAGGGCGCTGGCGACGTCATGGGACCAGTCGTCGAGGTCGACCAGAAAGCCGTCCTTGTCCAGTTCGATGGCGCGGGCGCCGACAGTCATGGAGTTCATAGCCAGCTGTTGACCTTGTCGTGGTGGATCGACAGTTCGACGAAGGCCGGGTAATCGATGGCTTCGGCCCAGTCGGGAACAACGATGGCACGGGCCTGCAGGTCTTCGGCGAGGGCGAACAGCTTGACCCGGCGCTCGTTCAGCGTGTTGAACGGCGCGGTGCCAGATTGCAGCGCGTAAACGGCATCGCCGGATAACAGCAGGGCGTCGGCAGCGCCGATCACGCGCAGGCAACTGCTCAGGCGATCGTCGCCGAACGGGGAATGAGACAACACATGCAAAGTCGACATCAGAGGGTGATCACCTGGTCGTAACGGTCAATGAGGGCGGTGATTTCGCTGGCGCCGAGTGGTTGCGCTTCGTCCAGCGACAGACTGCTCAGGCCACGATGGCTGGCGCTGTCGGCGCAGTAGAACAGTTCTTCAACGCCGAACATCGGCAGCGCCTGCAGGTTGGCGCTGAGGTCTTTCTGTTGCAGGGCCTTGGCGTTCTGTCCAGCGGCCAGTTGCAGCACGCCGTCGTCGAGAAACAGCAGGCCGATCGGCAGATCGAACGCGCCGCCGGCCAGCACGATGTCCAGCGCTTCGCGGGCGCCGGGGCCGGACCACGGCGACTGGCGGCTGATGATCAACAGCGATTTGGCCATCTCACGTGCCTCCGAAACAGATCAGTCGATCGGCGTCCTGCACCGCATCGTGCAACTGGCCGAGGCCGGACAATTCCCACGGCGCGCTGACCGCGACGGCATCACGCTGGTAGCGTTTGGCTTCTTCGTCATTCAGCACACCACGGCGCAGGGCGGCGGCGATGCACACCACGCCGTCCAGTTGCTGCTCGCTGATGAACGCGCGCCACTGTTTGGGCAGGTCCAGTTCGTCCTGCGGGGTGACCACCGCGTCGGAGGCGTTGTAGACGCCGTCCTGATAGAAAAACAGCCGGACAATCTCATGCCCGCCGGCCAGCGCAGCCTGCGCAAACAGCAGGGCACGGCGCGAGGAGGGCGCATGGGCGGCGGAAAACAGCGCGATGGCGAACTTCATGACGGACTCGATCAGCAAAACTGCGGCCATGATAATGCTTTATGAAGGCAGCCGCGAAACCAAGTGAAGCACATGCCCTCTGTGGGAGCGGGCTTGCTCGCGAAGTCGTTGGGTCATTCAAAACATCTTTGACTGATGCACCGCTTTCGCGAGCAAGCCCGCTCCTACAGAATCGTATTTCAGCGGGGCATATAGCCCAGTTGCCAACGCCGCGGAATGCTCAGGGACAGCACGCCCAGTACAGCAGCCAGCAAGCCGCTGGCGAACAATGCCCGAAGCCCGAAATGCTGTTCCAGCACCGCGCCGAGAATCGCGCCGATGAACATCCCGCTCCATGGCACCAGTTGTACCCGCCAGCCGTTACGGCGTTCGCCGAGCATCCAGCGCCCCAGTCCACGGCCGAACCGCGACAACGCTCCGGTCACGTAGGTCAGGCCGACCGGCAGACCGTTCACTTCCTCGACCGCCGCGTTGAGCATGCCCATCGCGATGATCGCCGCGAGCAGCGCCGGCAGTTGCGTGTCATATGGCCAGGCGGCCGCCAGGCAGAGCAAGGTGGCGATGCACAGCAACAAGGGCAATGTGCGCCGACCACCGAGGCGCCCGATCACGATCCCCAAGGCATTACCGAACACGAAGGTGACGACGAGGATGATCAGGCGCAGCGTCAGTCCGAGGTCGCCGTCACTGATCGCCACCGCCAGCCGCGTGGTGTTGCCGCTCATGAACGAAACGAAATCGCCGCTGGCCATGAAGCCGATCGCGTCGGTCATGCCCGCCAGCACCGACAGACTGGCCACCAGTGCCAGACCGATACGGCCACGCCATTTCTGCCGGTGCAGATGTCCGGACGTGGCGCGGTGAGTCGAGGTCGAAGGCAGCATCGGCGGCGATATCCTTGAGCGGCGGTTACGGTTCTAACCCATACAGGTCGCAATAGTCCGGCCAGCTCATGTGCGCCATTTCCGCCACCTCGCGGTGCACCTCCATGCGCTGGGCCTGATAGTCCTCGGGCGTTGCCGCCGTCAGGAGCAAGGTCAGTTCCCAGGCGAACAGGCCTTGATGCTCCGCCTCGGCCTCGAAGGCTTCGTGCAGGCGTTCTTCACGATACTGCGCCGGGGTTTCGCCCTTGGCCTGGGCCAGCAGCGGATTGAGATGATCGAGGGTTTCGCGCAGGTCGGGGCGCGCGTCGAGAAACAGTTTCAGGGCTTGTTCATGTCGCTGATCGGTGGGCGCCATGTGTGTTCCTTGTGAGGCTGATGACCCTAGGGTGCCGGAGCGGCCGATGCGTGTCGCGCTATAAATGCAGTAAAGCAGAACGATTTTGCCTGTTGCGGTGATACAGTCCGCTTTTTTCTGAATGAGCGAATGCAATGCGAATTCTGATGGTAGCGCTGGCCGCGACCGTGCTGGCTGGCTGCGCGGGTTCGGTGATGGATGATTCTCGCACCAAAGCACCTTACAAGGTTCTGACCTCGGACAAGCCCGAGCAAGTCGTGGCCCAGTGCGTGCAATTCGCCTGGCAGGACGAAGCGGTGTTTGGCGTGGATGCGGGGGCCTATCTGCAACCGGGCAAGAAGGGTGGTTCGACGGTGTATACGCGTTCGGCGGAGTCGTTTGTCGACGTGACCAGCGATGCGTCGGGGACCGTGCTCAATTATTACGTGCAGAAGGATGATTTTGTCGCCAAGCGCCGGTTGGCGGGGTTGGCGACCTGTCTTTGATCTTGCGTTGAGGCGGCTGCCGCCATCGCGAGCACGCTCGCTTCTACAGGATTGGTGACAAATACAAATCCAGTGTAGGAGTGAGCCTGCTCGCGATGGGGCCAGTGCATTCAGCCGATCAATCGCTTCTGGAAATAATGACGGCTATGCCCCGGCGGGTAGTCGACGATCTCGCCAAACTGGCTGAATCCCAACTTCTTGTAAAACTCCGGCGCCTGAAAATCGAAGGTGTCCAGCCAGATGCCCAGGCAGTTCTTCTCTCGGGCCAGATTTTCCGCCATGGCCATCAGTTCCGAGCCGATGCGTTGTCCGCGGCCCTGTTCCGGGACGCACAGCAACTCAATGTACATCCAGGTAAAAATCACCCGGCCATACAAACCGCCGAGAATCGCGTCGTGTTCATCGCGCACCAGCAGGGCGAAGGGTTCTGACACGGAACCACCGGTCTGGGCGTCGTTATACGCAATCAAAGGCTCGAGAATGGCCTTGCGTTGTTCTTCCGTGGGGTTCTGCGACAGCTCGATTCGTAACGTCATGCGCAACTTCCTTGTGAGGTGAATCCGCAGCCTATCCTGCCGGGGGGGCGTCCTCCAAGTCCTTCCTCAAGCCTTTGGAACCGTCGCTGAGACGTCGGGGTCTAGGTTTTACAGCGTCATTTCCGAACGCGACTGATGAGGATCACCCCATGAATATTTTCGAAGCCCTTCGCGAAAGCCATGACCGCCAGCGCAGCTACGCCAAAGCCCTGGTCGAAACCAGCGGTGATACTCCGGAGCGGGTTGAGGCCTACAAGCAGCTCAAGGCTGAACTGCAGGCCCATGAAACCGCCGAAGAACGCCACTTCTACATCCCGCTGATGGAATTCGACAACGGTGTCGACCTCAGTCGCCATGCCATCTCCGAGCACCATGAAATGGACGAGATGATGGAAGAGCTGGACGAGACCGAGATGTCCAGTCCGGCGTGGCTGGCGACCGCCAAGAAGCTCTCGGACAAGGTTCATCACCATCTCAAGGAAGAGGAACAGAAGTTCTTCCAGATGGCAGGCAAGTTGCTTGACGACAAGCAAAAAGAACAGCTCGCCGGGCAGTACGAAAAGGAATACCAGGCACAACTGGAGTGAGTGGTGAATGCAGGTTTTTGCTGTGTTGGCGTGTAGGCCTTTAGCCATGCATCAGGTGGGTGTTGTCTCAATTGACTGGATATACATCCAGTATTTTCGGTGTTTTCAATGCGGGCGGTCGATTGCCTGCGACAAAACCGCCGATGGACAAAAAAACCACCTCCGTTAGCTTGAAGGCCTCTCCTCGGACAGGAGAGTTCTTAAATCAACGGAGTGAAAAAACATGAATCAACCACAAGCTCAAACCCAACTGCGACACGGTCGCGTCACCTCTCCAGCCAGCCGCGGTGCGGTAGCCATCGAGCAAGGATTGCTCGGTGCCTGGCAGGTCAACGAAATGGAAGGCGGCAAGAACTTCCCGGCGCTCGTGGCAGGGCCTTTTCCTGCTCCCTATGGCAGCGACAGTGACAGCGTCACACCGCCCGCCGATGGTTACATTCTCAGCGGCGGCAAGACCGATGCCCGTGACTGCGTAAACTTCACCGATGAGGAAATGAGCAAGAAGCTCAACCGTCCGTTCAACTGGCCGCTGCTTAGCGTTACCCCGGGCCAGACACTGGAAGTGAAGTGGGAATACACCGCGCCGCACACCACCCGCGGCTATCGCTGGATGATCACCAAGGATGGCTGGGATCCGAAACAGCGGATTTCCCGTGCACAGCTCGAGGCGCAGCCTTTCGCCGAAGACTTCTACACTCAAGTGCCGTATTACAGCTATCCGGGGGAATTGAAGGCCAAGGTCAATCATTCGGTGAAATTGCCGGCCAATAAAAAAGGTCGTCACGTCATCGTGTTGATGTGGATCGTCGCCAACACCGGCAACGCGTTCTATCAGGCGTTCGACGTCGACTTCAAATAACGGCGTTACGCTCAACCCACAGGTTCTGAAGGATTAGAACATGTCAAATATCGACTTCACGCTAGTGCAAAACCAGGCGGCCGACGCGGCCTCGCTGATGCCGAGCATCGCCGGCAAAAAAATACTCATGGGCTTCTGGCACAACTGGCCGGCGGGTCCGAGTGACGGCTATCGCCAGGGCCGATTCGCCGAGATCGCTCTGGAAGCCGTGCCCAAGGAGTACAACGTGATCGCGGTGGCGTTCATGAAGGGCAGCGGAATTCCGACTTTCAAGCCGTACAACGTCTCCGATGCCGAGTTCCGGCGTCAGGTCGGCGTACTCAACAGCCAGGGGCGGGCGGTGCTGCTGTCCCTGGGGGGCGCCGATGCACACATCGAATTGCGCAGCGGGCAGGAGCAACCGCTGGCCAATGAAATCATCCGTATGGTGGAAACCTACGGCTTCGATGGGTTGGACATCGATCTTGAACAGAGCGCGATTGATTTCGCTGCCAACAAGACCGTGCTACCAGCCGCGCTGAAACTGGTCAAGGATCACTACGCAGGCCAGGGCAAGCACTTCATCATCAGCATGGCCCCGGAGTTTCCGTACCTGACCACCAACGGCAAATACGTTGGTTACCTGCAGGCACTCGAAGGCTATTACGACTTCATCGCCCCGCAGTTCTACAACCAGGGCGGCGACGGGGTCTGGGTGCCGGAAGCCAATAACGGCAATGGCGCGTGGATCGCGCAGAACAATGATGCGCTGAAAGAGGACTTCCTCTATTACCTGACCGAAAGTCTGGTGACCGGGACCCGCGGTTTCACCAAAATCCCGGCGGACAAATTCGTCATCGGCCTGCCGGCCAACGTCGATGCGGCCGCCACCGGTTATGTGATCGACAGCACCGCAGTGGGCAATGCGCTCAAGCGTCTGGCGATCAAAGGGCTGCCGATCAAAGGGCTGATGACCTGGTCGGTGAACTGGGATAACGGTGTCAGCAAGGATCGCGTGCCGTACAACTGGGAGTTCAGCCGGCGTTATGGGCCGCTGATTCACGGCGTCCGCACAGCAGAGCAGGAAACGGATGAAGCGTTATCGCGCCTCGCCCGTTAATCGCAAATAAAGAAGCCCGGTAGCGCTGCCGGGCTTTTTTTGTGGGCG